>JANNFC010000141.1:0-2103 GCA_031379405.1 Betaproteobacteria bacterium | reverse complement strand
GATGCCAGTCATTGCACGGAGATCCTGGATTGCGATCGTGGACGAATGGTTCAACGAATTCGAGCATGCGATCAGTGCATCGGACGACGTGCGCCTAGCAAGGCTGTTCCACCCCGATTTGAACTGGTCCTGAAAAAGTGGACGCCATGGGGTTTAGGATGTGGGCCTTATGGAGGTTGTATGAAAGCGATAGCGAACAGGCAATACACGGAGGCGTTTAGGCAGTGCGCAGTCAAGCAGGTGATCGAGGGAGGGCGAGGCATTCGGCAAGTGGCGCGCTCGCTGGAGATGTCGGACAAGACCCTGGCGAACTGGGTACGCCGGGCGCGCAGGGGCGAGCGGTTGATCAAGTCGGAAACGGCCAAGCCGGTCGATGAGATGCAAGCCGAATTGAGCCGGCTGCGCAGTGAGAATGCACGACTAAAGATGGAGAAGGAGATTCTAAAAAAGCGGCGGCGTACTTTGCCAAGGAATCGATGTGAGGTACGCCTGGATGCGCGCCCATCGCGAGGCCTACCCCGTGCGAATGATGTGCGAGCTACTGAAGGTGTCGCCCAGTGGTTTATACGCCGAGCAGCAGCGCCCGTGCTCGGCGCGCGCACATCGTACGCGCAACTGAGGGCACAAATGCAGGTGGTGCAACCGCATCACCGAGGGCGCTACGGGCGGCGGCGCATGCATCGGGAGTTGGTCGATATGAACGCGCACCCGATTGTTGCTCGGAATCCGTCGAAGGGATCCTCGATCGATGAGCTCCATGAAGCCGCTGCCGGTCTCGCAGCGCGAAGGAGGCTTGCTTCCGGGTATCGACGGGGCGAGCAATCGTTCGATGCTCAATGCCGCAGACCCGTGACGCCAGACCCAGGGCGCGCGATCGAGGAATGACCGACGGCGTGGCTGTCGCCCTCCCGACCCCGGATCCCCTAAGGCAGCCGTGGTTGTCGACACCAAAGTTCTAATCCCGAATGCCGATCCTTCCGGCGCGGCAGGATGAATCACGGATAACTAGTCTAACTAGCTGTGTTATGATGACTCGTTACAACCCCGAAATAGGCCGCGCCATGCCAGAGGTTACCTTGTTCGACGCCAAAACCCACTTATCGAAGCTCGTCGAGGACCTCCTCGCCGGCAATGCGGTCGAGTACGTGCTAACCCGGCACGGGAAGCCAGTGGCCCGATTAAGCGCCCTGGGTGAGAAGTCTGTCGAACGACGGATTGGGCTGGCGAAAGGGGAGTTCGAAGTCCCGGAGGACATTGACGCGGCCAACCGCCTCATCCACGCAGCGCTGGAAGGGCAGGGGCCTGAGCACTCGGAAGAGCATTGATGAGACTGCTCTTGGACACTCACATCGCGCTATGGGCCGTCACAGATGATCCTCGGCTTTCTCAGGAAGCCCGAAGCTTCCTTCTCGATGAGCGCAGCGATCTTTATGTGAGCAGCGCGAGCGTGTGGGAGATCGCCATCAAGCATCGATTGGCCCGCGGCGACATGCCCGTGTCTTCGGAGCGCGCGTCTGCGTTGTTTAGAGCTTCTGGCTATCGCGAACTTCCGGTCAGCGACCGGCATGCGGTCGCCACGGAGGCGCTCCTGGGAGACCATTCCGATCCGTTCGATCGCTTGCTTCTTGCGCAGGCTTCCACGGAACCGATGATCCTGGTCACGCGAGATCGGAAGCTCGCGGGTTTCTCGTCCCTGGTTCGCATCGTCTAGTCGAGAGCGGACATGTTCCCCGTTCAGCGGATCATGGGGTCAAGTCTTGCGACGGCGTAGGACGGAAGTGGGCTTCTCGCTTGGCAATCCTACACCTCTGGGTACTTCTCTATCTAGAAAATGGTAACCGCCTCCTTGGCAAGGGCCGGGGCGCTGCCACTTACACTGGCAGGCTACTCAGATCAAGAACGATCATCGAGTGCTAGTGTCAACAAAGACCTTGAGGTTTGCATTCCAGGCAGACCGCAATACTGCATTGCAAGACCTGGTACCAACCCTGAAATAAAGGGGACTTCGCGGGCGGGGTATTGACCCCGCCCTTGACCAAAGGGGGCTACGTACCAATCACTTCGCCCCCTTTGGAAACCCCCGAAGTTTGCCCCCGCGCCAAG
>JANNFC010000136.1:0-13743 GCA_031379405.1 Betaproteobacteria bacterium | reverse complement strand
TTCCGATTGCGTTTGGGGGTGGATGCGAAGCTCACGGACTGGTCTATGATCGGCTTGCGACTGAGCACCGGCAGCAATGCCAATCCGGTGTCCGCCAATCAAACACTTGGCAACACCTTCAATCGCGCATCTTTTGCGCTGGATCGCGCTTATCTGAAAATCGATCCGCTCAGTTGGCTTTCATTCTCCGGCGGACGCATACCGAATCTGTTCTTCTACTCCGATCTGGTGTGGGACGACGATCTGAACTTCGAGGGCGGTGGCGTTGTGCTGAAACCGAAGGTCGCCGATTCTCTCCAGCCCTTCCTCACCGCAGGCGCATTTCCGCTGGAAAAGGTGGAGTGTACCAACGCGACACAGACAGCAACGTGTGCACGAAACAAGTGGATCTATGGTCTGCAAGTGGGAGCGGAAAAGAAACTCGGAGGATTCAGCAGGATCAAGGCGGCGATCGCGCTGTATGAGTTCAAGAACATCGCGGGAGCCTTCAACGACCCGGTGAACGATCCGGTCAATCGAACTCATATCCCCAAATTCGCCCAGAAGGGAAACACGGTGTTCAACATTGTCACCAACGGCGGCAATCCCTTGCTGGGTTTGGCTGCCGACTTCCGCCTGGTCAATCTCACCGCCCAACTGGACATGGCCAGTTTTGATCCGTATCACCTGAGCCTGTTAGGCGACTATGTGAAGAACATCGGTTACGATCGAACAGAAATTTTTGCCCGGACCAACGGGCTGGTCGACCAAGCCGCGCGCAACGTGGGGTATCAAGCGCGCCTCAGCGTCGGCCATCAAAGGCTCGACGGCTGGGGCCAGTGGCAAGCTTTCGCCGGTTACAAATATTTGCAGCGGGACGCGGTGGTGGACGGATTCACGGATTCCAACTTTCATCTGGGAGGCACGGATACCAAAGGTTGGATACTGGGCGCAAGCTTAGGCATCACCCAACGCACCCATCTACGTGCACGCTGGTTCTCGGCCAATGAGATCGACGGGCCACCGCTTGCGATCGATGTGTTTCAAATTGATCTGACATCGGAGTTTTGATGCCAAGCCGTACTCAAGGAGACCGACTCATGCCCATTATTTCTCGCATCATTTGCGCGTTCCTCGTGTTGGCGCTTAGTGCGTCGCAGGCGTTCGCCCAACAAGACGACAAGAAAACGGTGCGCGAGCGCGAAGTTCTGCGTCGACTGCAAGCGGAGCAACAAATGCTCTCGTCCCAAGTACAGGCGTTGAGTTCGGAGAAGGCCTCTCTGGCCAGCGCTGTCGCTGCCAAGGCGAAAGAACTGGAGGAAGTGAGGGCTAAGCTCAAGAAGAGGGAATCGGCCGAGAGCCAACTGCGCGGCGAGCTAAAGAGCCGGGTGGCACAAGTGCGCGTAGAACTGGAGAAGTTGGAGACTCGTGCTCAGGACTCAGCCACGCAACTCAGGGACATGACAGAGTTGAATAGCCAGAAAGAGTCGGCCATCAAGGTGCGGGATGCCGAAATACGAGATCTCAAGGCGAAGCTGGAGGCGCAACGAGAAGTCATCGCCCGGCAGGTGCAATTGTTGTCGTCTGCGGAGGAGAAGAACAAAAGGCTGGCGAAGATCGGACGTGATCTGATGGCGCGCTACAAGGGCAAGGGCGTGATGGATGCGTTGATGCAAAAAGAACCCTTCACGCAGATCGAGAATGTGCGAATCCAGAACACATTGCAGGAGTTCGACGAGAAGCTTGAGACCTATCGCTTGGCGATGCCGGATTTGGGAGGTTAAGAAAGTGACGAATATGAACAGCACCGGGCGCGCGCTCGGGACAACGGTCGCGCTTTGGGTCTGCGTGGTCGCCGCCCATGCTCAAAATGTGGATAACGTGGTGGCTAAGCTGGGTACGGTGGAACTCACCGTGCCGGAGATTCGTCGCATGCTTGATGCCCAACCCTTGGAAACGCGATCGCAGATCATATCGAATCCGCAGTTGCTCGATCGCTTTGTGCGCACGGAGATCTTCAAGCGCGCGCTTGTCGAAGAAGCGAAGACCAAAGGGTTCGACCGCCGCCCCGACGTGGCCGAAGCCATGGAGCGCGCACGTGATCAGGCGCTGGTAACACGCTATGTGAACGAGCAATCGAAGCCGCCTGCCAACTACCCCTCCGAACAGGAGGTGGCGGACGCGTACAAGGCAAGTAGCGCCGAGTTTACAGTGCCAACGCAGTATCGCGTGGGGCAAATTTTTCTCAATGCCGATGGCCCTCCGAAGAAAGATCCGGATTCGGTACGCAAGCGCATCGATGAGTTGGCCAAGATTGTCGCCCAGAAACCCACGGACTTCGAGAGTGTGGCGAGACGGCAATCGGAACACAAACCCAGTGCCGACCAAGGCGGTGACCTGGGATGGGTAGGACTCGATCAGATGGTGCCCGAGGTTCGCGCCGTGATTCAGGAAATGAAAAAGGGCAATGTGAGCAAGCCGCTGCGTACCAGTTCCGGCTGGCACGTCGTCAAGCTCACGGACATCAAGCCTCGCAGCCTGCGTCCTCTTGCCGAAGTGCGCGAGTACATCGTGCGCGGTCTGCGACTTCGCAAGGCACAGGAGAACGAGAAAAAGTACCTCGACGAGATGATTGTGCGCACGCCGCTGGGTGTGAACGAAATCTCCCTCAATCGCCTGCTCGCGCCACAGGTCAGCAACGCGCCCGCATCGGAGAAAAAGCCATGACGCAGATTCTGTTCATCGTGTTCGCTCTGATCGGCGCGGGCGAGTCCTTTGCCAAGGAAGCGGAGATTGCGCCGATCAAGGTGCCCGCGACCTCGGACTACCGAATGGGACCGGAGGACGTGTTGGAAATTTCCGTATGGCGTGAGGAGACATTGCAAAAGCAAGCCCTTGTGCGACCTGACGGCGGTATTTCTTTTCCGCTTGTCGGAGGCATCCAGGCGGCCGGTCGAACCGCTGAAGAGATTCGAATCGAGATCACGACGCGCTTGAAGAAGTTTATACCCGATCCGGTGGTTTCCGTAGCGGTGCTCAAATTGTCCGGTTACAAGATCTATGTAATCGGCAAGGTAAACCGTCCTGGAGAATTTGTGGTGGGCCGTTATGTCGACGTGCTGCAGGTGCTTTCCATGGCGGGCGGACTGACGCCCTTCGCCGATGAAGACAGCATCAAGATCGTGCGCAAAGTCGATGGCAATGATGTGGTGCTGCCCTTCGACTATTCCGCGGTGCGAAAAGGAAAGGGTTTGCAGCAGAACATCCAGTTGCGCTCCGGTGACACCGTGGTCGTTCCTTGAAGGTCGCCGAAAGGGGGAGGGCGGTGCGTCGGGTTGCCGCGCTTTTTGTTGGCTTTACTGCCGTACTGGTTACATCATTACCGACGCAGGCAGCGGATTGGTCGTTGGAGCCCTCCGCCGAAGGACGACTGAGTTTCAACGACAACATTGCGCTCAGTCCCAATACGAAAGACTCCGTCTGGGGCTACCAGGTAGCGCCCAAGGCCGTGCTGTCCTGGCGTGAGGAATTGAGCGAAGTGGCCGGCGAAACTCGCCTTGGGCTCAATCGATATCCCACCCGGTCGGGGTTGGATACCACGGACTTTCTTGCCTTGCTGCGGCTGTCGACGGCGTCGGAACGCAACGGTTATGGACTGAGCGCGAGCTTCAATCGCGATTCCACTTTGGCCACGGAGGCACGTCAGACGGGCGTGGTGCAGAATCGCAAGCAGCGCAATCAATTGAGTCTCGCGCCCAACTATCGGCGTACGCTCTCTGAGCGTGAGTCCGCTGCCGTTCAGTATCAATTCAGCGACGTGCGTTACCAGAGCGGTGCCGGATTGCTTGATTACCGCGATCATCAGTTGGTGGCGTCCTATGCCTTAGCGTGGAGCGCGCGGCTGAAGTGGGATACCTCGGCGTCCTGGAGCAAGTTCAAGACCCAAGATAGCTCCATTCGCACCGATACCAAGAGCTTGAATCTGGGGATGACCTACGCCATCAGCGAACGCGCCAATCTTGGGCTCAGTGCCGGGTGGCGCACCTCGGAAACGCAGATCGTGTCCAATACTCGGTTGTGTCCGTTGGGTTCCCAATTTCTTTGCGATGTGTTCGGTGTTGCGCCCGTAGTGCTAACGCAATCCAGCACCACGCGCGGCCGCGGCTTGGTGTTGAGTGCCAATACGGATTTCGACTCCGACGTCGGGCGACTCTCCCTGTCGTTGAGCCGGGGTGTAAATCCGACGGCCTCGGGCCTGACCGTTCGCACCGACCGCATCGGGATTCAGTGGCGCAGGGATCTATCGGAGCGCTTGTCCGCCGGACTTTCTTCTGCCTGGCTGCGTAGTGTCTACGACGGCAACTTGGGTGCGTCCTCTCGATACGTGACGTTCGAACCGACGCTTTCGTGGAAGCTGAGAGATCGATTGACCCTGGGCCTAAGCTACTCCTATGTGCGCACACGCACCGACAACACGCCAGGCAGTGCCGGTGCCAATGCCGCCTACTTGTCGATTGGGTATCAATGGCCGCCGGTTTCGCTGCGCTAGAAAGGAGTTCCCGTAGCGCTGCCAGCGCTTGTAGTCGCGCCCGCCCCGCCTTCCCCTCACCCCAGCTCGAGTAGACGCCGGCCGAAGCGCCATCGACTTGTCATGCAACGGACACACACTTGTAACGTATTAGCAAAGCGGCGCGCCTAACATCGCTCGCTCCGTCGGTATTTCAAGCGAGACCGCTATTTCTATTCGAGCAGACCACTGATGCAGGAAGCCTATTATCCGCAGGAAGAAGGCAAAAGCTTTCGCGAGTATCTGGAATTCGTCGGCCGCCGGCGCTTGCCCATAGTGCTCACGGCGCTGGTGGTGGCGGTCATCGCTACCGCGGTGGCGTTGCTACTGCCTCCGGCGTTTCGTTCCACTGCCACCATCCTTATTGAAGAACAGGAGATACCGCCCGATTTGGTGCGCACCACCATCAGCAGCTACGCCGATCAGCGTATCCAAGTCATTAGTCAGCAGGTGATGACGCGCAGCAACCTGATGCAAATCGTGGAGAAATACCAGCTCTACGCCAACGAGCGCAAACGCGAGACCAGCGAAGAGATCCTGGAGCGGATGCGCAAGGACATCAAGCTGGACTTGGTCACGGCCGATGTCATCGACCGTCGCAGCGGTGCCAAGACCAGTGCGGCCATTGCCTTCACGCTATCCTTCGACAGTGCGAATCCGGAGAAGACGCAAAAAGTCGCCAATGAACTGGTGTCGCTATTTTTGAACGAGAACCTCAAGAACCGGCAGCAAAAAGTGGCGGAAACCACCACCTTCCTGCAGGAGGAAGCGAACCGGCTGTCGGCTCATATCTCGCAGATCGAGGGCAAGCTGGCGCAGTTCAAGAAACGCAACATGGACACGCTGCCGGAACTGACGCAGTTAAATCTGCAAGTGCACGAGCGCACGGACGCCGAGCTTGCAGACGTCGATCGTCAACTGCGCAGCATTGGCGAGCGCCGTTTCTATCTGGAAGCGCAGTTGGCGCAGATCAAGCCTAACTCGCCGATGGTCTCGTCCAGCGGCGAGCGCATCCTGGATACCGATGAGCGCTTACGCGGTCTCGAAGCGCAGTTCTCGGGGATGAGTGGAGTGTACGAAGCCGAGCACCCGGACTTGAAGCGCATGAAGCGCGAGATTGATGCGCTGCGCCAGGAGGGCGCGCAACCCGACAAACAGGCTAACGAGGTCTGGAAGCAACTCGACAAGCTGCGCATCGATTTGCAGGCCTTGCGTGAACGTTATTCGGAGGATCATCCCGATGTGATGGCGCTTTCCCGCAAGGTGAATGCCATTGAGAAAGCTTTGTCCTCTGCCGAGGCGGGTGCGGTCGGGCGCAACGTTGCGCGCAAACCGGAGAACCCGACCTACATCACCTTCCAGGCCCAGTTGGATGCCCTGAATACGGAAGGACGCGCCATGGAAATCAAGCGTCAAGAATTGCGTACGAAGCGCACCAGTTACGAAAGCAGAATCGAACGCACGCCACAGGTGGAGGCGGAGTACTTGGATCTTTCGCGCGATCACGAGAACTCCGTCATACGCTATCGCGAACTCAAGGCGAAGCTCATGGAGGCCGAGGTTGCGCAGGAGTTGGAAAAGGGGGCCAAGGCGGAGCGTTTCTCACTTATCGATCCTCCTCAATTTCCCGAGAAACCACGTAGCCCGAATCGCCCTGCCATATTTCTGGTCGGACTGGTCCTGGCAATGGGTGGCGGTTTTGGATACGCCGGTGTACTCGAAGGGCTTGATGGCTCAATCAAAGGCGTGAAGCAGATCGCACGCGCAGTGCCTCTTCCGCTTCTCACCGTCATTCCGTTCCTGGAAAGCGATGCGGAGCGCCGGCGCAGGCAGCGCCGTAGAGTGCTTGCGTTCGTTCTGACAGGCGCTTTGACCATGGCGGGGTTGGCGGCAATCCATGTGTTTTGGATGCCGCTGGAGGTCCTCTGGTACACCTTGGTCAGACGCCTATGGCTGTTTTGAACGTGCGGAGGAGTGGGTAGGATGCAAAAAATTAGTGATGCGTTGATGCGAGCCCGACAGGAACTGGAGCTAGGGTCTGGCGTGACTCGTCTGAGCGATCGCACCGGGCGGCACGTTGAAGCGGCGCCATTGGCAAGTCCCGAAGCTATCATGTATAGCCGCACGCGAAAGGTGCAGGTTTCGTTCGACGTGCTGCGGGCGCGCCGAGTGGTCAGCGCATTCTTGCTCGGTCCCTATGTCGACGCATACAAAATATTGTGCACGCAAGTGCTGCGCAAAATGCGCGCAAAGGAACTCCAAGAACTGTCGGTGACCAGCCCCGGGCGCAACGAAGTCAAGACGCTCACCGCCATCAACCTGGATAGCTGCCTTGCCTCCGAAGTCGATCAAACCGTGCTGCTAGTGGCCGAGGAAGGCGTGACGCACAGTGATCGCCTGCGCGAAACTGCAGAACTGCTGGCATCGACCAACGTACTGGGTACGGTTCTCAATAAGTCGCGCCGCGTGGATTTCGACGGACGTACCGAGGCCGCAATCGTCGCACCCGAGAAGCCGCGTCGCCGATGGCCTTGGAGGAGGTAAACAGTGTACGAGTCGCACTTCGGATTGCACAGGCGCCCGTTCTCCCTCTTGCCCGAGCCGGGTTTCATCTATTTCAGCCGGCAGCACCGCGTCGCCGCCGATTTGTTGGAATACGGACTGATTCAAGCCGCCGCTTTTTCGGTAATGACCGGTGCCATAGGCACCGGCAAGACCACCTTGCTGCGTAATCTTCTTCGCAAGATCAGGCCGGGGACCGCCGTCGGTGCCATCGCGAATGCGCACCCCACTGCGGCCAATTTGCTGCGACGAGTTCTGCACGCCTTCTCCGTGGAACATAGCGGGGCAGATGAATTGGACAGTCTTGGCGTGTTCGATGCATTCCTATCGAACCTGGCGCGTCACGATCGACGTGCGTTGTTGCTGATCGACGAAGCGCAAAATTTCAGCGTCGAAGCGCTGGAAGCACTGCGTATGTTGACCAACGTCAATACGGAGAAGACCACCTTGCAAGTGCTACTCATCGGCCAACCAGGT
The DNA here is from genome assembly GCA_031379405.1 of Betaproteobacteria bacterium. GTDB lineage: Bacteria > Pseudomonadota > Gammaproteobacteria > Burkholderiales > SHXO01 > SHXO01. The sequence goes on along the minus strand of JANNFC010000136.1, from coordinate 6,158 downwards.
TTGCGTGAGATGTTGCGACGGCCCGAGTTGGAACAACTGGCACAGCGAGTCCAAGTGGACTACCACATCGAACCTCTGGATCGCGCGGAGACCAGCGCGTTTATACAGCATCGTCTAAGCGTCGCCGGTGCGAACGGGAAAGAAGTGCTCACCGAAACCGCGCGCTATGCGATCTTCGAGCACACTGGGGGCGTGCCTCGACTGATCAATATCCTGTGCGATACGGCGTTGGTTTATGGTTATGCCTCCGGAAAAAAATTCATAGATATCGACATCGTGCAGGAGGTGGCAAATGATCGTCGCCGAAGCGGTATTCTTCCGCTGGCGGCCTTGCGCCCATCTTGAGCCATAAGGACTGTTTGACAGTGAGTGTTCGTGCAATATCGGAGGTGCAGCATGCCTCCCACGACGGCGGTTTACTCGCAAACCGCTGGCACTTCCAAGTCCTCTATTCATGCACGAGACGTCTTGGCCGGACTCCGCTTTGGCCAATCAATCCGCCGTGGCTGTTATCCGGACTCGCTGGCGATGGATTACTGTGCTGACGCTGCTGGCCGGTCTGGTTAGCGTCGAGATGGCGTGCCGCTTCCTGGGTCTGCACACGCCGGTACTCTACGAGCGCACCAGTTTTGGTTTTCGGCCCGTGCCCAATCAAGATATTCGTCGCTTTGGTAACCATATCTACTACGACCCTATCGGTCTGCGTTCAACGCCGGTGGGCACGAGCCCAGCGGCGGGCAGTCTTCGTCTGCTTTTTCTCGGCGATTCCGTCATCAACGGCGGCGCAATGACCGATCAAGCCGATACTTTGCCGTTTCGCCTGCAACGGATGATGAGCGAACGGGGCGTGACGACCGAGGTACTAAACGCTTCTTCGCCAGGATGGGCGATCGGCAATGAAGCGGGGTGGTTGAACCGCTACGGCACCCTGGGAGCGAAGTATCTGGTACTCACCTTAAATAGCTTCGACCTTTTTCAAATGCCGGCCCCGGCCTCCACCGTGGGGCACCATCCGTCCTTTCCGGATAAAGCGCCATGGTTGGGCGTGCAGGAGTTACTCACGCGATACATCGTGCCTCAGATGCTGGGGCGCGTCCAGCCGGCAGATCCCGGCGTGGACATCGGGTCGGTTTCGATAGATAACACACGAGCGATTTTGGGCGATCTGCGCTGGATTTTATTACGTGCCAGGCACCAACAAACCGAGCCCGTTGTCGTGTTCGTTGAGCCGGTAGGCGCGATGTCCATGAACGATTCGACCGCGCGCGCGGCGAAAGGCATGATCTTGGAACTACTCAAGCAATTGGCAGTGACGACGATCGAGACTGCGCAGGTGATCGAGAGCGCGGGTGGGTCTGCGCTGTTTCGCGACGGGCTGCATCCCAATTCACAAGGTAATGAGATTATTGCCAGCATTCTGGCGCGGCATCTGTTGACCTATCCACCGCATTGACCGATGTTTATCTGATCTGAAAGCAGCTCACGAGCCGATGCATACGAGCGGCGAATCGCGCCAAATGGGGGAGACCTTGTGGCCCACGCCGCTGGCGCTACTCGCGTTTGCCTGTGGTTTCACGATCAACATTCAACTCGAGCTCATCGGAGAGGTGTTTTTGGTGGAATTGCTGGCTCCCGTGCTCGCCTTGTTGGTGCTGCTATCGCATGGGCCGGGCCGTGCGTTTCAAACAAGGACTTTCATCGGTGTGATCATCGCCGGCGCGTTAACCTTCACGGGTTATCTGGTCTCGGATCTCATCGCGGCAAATGAGCCATGGCAATACCTGCGCGGTTGGGGCAGAGTGGGTCTGTTGATGATCGACACCCTGGCCCTGATGCTCCTGGCGGCCCACGGACGGCGCAATATCTGGTGGTTCGTGCTCGGCGTTGGTATCGGCGGGCCCATCGTGTTGCTGGCCGAGGGTGTCGGATTGGAACAATGGAAGATTGGTTACGGTGAATACTTCGCCTTGCTGCTGGCAGCATGTGCCGGGATGCTGCCACGGGTCGTCGCGATCGCGCTGATCGCCAGTTGCGGAGCGTTCAGCCTGGCTTTGGACTATCGCAGTTTGGGCGCCACCTGTTTATTAGCCGCGGGGCTGCTGGGATATCCCGGGCGGCGCGACGCCACCGCGGCGGGTTGCATTCGAAAGCTGACGCTGATCGCGCTGTGCACCATCTCCGCAGTTGGGCTGTTGTACTTCACGCTGTCTTCAACCAATGAGGAGTTCGCGGAGCGCCGTAGGCTTTCCAACGGCGGCCGCTATATCGGAGTAGTGGTCGCGTGGCGCGCCATATCGGAGTCGCCACTCATTGGCTATGGTTCGTGGGCGGCGGAAGGCGAATTCGCACGCATGCTGCGCAACGAGGCGAGGCAACTGGAAAGGGAACTGAATCGGCCCGTTGAGGTGGGGCGCTCATTGCTTCCCCACTCTCAGTTGTTACAGGCCTGGGTGGAAGGCGGTGTGTTGGGCGCTGCGTTCTTTCTGTTCTATGGTTGGGGACTTCTTGTGACGCTGTATTGGTTCGTGGTCAGACGCGCTCACGACTGGCTGTCCCCCGTTGGCGTTTTTCTGCTGCTTTACGGGTTGTGGAATTGGCTGGCAAGCCCGTTTCTGGGATTTACACGCATCTATATTGCCATGGCAGTCGCATTGATCGCCATCGCGAAGTGGGAGCGAGCGCAACACATGCGCGGCGCAACGCCCGGCCTGCAACGTCGAGCTGCCGTTGCCCGCGCCAAGCGCGCCGGGAATAGGCGTCTACTGGGCGGATGGTAAGAGCTGCGCGCGGCTCATTCGTAACGAAGGCGCCGCAACATAGGCCAGTACCTGGAAGGGCGCAAGCGTTAGGTCAAGGTGGTTGCCCTGTAACAATAGGCGTTCGCCGGAAGTGAGTCTTTTCACGCTGCCTTCGCCGGAGAATTCGATGCGAATCTTAACGCTCGCATGCCGCGTGTTGACAGCGTAGAACAGAAGCCGGTCCGACTCTGACCTGGTCCATACCGCCGTGGAGCCGTTCATGTCGGGACGCAGTTGAAAGCGCTTTGCCGGAAGCGCCCGGTATTCCCTCAGCCAATCCCGCAGAAGGGGTTGTCCGAAGGAATAGCCATTGCCGCCGTCACCCAGTATCAACGCATCGGTTCGCGCCAGCTGAATGGCAAAGCGCTCGAGAAGGTGCGCACCGGAGGGCACAACGGCGGCGCTGACCCATGTGCGCTTGGTGTTCGAGGGCAAGCCGAGGTGTTCGGGCGGGATCACCGCTTCGGTCGCTTCGACGTAGTTGGCGGAGGTGAGGAACGGGGGCGTGCTGTTGGACCGGGTACCGGCCAAGGAATACGGGCGCAGAAGAAGGGCTCGCTTGCGTTGGTTTTCGACATCATCGGGCTCGCGTCTGCCATAGGTTGCTTGAGCGTTGATCAGTGTCACGCCGTCGATGCGGCTTAGCAGCTCGGCATCGATTCCGGCTTCGCGCAGCGCTTGGGTTTGCGCATCGCCCTGCGACCAAGCAAACACCGTCGAGTAAAGCACTAAGTCTGGCCGGACAACACGCAAGCGATCGCGAATGCGTGTGTAGAGTTCTACAATCTTGCGGCAACGCCAAGCGATCCATGTCTCGCGCGCATACCGGGTGAGCCATTGAAAGCGGGCCTGCGTCGCAAGCGGCGACGGACGCTGTGCATTGCTTGCGGGCGCAATGCCGTTAGGCAGCAAGATGCCCGTTTCCATCGAGAACAGCGCGACGGTGAAGTCATCGTAGCCCCAATCAAGGGACGAGAAATTATTCAACGATGCGTTGGCCCAAGGCATCAGGCGCAGGCTGATACCCTTGAAGGCCGGCGAATCCTTATAGCGATCGGCCAATTCTCCGATCATGCCGACATACCAATCCTGATTAAGAGGGTGAAGAGGATTGAAGTGCGGCGGTATGTTACGTGTCTTCCCGTCGCGCTGAAAAAAGTTAGTCTGGCCCTCGCGTGAAAGCAGCAAATGAGGTCTGGGATGCGGATGTCGCGCGAATGGCCAATCCAGTTCGTCGGCACGCGGGTGCAATTCCGGAATGACCTGGAGGCTGTGTTTCTCGGCCAACAACAGGATGCGGCGAAGATCGTCACTGTCTGGCCGTGAAAAGATTCTGTTGTAGCGCGACGGGTACAAGGAGAAGCTATAGACGCTCACGGTGGGTGCGACCATACTGGCGCCTGCGGATCGAGCCATCCGAAGCCATCGCTCCACACCGATCCTACGCGGTTCGTGGCGCCATTCGTGACGCGAAGCTTCGGGCGTTCCGACCAGGCTGAAGAAGTTGTCGCCCTCCTCGTACCAGTGCAGGAAGTCGCGCCCTCCGGCACTTGCGCTCACGGAAGACGGCGGAAGTGAGTCGCGTTCGAACACTCGAATGCGGGAGGCGGCGGCACGTTGCGCGTCGTGTACGTTCATCACCACCGCACGCACGTTTTGGCTTCGTGGCCAGAATAGAAGGGCGTGCTTCTGCATGTGGTGGGTGAGGAAGAATTCTCCACCGGTGTCGAAGCCTCCACTGACGGGATAGGACAGCGGCAAGTCCTCTCGCAAGGCGATGGCCACGGTGCGACGGGAATCGTCGGGGTACTCGACCTCGATTTCGTAGAGGTGCTGCGGGGTCAGGCCCTCCAGGGTGTACGCGAACCAACTCGGTTCGGGTAGTTGGCGACGCACCGCCTCGGACGCGCGCTGGTACAGCGTAAAGCCGGTCATGCCCGACTCGCGATACAAGCCAGCGGCGCTTGTCGTCACTTGCGTGGGCCCCCCGCCAGAATAGTCCGGTGGTGTGCGCGCAATGTCGATATCCTTCACCAAGGCTCTTCGTTCGGAGCTTGAAGTTGCATCATCAGTGGCACGACCAATGACCTGATAGCTTACGCCACGCATGTCGCGCCACGCGAACCAACCGTGCTTCTTGTCTCGGAACGAAATCAGAAAGTCGCCCTCGCGTTGGCAAGGAAGCGACACCGTCTGGCGTTGTAGATCAGAGGAGGCGGGGAACGTGACATCGTGGCTGGATTCGACTTGACTCAATGATCGACGGACTTCGACGGAAACGGTACTACTGGTTTCCAATCCGCCCCCGTACAGTTGCAGCAGCGGGCACTCGCGCGCTCTGAAAACGCTCGTACTTCCGGATAGCACGGCACGAACGGAGTGCGCGAGCAGCGGATCAGATTGGCGCAGCACCACTCGTTCCATACGCGGAAACCCGGTCCAGTAGTAGCGCTGAAGCCGTAAGCTGTTGTGCCCTTTGGTCAGCCAAAAATTAGCGATCTTGTCCAGGCCCGCGACGGTGTTGCCGCTGCTGCCGTATTCATACCACTGTGGGGTGCCGTCCTTGTCTGGATTGAACAGGTACTCGACTTCGAGTCCATTGCCCTGCACCGAGAGTTCATACCAGCCTGTGAGCGGAACGGTGAAATCGTACTCTACCCAACCCGTGATGCAACACCCACCCGGAGGCCCGGCGAGGTTTGCGCTGGATCTGATCTTGTCGGTACTGGAAGGATCGGGAAGGAAAGCCCGCACGAACTCGCCGACCTGTCGGCTTTCCATCCATACGGCGGCATTGGCACTTGCCACGGCGAAGTAGAGCGGAAGGATATAAGCGGCGCGCACATTCACCCGCAGTCAAAATAGTATTGTGAGGCGCGAACATGACGAATTAGTGGCGTCATGTCCTGCACCGTCATAAATATCATCGATTCCCCTCCCTAGAATCGGAATCAGACATGTCTCGCCTTATTTCAACTCGTTTTCCCCGCGCTCCTGGCGAGGGGCAAACTTTTGGGGATTCCAAAGGGGGCGAAGTGATGTGTACGGAGCCCCTTTTGATCAAGGGCGGGGTGAATACCCCGACCGCGAAATCCCTTTTATTCCGATGGGAATTCTGAGATTCATCCTCGCCTTCGCAGTATTCAACGCGCATGCGGGTTTGCCCATTGGGTTCAGTATAGTGGCCGGTTCGACGGCGGTGCATGGCTTCTTTATCATCTCCGGTTTTTACATGGCGATGGTCTTAAGCGAGAAATATTCGCTGGCGGGCGCCAGTTATGGGGATTTCGTTTCTAACCGCCTTCTGCGACTACTGCCTTCATATCTGGTGGTTGTGAGCGTGACGATGGCGGTAGGGAT
>JANNFC010000085.1:0-4165 GCA_031379405.1 Betaproteobacteria bacterium | reverse complement strand
CAGTCGTCCGCCGGACTCGTAAAGCGCTTCGCCGAGCGGCATCGGGACGAGCTCCAGATGGGGAACCAGGCGGTTGAATTCGGCTGCGGGGAGTGCTGCCAGAAGATGGTTTTGCTTTGGGGTGTGGGTAGTGGGCATGTGCGAAATCCCGAGTTCCGGTCACCACCGCGGGATTGCGCGTGGGCTATCTGCCGGGATCGGACCGCCCCCGGCATAGTAACCCGAAACAGGCGTGCCTTTGTGCGGTATCGTACATACGTCGAGGAATTCATATTCCCCGCCCACGAGGTGCCTTTTGACTCGAGCGGGCGGTAACGCAATCGCCGTCCTTGCCTAGCCTTCCGAGCGGTTGCCATAGTAAAAAAAACGGCGCCAAGAGGCGCCGTCTTCAGGGACCTTAACCTCCGCGATTACGCGCGGCCGAAGACTTCCTTCGCCTTCTTGATGTTCGCCGTTGGGTCCTTCATGAAAGCCTCTTTCGCTTTTTCATTGCTAAAGCAGTATGTCTTGCCGTCAGTTCCAACCATATTGAGTTTGCAGTCGGTCTTAACGTGCTTGTCATTGGCAAGGCCCCAAGCGCATTCGTCTTTGAATTCGCCGGCAAGCGCCGACACGGAAAAAGCCAAGAGCCCTGCGGTAATGAAGTACGAGATAGTACGCATCTAATTTCCTTATGGGAAAAGCCTGTTCGTAACGGGATCGTTCGTGACGGGGTGAAAAATCTCAGAGGGGGCCGGCAGTGACCGCCACTCTGAACACTCGGCATTCAGCCGGGCGCCTTGTTGCTGAACATACCTTTTACGGAACGCCAAGTCCAAGGTCTGTGCGGCGGCACACAAAGGCGCTAGTCCGCGTTACTTACAGGGCGAACGCGACCGACGGCGCGCTTGCAGTCCTCCGCAGTGACGCGCCCGGCGGCGTACGCGTCCAGGAGACTATTGACCACGCCGAGCGTGTCCATGGCTAGGAGCGTAATGTCGGCATGACGAAACGCGCCTTGTTGCTGCGCCAACGCGTCTAAGATTCGAATGAGAAGGCGAGACTGTGCGAAGGCAGGGCCGTCCTCGATGATCGTCACCAGCTTGCCTAACGGATCTTCGACATTAGGAAGCCAGTGCGAGCGTGCCACGCGTCGCATCTCGTCCTGAAAGTCGATCGAGGAAACTAGTTCATCTGATGTCATTGTTTGCCTTGTCTGTTCACATGGCGAGTTTACGCCTCTTCGGGAAACTGATCCGTACGCAAGCGAACAGACTGCCATAGCGATCAGTCAGTTGCTCGTCGGCGCTTCCATGGCTCGAAGTGTCGGCTCCGACATTCATGGACTTACCGAGGCGCCCCTCAAATAGCGCAAGATTCTCTGTTCCGAAATACCGATGTTAGTACCGGCCTCGCATGGCACCATGGCATCACACACTTTGCAATGAAGCTCATTTCATGTCTCCTATCGCTAAGTCGTAGCAACGAAGCCTGCGAGAGAACTCTCGTAAGGCGTCAATACCACTTTCCTCGGCACGCCGGCACCACTGTTCCAACTGTGTCACCAGTTGTTCCTTCGAGGCGGCGGATCGGCTCCATAAGGCAGTGAGATCTTGCCGCATCGAGTAGATCGTACTCAATACTTTGCTGGAATGTAGGGCTTGTTGCAGAAATGCGCGGTCCTTCTCCGGTAATTCCCCTGCCTCCTTTTGCAGCAAATGCCGGATTGCGTTTAGGGCTCTGGAGTCCTTCAATTCAGGGATCGCGCTGGTTCGTTGGCCGTGGATCTCCTCTACGGCAGTGCGATGCAGTGATTTCGCGAACCTGGCCAATACGTCGAAGCGGTGAGTGATGATGGCTTGCAGCGTGCGCGCGTCGCAGGGCGTCTTGGAAGTATTCAAGCGAATCCTGGGCGCAACCTTGCGCACCTTCGCCAAACGCATCATCTCCAGAACGCGGATGTAGATCCAGCCGATGTCCAATTCCCACCATCTACTGGAGAACCGAGCCGAGTTGATGTAGGCGTGGTGGTTGTTGTGCAGTTCTTCGCCGCCGATCAGGAAGCCCCACGGCACGATATTCCTTGAGGAGTCGTGCGGAGCGAAATTGCGATAGCCCCAGTAGTGACCAATGCCGTTCACCACACCCGCCGCAAAGAACGGAATCCACAACATTTGCACCGCCCACATGGTCAGTCCGATCGGCCCAAAAAGCACGAGGTCGACCACTAGCATGATGCCCACGCCGAGCTTGCCGTGCGTTGCGTACAGATTACGCTCGATCCAGTCATCGGGCGTGCCGTGGCCGTACTTTGCCAGGGTTGCCGCATTTCTACTTTCCAGGCGATAGAGCTCGGTGCCTTCGAAAAGCACCTTCCTGATTCCGTAGATTTGGGGGCTATGCGGGTCCTCCGCCTGGTCGCTCCGAGCGTGATGCTTGCGGTGTATCGACACCCATTCCTTGGTGGCCATGCCGGTGGTGAACCATAGCCAAAAGCGGAAAAAGTGACTGGCGAGGGGATGCAGCGCCAGCGCGCGGTGCGACTGGTGCCGGTGAAGATAGATCGTTACCGATGAAATGGTGACGTGGGTGAGACCCAACGTCACCAGCGCGTAGCCCCACCAGGGCAGGTCCAGCAGGCTAAGTGGCATCAAAGTCCTTTGCAAATCTACACGGCCGCCGCTCTGGATGAGCGCGGACGGAACGGGTCGGCTAGCGCTTCTTCCCTGGCGTTGGTGCAATTAACTTGGGCGGTGTCACGGTGGACGTCGTCGCCGGCGAAACGGGTTTGTATAGTTGTTTGGGTTTCTTTGCTTCACGACTACGCCGTAGTTGACCTTTGGCCATCTGTTCTCTCCATAATAAAAGGGACCTCGCGGGCCGGAGTATCGGGATATTAACCCCGCCCTTGACCAAAGGGGGCTGCGTACGATTCACAGCACCCCTTTTCGAATCCCTCGAAGTTTACCCCGCGCCAAGCGCGCGGGGAGCGGGGAATACGAGTTCAAGGTTGGGTATACCCGTCGTCTTTCGCAGGCTCCCCGACCCGCAATGCTAGGAACAGCGGTTGGTTTGGTCTGTGCGTTATCGAACAAAGCACATCGTTGACAGTGGCATCTCGCGCAACATCGGCAGGGGTGATTGTCTTGAATAGCATAGGCGGGCCGCGATACTGCCCGAATGCCTGCGCACCGAGCTTCTTCTCGATGTCGACGGGGATCTTGCCCACCGCCCAACCCATGATGCGATCGGTCTGTGTGAGCAGCGGCATTACGGCGAGCTACGCCATGCGGGCAAGCACCTCGCGCGCGATAGCGATGCAGGCGGTGAGTCCGGGCGATTCGATGCCATATAGATTGACTAGGCCGGGAACACCATGATCCACCGGACCTTGAATCATGAAGTCCGCCGCCAGCTCCTTCGGTCCCGAAATCTTGGGGCGGATGCCGGTGTAGCCGGGCTGCAGTGCACCGTCCTTCAGTCCCGGGTAGTACTTGCGAATGGCTTCGTAGAACAGCGGTTCACGTGAGGTGTCGAAGGCGTAATCCACGGATTCGATCCAACTTACGTCGGGACCAAAGCGCGCTTGGCCACCCAAGTCCAAAGTGACGTGGACGCCAAGATGGGCATGCGTGGCGACCGGATACACCAGTCGCTTAAAGGGCGAGCGGCCGCACAGCGTGTAGTAGTGCGCCTTGGCGAAGTACTGCGCGGGAATGCTTGCGAGGGGAAGTCCTTTGATAGTGCGTGCCACGTCTTGCGCGCATAGGCCGGCGCTATTGACCACGCGATTGCACAGCAGACTCATAGGCTCTTGCCCACCGACATTGAGTACGATGCCCTCGGCGCGCACTTCGCCGGATTGGACCGGACTATAGAACACCAATCCCGCGCCATGATTTTCCGCATCGCCTTGAAAAGCGAGCATGAGCGCATGACTATCGATGATTCCGGTAGAGGGCGAAAGAAAGCCTGCCACGCAACGCACCGCGGGCTCCATGCCCTTCAGCTCGGCGGGGGTGAGCCAACGCAGATCGTTCACGCCGTTGGCCTGCGCCTTGGCAACATAGGATTTCACCGCGTCGATTTCGGAATCCTCGCTGGCCACTACGATCTTGCCCATGCGTTCGTGCGGCACGCCGTGATCACGGCAATAGTCGTAGAGTGCATGCTTGCCTTCGATGCA
>JANNFC010000055.1:0-18135 GCA_031379405.1 Betaproteobacteria bacterium | reverse complement strand
AATGCAGATGGCATAAGCGATACCGAGATCGAGCAAAAGATCCAGGATCGTATCACCTCCCGCAAGGCCCGAGACTTCGCGCATGCGGATCGCATACGCGACGAATTGGCCAAGGCAGGAATCCTGCTAGAGGATACCCCCAAGGGTACGATATGGCGACGTCATTAGCAGTCTAACCTCGCGAAAGGAGGGCAAATGGATTCGTTCAAGACCGCATTTCCCCCTCTTCTACTAGGTGTCCGCCGTCACCAGCAACGGCTGAACGATACATTGCATGCCCTTTCCAATGGCCACGTGATTCCGGAATCCGATCCCGATTTCGCCGCCTGGTACGGGGGTGAGGGCGGAATTCTCGCCAAGAGTTTTGGGGACGAGGAGTTGCGATCGGCGTGGGATCGAGTGGGCGAGCTCAACTCGGCACTCAATTCCGCCATTGAGGAAAGCGTCGAAGCCTCCCGTCGTGGAAATGAGCGGGGAACCCGGCGCGAGCTTAGTAAGGCGTTCGAATTATCGGGCGAAATGCTGGAATTACTGGTCGCCTCCACCCTTCGGGAACTGGCAATCGCGCTACGATCGAATCAACAATCACTTTCCGCGCGTTACGAGCGCGACCTATTGGAGGCGGTGAAAGTCAGCCGCTGCGGCGTGCGCATCAGTGATAACAGTTTGATCGAGTGCGATGCCGGATTTGCCGCGCTGTTCGGATTCAAGCGTTCGGAGGTCAAGAATACGGATGCCCGGCACCTGATCGGCGCCGAAGCATTCGATCGGCTCTCATCCAACGCCATAGAGGGCCGACCGCAACGAGTTGATCTGCGCGTGCCCAAAGCCGACGGCGAGATCCGCATCGTTGAATTGGTGGCTTACGCTTCTCCACCCAACGCTCCGGCGTTGTTGGATTTCCTCGCAGTGGACAGTACTCAAGCGGTGCACGACGCCCAGCAGCGCAAGCTGCTTTCCACAGCTATCGAAGCATCCGATCAGATTGTGATGATCACAGATGCATTGCAACGTATCGTCTACGTCAATCCTGCCTTCGAGCGTATCACGGGTTACAAAGAAGCCGATGTATTGGGGCGCTCGCCGCACTTTTTGCAGGGCAACGCCACTAATCCTGCCACCCGGATGAAGTTGCGCGAGGCCATCAGCGCGGGACGTCCTGCTCACGCCGAGATCCTCAATTACCGCAAGAGCGGCAAACCCTATTGGGTAGATCTGGCCGTGGTGCCGGTGAGTGGACTCGAGGGTGAAGTCAGCCATTGGGTTGCCATCCAGCGTGACATCACCGAGCGCAAGGGCCAAGAGGAAGAGATCACCCGTCTCGCCATGGAAGATTTTCTCACTGGGCTGCCGAATCGTCGCGCCGCCGAAACCAGGCTGGCCATCGAATGGAATCGTGCTCGTCGTGAGAGCGGGGCCTTCGCGGTGGCCATAGCCGACATCGACAAATTCAAACTAGTGAACGATCAGTATGGCCACCATATCGGCGACCTGGCGTTAGCGCATGTCGCCAAGACCTTGGCGGACAACATGCGCGGCGGTGACTGGATCGCGCGCTGGGGTGGTGAAGAGTTTCTGATCTGTTATCACGACTTGGATGCCAAGGGTGCGTTCATCGCTGGCGAGCGCGCTCGCAAATTAGTGCGCTCGCGTCCTCTCAAATCGCCTCAAGGGGAACTTCAGATCACTATAAGCATGGGCGTTTGCCTGTACCAAGGCGATGCGGATTCCCTGAAAGCCATGCTGGCGCAGGCGGATTCCTTTCTCTATGACGCCAAGCGCGCCGGGCGCGATCGCGTCATGTGCACGGGCGTCGGTGAGCGACGCAGGAAAGGCCTCTGGGAGGGCGCGCAAGTCCAAACCGCGCTCAATGAAAAGCGTGTAGTGGCGGCCTATCAACCTATCGTGGATTTGCGTACCGGCGAGGTGGTGGCCGAGGAGGCACTCGCTCGCATCATCACGCGCGAAGGCGCGGTGGTGCCCGCGGAACAATTCATCTTCGCCGCGGAATCCATGCACTTGGTGTCGCAGGTCGACGAGTGCGTTTCCGCTCTCGCTCTCGCGCGCCCCATGGCTGATTCGAAGCAAGCGCGCTTCATCAATCTTTCCAGCCAGTTCCTCAGCGACATGGATCAGGTGCACGAGTTGGTCGAGAAGGTTGGTACGAACGGCAAACGCACGTCGCACCTGGTGGCGGAAATCAGCGAACGCCAGCCAGGGGAAATCGCCATGATGAAGAAGAACCTGAGGCCGTTGCTGGATGCTGGATTCCGCGTTGCCGTGGATGATTTCGGCAGTGGTGCTTCGTCGTTCATGTATCTGGCTGAATTGCCAGTGCACTTCCTGAAAATCGAAGGCTGGATGGTCAAGCGCATCGTCGCCGACCGCCGCGTGCGCCAATTGATCGGCGCCATCGCCAACACTGCTCACACCCTTAACGTGAATACGGTAGCGGAGTGTGTCGAGAATGCCGAGACCGCACAGGTACTATGCGACTTAGGTGTGGATTGGGCGCAGGGATATTTCTTCGCCAAGCCGATGTTGGAAGGTGAGAGCAAATCCGAGCGTGCGGTGAAGCTCGCCTAGCGCCTACTGACCGAAAAACTCCTTCACCTTCTCCATCCAGCCTTTCGCACGGGGGTTGTGGTTAACGCCGTCGCGCTGGCTGATGTCGTCGAACTCCTGCAGTAATTCCTTCTGGCGTGGCGTGAGTTTCACAGGAGTTTCTACTACCACACGGCAAAGTAAATCGCCGAAGTGTTGGCTGCGCACGCCCTTGATGCCTTTGCCGCGCAAACGAAATACTTGGCCGCTTTGGGTTTCCATGGGGATCTTGATCTTCGCAGCACCGTCGAGCGTTGGAATCTCGATCTCGCCACCGAGCGCGGCGATGACGATGGACACCGGCATCTCGCAAATCAAGTCATTCTCTTCTCGCGTAAATACCGAATGCGGCTTCACGCGAATGACAACATAGAGATCTCCCGCCGGTCCGCCATTGACGCCGGCTTCGCCTTCGCTGGACAGGCGAATACGATCGCCTTCATCCACTCCCGGCGGAATCTTCACCGATAGCGTCTTCTGCTTTTTGATGCGGCCCGCACCTTGGCAAGGATTGCAGGGATCGCGAATCATCTTGCCGGTGCCGTGGCAGCGCGGACAGGTTTGTTGCAGTGAGAAGAATCCTTGCTGAATACGCACCTGTCCTTGGCCGTGGCAAGTGGAGCAGGTGGTGGGTTCAGTGCCGGGTTTGGCGCCTGTTCCGTGACAGGTTTCGCATTCTTCCAAAGTCGGGACGCGAATCTTGGTTTCGGTTCCGCGCGCTGCTTCTTCCAACGTGATTTCCAAGTTGTAGCGCAGATCCGCGCCGCGATAGACGTTGGAGCGCGCGCGCCCATTGCCACCGAAAATTTCGCCGAAGATGTCGCCGAAGGCATCGGCGAATCCGCCCATGCCCGCCGCTCCGCCCACGCCTGCTTGCTGGTTTACACCGGCGTGTCCGAACCGGTCATAAGCAGCGCGCTTTTCGGATTCGGAAAGCACCTCGTAGGCCTCCTTCGCCTCTTTGAATGTCTCCTCAGCCTTGGGATTATCCGGATTGCGATCCGGATGGTGCTTCATCGCCAGTTTGCGATAAGATTTTTTGATTTCGTCCTCGGAAGCGTCGCGATTGACGCCGAGGACTTCGTAGTAGTCGCGTTTGGCCATCTTTTATCAGGGACTAGGTATCAACAATTTGAACGGGTAAATTGGGCGGGTTGCAAGAGAACCAGCAATTTCGTTGCGTGAATAGCACACGAGCCAAGGGGCCAGCAGTGTCCCCCCGGCCCCTATCTATCACCTAGCCCCAGTCCTAAGCCTCAAATAGAAGCTTACTTCTTGTCTTTCACCTCTTCGAACTCGGCATCCACCACATCGCCTTCGTCCGCGGTCTTGCTGCTCTTCTCACCACCGCTACCGGCTGCTTCTGCGGCCGCGCCTTGGGCGCCGTTGGCGTCGGCATACATCTTCTCGCCCAACTTTTGCGAGGCTGCCGCCAGCGCTTGAGTCTTCGCTTCGATGGCGGCCTTGTCGCCACCTTTCATGGCCTCGTCAGCATCCTTGATGGCTGACTCGATATTGGATTTCTCATCCGCGCCGATCTTGTCCCCATGCTCGGCCAGCGACTTCTTCACCATGTGCAGCATGCTGTCGCACTGATTGCGGGCGTCCACTAACTCGCGTGCCTGACGATCCTCCTCGGCGTGCAACTCGGCGTCCTTCACCATCTTCTGGATCTCGTCCTCCGAGAGTCCAGAGTTGGCGGTGATCTTGATCTTGTTCTCCTTGCCAGTGGCTTTGTCCTTGGCGGAGACGTGCAAGATACCGTTGGCATCGATGTCGAAGGTTACTTCGATCTGCGGCATGCCGCGCCCCGCCGGCGGGATGCCCTCGAGGTTGAACTGGCCCAGGCTTTTGTTGCCGGAAGCCATATCGCGCTCGCCCTGTAGCACGTGGATGGTCACCGCCGCCTGGTTATCATCCGCGGTGGAGAACACTTGTGTTGCCTTGGTGGGAATGGTCGTGTTCTTCTGGATCAGCTTGGTCATCACGCTACCCAGGGTTTCAATCCCCAATGACAGCGGGGTGACGTCCAGCAACAGCACGTCCTTCACTTCGCCCTTCATTACGCCACCTTGAATGGCGGCGCCGATGGCAACTGCTTCATCCGGATTGACGTCCTTGCGTGGCTCCTTGCCGAAGATCTCTTTGACTTTTTCCTGAACCTTGGGCATGCGGGTCATGCCACCCACCAGGATGACATCGTCGATGTCCGAGAGTTTGACGTTGGAATCCTTGATCGCCACCTCGCACGGCTGGGCGGTCTTGATGATGAGATCCTCCACCAGACTTTCCAACTTGGCGCGCGTGATCTTCATGACCAGGTGTTTCGGTCCGCTTTGGTCCATGGTGATGTAAGGCAGGTTGATCTCGCTCTGCTGGGTGGAGGAGAGCTCGATCTTGGCTTTCTCCGCCGCTTCCTTCAGCCGCTGCAGCGCCAAGATGTCCTTACGCAGATCCACCCCTTGCTCGCGCTTGAATTCGTCGGCAACGTAATCCATCAGGCGCTGATCGAAATCCTCGCCGCCCAGGAAGGTGTCGCCGTTGGTGGCCAACACTTCGAACTGGTGCTCGCCGTCGATCTCGGCAATCTCGATGATGGAGACGTCGAAGGTCCCGCCGCCCAAGTCATAGATGGCAATCTTGCGGTCGCCCTTCTTCTTGTCCATGCCGAAGGCAAGTGCTGCCGCCGTGGGTTCGTTGATGATGCGTTTGACGTCCAGACCCGCGATGCGGCCGGCGTCCTTGGTGGCTTGGCGTTGCGAGTCGTTGAAGTACGCGGGGACCGTGATGACCGCCTCGGTTACCGGCTCGCCCAGATAGTCCTCGGCCGTCTTCTTCATCTTCATCAAGACTTGCGCGGAAATTTCGGGCGGAGCCATCTTCTTGCCGCGCACTTCCACCCAGGCGTCGCCGTTGGCGGCTTCCACGATCTTGTAGGGGACGGACTTGACGGTCTTGGCGACTTCGTTTTCCTTGAACTTGCGCCCCACCAGCCGCTTGGATACGTAGATGGTGTTCTGCGGATTGGTCACCGCTTGCCGCTTGGCGGGTGCGCCTGTCAAGATTTCGCCGTCGTCCGCGTAAGCGACGATAGACGGGGTGGTGCGCGCGCCCTCGGAGTTTTCAATGACTTTGGGTTGGCCATTTTCCATGATGCACACACAGGAATTGGTGGTGCCCAAGTCGATGCCGATGATCTTTGCCATGCTGGTTCCTTGATTCAGAAAAGTGGATTGCTGTTGAGGCTTAACGTTGGGGATGAGTGGCCATTTTCAAGCTTTAGCCTTGGATACCGTGACAAATGCCGGGCGCAGGACGCGGTCATTGAGCGCATAGCCTTTCTGAAATACATGCAGCACGGTATTGGGTGCTTGCTCCGAATCCACCGCGGTCATGGCTTGATGGCGGTGCGGATCGAACCTCTCCCCGACGGGGTCGATCTCTTTGATGCTGGATTTGTCGAAGCAGGCGTTGAGCTGCTTCAGCGTGAGTTCCACGCCCTCACGTAAGGATTCGATGGTGATGTTTTCCGTGTTGAGGGCCGCTTCCAGGCTGTCCTTGACCGGCAGCAGCGAATTCGCAAAGCCCTCCAGAGCGTACTTGTGCGCGTTGGCGATATCGGCCTGGGCGCGTTTGCGGACATTGTCGGCTTCCGCTTTCGCGCGCAGCCAAGCGTCATGATGCTCTTGGGCTTTGATCTCTGCTCGCTGGAGCATTTCCTCAAGGCTGGGAATGGTTTCGGTGGTCTCTCCGATGGCCGTATCCACGGCGCCCGGGGTAATCTCCGGGACGTCGTTGACGGCCGAAGCGACGGTAGGCTCTTGCTGTTGCATGGAAATATCTCCCTCTGGATCCCGGCCCACATGGGGGCGCGAGGAAGGGATTCAAGGGAGGATCACCTGAAAAATAAGCGAGCGGGGGGTTCGCGTGCAAGCCTATGCAAAGAAAAAGGCGGCCCGCGAGCCGCCTTTTTAGGTTCGGCCAGTGCAAGCCTAGCTACCTTCCACCGCTTGCCGCTGTTCACCCAAGCCGTCGATCCCAACACGCATCACATCGCCTGCTTTCAGGAACACAGGGTTGGGCTTGATGCCCATGCCGACGCCGGGAGGGGTACCGGTGATGATCACATCACCTGGCAGGAGCGTCATGCAATAGGACACGTAGGCGATCAGTTTTCTTACCGGGAAAATCATGGTGCCGGTGTTGCCCGACTGCATACGCTTGCCGTTGACCTCCAGCCACATGGAGAGATTCTGCGGATCGGCAATCTCGTCGCGCGTGACCAGCCATGGGCCCAACGGGCAGAACGTGTCGAAGCCCTTGCCTTTGTCCCAGGTCGGTCCGTGCTCGATCTGCCACTCGCGCTCGGAGACGTCGTTGGCGATCATGTAGCCCGCAACGTAGTCGAGTGCATCGGCTTCGGACACGCTGCGCGCGGTCTTGCCGATGACGAAGGCCAGTTCCACTTCCCAGTCGCTCTTTTGGGAGCCCTTGGGCATGACTACCGTATCGTTGGGGCCGTTCACGGAGGTGGTGGCCTTCATGAAAATAATGGGTTCGGCGGGAATCGGCAGGCCAGCTTCCTTGGCGTGATCGGAATAGTTCAGGCCAATGGCGACGACCTTGCTCGGGGTTGCCACTGGAGATCCCAAGCGTGGGTTGCCAGAAACTTTGGGCAGACTGTTCACGTCCAGGCCGCGAATCTTGGCCAGGCCCTCTGGGGTGATGGTCGCGCCATCGACATCCTTGATGATGCCCGAGAGGTCACGAATCGTGCCGGTGGAATCCAGAATACCGGGCTTTTCCACACCGGATGCGCCATAACGAACGAGTTTCATAGGTTCTCCTGTAGAGGTTCGTTGAAGAGTTCGTTGAAGATACGGAGGTACGCCTATAGCGTAATACCCCCATCGATTAGGACGGTTTGTCCGGTCATGAACACCGACTCGTCTGAGCCCAGATAGACACACAACTGCGCGATTTCCTCTGCGTTGCCCAGTCGTCCCATGGGCTGGCGCGCGATGAAGTCCTGACGCGCCTGCATCGGATCGGCGTAGGCATTGATGCGATCGCCCAAGGAAGGCGTATCGACGGTACCGGGGCAAACAGCATTGCAGCGGATACCGCGCTTGATGTAATCGGCAGCCACCGATTTGGTGAGGCCGATCACGGCGGCTTTGGTGGCGCCGTATACGAAGCGATTGGGAATGCCTTTGATGCTGCCGGCGACGGAAGCGATGTTGACGATGGATCCGCCGCCTTGCTCCAGCATCCTGGGTAGGAAGGCGCGGATCATCTTGTACTGGCTGCGCACGTTTAGGTTGAAGGCAAAATCCCACTCCTTGTCCGTGCATTCCAGAATGCTGCCGTTGTGCACGAAACCGGCACAATTGACCAGAATGTTGGGGCTGAGAGTGGCCGCCAACTCGGTGATGGCGTCGTCGTCGAGCACGTCGAGCTTGCGCACCTCGATGCCCGGCGTGCTACCAAGCTCCTTGAGTTTATCCAGATTCAGGTCGGTTGCGACCACTTTCGCCCCTGCGCGCGCATAGGCGATGGCGGTGGCGTTGCCAATTCCTTGCGCGGCGGCCGTGACTAGCGCCAGTTTTCCTGCCAGACGTCCCACGATAACCTCCCCCAGAAGAACGGGGCATTTTGCCACAGCCATCCGCGGCAATTCGCGCAGGACATTTCCGTTTGCGGCGAGCCCCCTGACCACGAAGGAAAATCCCCCGGACAATTCCCCCAACTTCCCCCAACACAAACCAGGAGTACTATGCGCCCGGCATCTCGCTCTGGGGTGCCCCGCGTTAGACTTAGTCCAGCTCCCCCACTCGAAGAACCGTAATCGGGAGTTGGCAAACTTCTGATCTAGGATTAAGGTCATGCGCGAGCATGGTGGGCAGCCGCTATTCGTACGCCGCGTACGCTGACGATCCACGAGAGCGAAGGAATTAGCCGCGTACCCAAGCGTACGTAGGCAACAAAAGGGGGAGGAGACCCCGCAGCGGCAGGGTCCTGCCCGGAAATTGTCCGGGCAGGACCTTTGCCCTTGACAGTTGAGCCACTGCTCGCTTCCTGTCGGAGGACCAGCGCCTGGCGGGAGAGCGGATAGGCGATGGTCAAGTATGCATGCGAGACTCGACACGTTGTCTCACGAAAGCGATATTCGCACGAAAGTTGTATAAATTCTCAGTATAGGCGAGAGGTGTGCGGAGTCGACTCACCGCTAACTCGATTTCATCCAGTCGGGTGAGCATGCCGGCCAATGCTTGCTGGTCGCTGGCGCCCTCGAGTTCAATCTCGATTTCCTTCAAACGTCCATACCAGCGGTAGATGCGCGAATGCCGCCACCAGCGAAACAGCGGCGGCATCGATCGTATCAACGGAATGGCAACCGCAATCGCGGGGAGGAGCAGCACCCATAGCCGTTCAACCAGATTCGCCAGCCAGAATGGGAGCTTGCGCTGCAAGAGCGGCGAGCCCGACTTGTAGAAACGAGCCACCTCTTCCGCATACGGAAAGTCCGAGTCACTCATGTTGGGAAACTCACGGGCCTGGTTGTACAAACCCGACCCAGAGTGAATTTCGGTGGCGGCACGTAGCATCAGATAGGCGAGGGCCGGATGCAAATCTTTCTTCGCCAGGAGACTAGCAGTGGGCGCGACGAGCGTGACATCGTTGGCTGGAACGTTACTGGTGAAATCAAGTACTCCCTTGGGTAAGACCACTTTCCGCAGGAAAGGGAAACGTCGGGTGTAGGCTTCGGCGCGTTCCAGGCTTAGTAATCGAATGCCTTTCTCGAAAAGAAGTCGTTGCACCGTTTCCGATTCACCGGGTGCCACGATAAACACCGCATCGGCCTGGCCTGTGAGGAGCATCTCGCTCGCTTCCTTGCCGCCGGCATCCAGCAGTGTGGTGGGTGGAAGCACTACGGAATTGACTGCAAGCAACTGCAGAGCAAGCGCGCGCGCACCGCTTTCGTAGGGACCGATGGCGATGCGTTTCCCCACAAGTCCGGGTAGATCTCTGATCTCCTCGCCGCGATAGAACACCCATAAGGGTTCGTAATACAGGCTACCGAGTGAGACCAACTCAGGGGCGTTGACCGCATAGCCGGTGCCGCCTTGAAAGAAACCCACGTCCACGGAAGGCGTCGTGTCACTCAGGCGCATCAAATTCTCCGGCGATCCGGCCGAGGGTTTGAGTACCACCGTGACACCATGACGGGCGAGGAACTCGTGGTATTTCAATCCGAAGGCGTGATAGTCGCTTCCCGCCGGCCCGGTGGATAAACTCAAAGTGCGCGGCGGTGCGGGTTTGATGAACACATAGGTGACCAGCAACACCCCGATGACGATGGCGAGCAGGCCCAGGATGGAGAACCACAGCAGCCAACGCGGAAGCTGCAGGAACTTCTCGATGCGAACGGGGGGTGGTAATTTCGCGGGTAGCACGCTGCGGGTTTTCCTCTAGAATAGCCACATATTATCTTCATGCCGGCGTTACGGCCGGCTGTCCGTCCTCACCGGGAGTCCTCATGTTGCAAGCTGCCGACCTCACTATTCGCCTCAATGCCGCTGACGATGTCGTCATCGCTCGTATCGATCTGCCCGCCGGTACGGAGATTCTCAAGGAGAACATTCGGGTTGGCGTGAACATTCCGGCGGGCCACAAAGTAGCGGCCAAGGATCTGAGCGAAGGCGCTGCGGTGCGACGTTACAACCAAATCATCGGCTTCGCCACGCGACCGATTCGCGCCGGTGAGCACGTGCATGTACACAACCTGGCCATGGGCAACTTCGATCGCGACTACGCTTTCTGCGTCGACTACAAGCAAACGGAGTTCGTCGCCAGTCCTGCGACCTTCCAAGGTATTGTACGCACCGACGGTCGAGTCGCTACGCGCAACTACATCGGCGTCATCAGCAGCGTGAATTGCTCCGCTCACGTATGTCGGCAGATTGCGGCGCAACTCACGCCCGACATCATGGCGCAGTTTCCCAACGTGGACGGCATCGTTCCCATTCACCACAAGACGGGCTGCGGCATGGCTTCCACGGGCGAGCCTGTGGAAGTGCTGCGCCGAGTGCTGGCTGGTTATGCAATCCATCCCAACTTCCATTCTGTGCTGATGATCGGTTTGGGGTGCGAGGCCAACCAGATCAACGATCTCATGTCGGCGCAAGGATTGAAGCGTTCCGACCAATTGCAAACCATGACTATTCAGGAAACGGGCGGCACGCGCAAAACCATCGCCGAGGGTGTGGCGCGTGTGAAGGAATTGCTGCCTGTTGCCAATCGCGTCAAGCGCGAAACCGTGTCGGTCAAGCATATTACGCTGGGATTGCAGTGCGGCGGCTCCGACGGCTACTCCGGTATCTCCGCTAATCCTGCCTTGGGCGCTGCCGTGGATTTGCTAGTGCGGCACGGCGGTTCGGCGATTCTTTCCGAGACCCCGGAAGTGTATGGCGCCGAACACTTGCTGACTCGCCGCGCGGTAAATCGCGAGGTGGGCGAGAAGCTGATTCGCCGCATCAAGTGGTGGGAGCAATATACCGAGCGCCTCGGTGGCGAAATGAACAACAATCCGTCTCCCGGCAACAAGGCCGGTGGGCTGACCACTATTCTGGAAAAGTCCCTGGGTGCGGTTGCCAAGGGCGGCACCATGGGTATGATGGACGTGCTGGAGTATGCCCAGCCACTGAGTACCCGCGGCTTCGTTTTCATGGACACACCGGGATACGACCCGGTATCCGCGACGGGGCAAGTCGCTGGCGGCGCCAATATGATTTGTTTTACGACGGGGCGCGGTTCGGCCTATGGTTGCAAGCCCTCGCCGTCGCTCAAACTGGCGACCAACACGGCATTGTTCGAGCGCCAAGAAGACGACATGGATATCAATTGCGGCGTCATCGTCGACGGCAAGGCCAGTATCCAGGACGTCGGCCAGCAGTTCTTCGACATCATCCTGCGCGTAGCATCGGGCGAGAAGAGCAAGAGTGAGCAGTGGGGCTACGGAGAAGATGAGTTCGCGCCCTGGGTGTTGGGCCCAACGATGTAAATCGCGAGTGGACGATGGCGGACGATCCTTCCAAGAATTGGTTCGAAGCCTTCCAGCAGATGTGGAACCCGGCGGCGTTTCCCATGCCCGCCGCCTTCGTTCCTACCATCGATCCAGCCGAAGTGGAGAAAAAGATCACGGAACTGCGCGCCGTGGAGAACTGGCTCAAAGCTAACCTTGGACTGTTGCAGATGACCATCCAGACGCTGGAGATGCAGAAATCCGCGATCGAGACGTTAAAAGAATCAGCGAGTAAATCCTCCGAAGAGTAATTGTGGGAGTCCTCTGTGGTGCAGATCAACGTTCCCCCGGTGCCGGCCTTTCAAATCCCGAATACCGCGGGAACCGTTACCAGTGTTGGGAGCGTGGCGCCATCTAAACCCGTGCGTGAGGAGGGCGACGAAGGTGGCGGAACCGGCGGCAGCGGACCAGGAATCGGCGAGGAGCAGCGTAGCCCACAGCAGGAGGGCCCTCCGAGCGTTCGCCGCGATGTGGAACGGCGATTGGGCGAGGACAGGCGCAAACAGCAAGTCCCAGTACTTCTGGATACCAGAGTTGGCGAGCGTCGCAAGACGCAGCGCAGAATCGAAGATCCTCCGCCACCCGCGGTGGATTTCAAAGTGTAGGGTGCGCATTGCACACCGTGGTGCGTGGAACGCACCCTACGATTGTGAGCGGGTCATGGAGGGAGCAACAACTACCTCACACGCGAAACCGCAAACCCCATATTCCTGAGCAGCGACACGATTCCGGATTCTCCCGGCAAGTGTCCCGCGCCCACCGCAACAAAGTGCGGCTCTTTTCCCGATTCCAGTACACGCGCAATCTTCAGAGCCATGGCTTCATTGCGGCTCTGATAGAAAATCCGTATCATCTCCGCTCTCGCGGCGGCAGGTAGATCGCGCGTGTCCCGCTGCATGACGTCCACGAGACGCAATTCGTCGCCGCTGCGCCAAGCCGCGATCAGATCCGCGAGGTCTTTCACCATCGCCCCGGATCGAATGGTGTCCAATGTCGATTGCAGCATGGCTTCTTGAACTTCTGGGGACAAGGCGTCGAACAGATTCAGTTGCGCCAACATGGACTCGAGTTCGATGAGCTTCTTGCCTTCGCGCTGCGTGCGCTGAGCGAAGTGAATGTCCAAACCGAAGCGGGCGTCGTACCCCATCTTGCTCAGTTCCCGGATGCTGAGCGCCATGCAGAGCAGGTACGGTTTCATCAGTCGTGCCACTTCATAGGGAAATCCAAGGGTGGCCAGCGACTTACGTAGATCAGTGGCCAGCGTGGGCGAGATGTGATTGTCTATGCCATCCGGTGGCCGGTAGCCCGCGCGTGCCAGCGCGCCGGCGAGATCGGCTTGGTTGGTAGGGTCGGCTTCCAATGCAACCACTTTGGCATGAGCGAAGGCGTCTTCGACGTTCGGGTGCAGGGGATAGAAGGCTTTGCTGCCTACGTGAATGGTGCCGTAGAGGTAGACGATATTGGTGGCGGACGTGGCCTTCCATAGCAGGGGTTGGCTTCCCGCTTGCGCAAACGCTTGGCCGTGTAACCACCAAAGTACCAGGAACAACGGCAAAATACGACGAACTGCGATTCGCATGGGATAGGTCTCCGAGCAACTTCGTTATGCGAACGAGTGTAGCAATGCGATCTCGATTTCCTGCTCCGGCTTCGACGATCTATTGCACTTACCTCGAGATTTATAATCCATTTTCTCTCAATTACAGATCATCTGCATGGATTCTTCCTTTAGAAAAGCCGCATTGGACTATCACCGCTATCCCCGACCCGGCAAGATCTCCGTTACGCCGACCAAGGGAATGGTGACACAGCGTGACTTGGCGCTGGCCTATTCTCCGGGCGTAGCGGCAGCTTGCGAGGAAATCGTAAGCAATCCCACAAGTGCTCGCGACCTCACGGCGCGTGGCAATTTGATCGCAGTAATCACCAACGGTACCGCGGTACTGGGGCTGGGCGCCATCGGACCACTCGCCGCCAAACCGGTGATGGAAGGTAAAGGCGTATTGTTCAAGAAGTTCGCCGGCATCGATGTGTTCGACATCGAGATCGACGAGCGCGACCCGGACAAATTAGTGGACATCATCCGCAGTTTGGAACCCACCTTCGGCGGCATCAATCTGGAAGATATCAAGGCGCCTGAGTGCTTCTACATCGAACGCAAGCTGCGAGAGCGCATGCAGGTCCCAGTGTTCCATGACGACCAGCATGGCACCGCCATCATCGTCGGCGCCGCCGTGCTCAACGGTTTGAAAGTCGTGGGCAAGGACATCGCTACGGCACGCCTAGTGTGTTCGGGTGCCGGCGCCGCGGCATTGACCTGTTTGGATTTGCTAGTCAATCTTGGTCTGTCGATCCAGAACATCATCGTGACGGATATCAAAGGTGTGGTCTACAAGGGCCGTACCGAGGAGATGGATCCCTATAAGGAGAAATACGCGAAGGATACGACGGCGCGCACCTTGGGCGATGTGATCGAGGGCGCAGATATTTTCTTGGGACTCTCCGCCGGCGGCGTCTTGAAACCCGAGATGGTAGCTAAGATGACAAAGGATCCGCTGATCTTCGCGCTCGCCAATCCGAATCCGGAAATTTTGCCGGAAGAGGCAAAGAAAGTTCGACCCGATTGCATCATTGCAACCGGACGGTCCGACTATCCCAATCAGGTGAACAATGTCTTGTGCTTCCCCTACATCTTTCGCGGCGCGTTGGACGCCGGCGCGACGGCCGTCACCGAAGCGATGAAGCTGGCCGCTGTTCACGCCATCGCGCAACTCGCGCAACAGGAGCAATCCGATGTGGTGGCGTTGGCCTATGGCCAGAACAGCGTCGCGTTCGGTTCGGAGTATTTGATTCCGCGCCCGTTCGATCCGCGCCTGATCGTGAAGATCGCGCCGGCCGTGGCGAAGGCCGCCATGGATAGTGGCGTGGCAACCCGGCCCATCGTTGACTTCGACGCCTATCGCGACCAGCTAACGCAGTTCGTCTATCACTCAGGACTGATCATGCGGCCAGTATTTGAGGCGGCCAAGCGTGCACGCAGTCGTGTGGTGTACTGTGAGGGCGAAGACGAGCGCGTATTGCACGCCGTGCAGGTGGTGGTCGATGAAGGCCTCGCGCAACCTGTTGTCGTGGGCCGTCCCGAAGTGGTCGGACCTCGCATCAAGAAGCTCGGTCTGCGCATTCAAGCGGGGAAAGACTTCGAATTGGTGAACCCGAATAGCGATGCGCGCTTCGGCGATTACTGGCGGTTGTATCACCAGATCATGGAGCGCAAAGGCGTTTCGGTCGAGGTGGCCAAGCGAGAAGTCATTCGCCGCACCACGCTGATCGGTGCGCTGGCGGTACGGCTAGGGGCGGCGGATGCGATGTTGTGTGGCACCTATGGCGAGCACGCCACTCATTTGAGTTACATCTCCAATGTGATCGGTTTGCGGCCGGGCGTCAAACAGTTCGCTGCGATGAACTTGCTGTTGCTCGACCAGCGTACGCTGTTTATCTGCGATACCTATGTTAATCCCGATCCAAGCGCGGAAGAGTTGGCGGAGATTACCGTGATGGCCGCCAACGAAGTGCGGCGTTTCGGCCTCGCACCGAAAGTGGCGTTGTTGTCGCACTCAAGCTTCGGCAGCGCGCACACCACATCGGCGCTTAAGATGAGACGGGTGCGGGAAATCTTGGAGAGCATCGCGCCCCAATTGGAAGCGGAAGGGGAAATGCACGGCGATGCCGCCCTGTCGGAGGAGATTAGGCTGCGCGCCTTCCCCAATTCGCGCCTGAAGGGCGAAGCCAATCTATTGATCATGCCGACGTTGGATGCCGCCAACATCACGTTTAACTTGCTTAAAGTCATCGCGGGGGAGGGCATCACTGTCGGCCCGATCTTATTGGGGGCTGCCAAGGCGTGTCACATCGTGACGCCTACGGCGACGGTGCGGCGCTTGGTGAATATGACAGCGCTCGCCGTGGTGGACGCGGCGGCGGACAGGAAAATGTAAGGGAAGCGCTGGTACAGACCTTGATTGACGATTGCGCCAGGAGGACTTCATGTACGCGACCACACTCAATCTCGTCACGCATCTCAGTGCGCGGCATCCGTCGCCGGATCTGCCCCCGCGTCTGGATCAACTCTTCACCTACCTGAACTCCACCGCGTTGGATGCGGCCTTGGTGGAGGACCAGATCTGGGATCTGTGGATGCATTACCCTCACCACCGCGCCGCCGAGGTATTGGATAAGGCGGCGACCGATATCGCCTCCCAACGCTTCGATATCGCCGAAACGCGTTTGGTTTCCTTGCTGCGCTGTTGCCCCAACTATGCCGAAGCGTGGAATAAACGAGCCACGCTCTACTACCTGTTGGGGCGCGATGAAGAAAGTGTGCACGCTATTCATCGCGTGTTGGAATTGGAGCCGCGTCACTTCGGCGCACTTTCCGGTTTGGGTGAAATTTGTCTGGCAAGTGGTGATGAGTCCGCTGCGCGGCTAGCTTTCCAGGCCGCACTGCGACTCAATCCCTACCTCGAAGCCGTGCGGGAGGAAGTCGATAAACTCGAGACCGGGAGCGCGTCGGCAGCACAAGCTAAGTAACCCGGCGTTTCTCGACCTCGCCGGAATCTATAATCCGCCGATGCCTAGAAGTGTTCGCGACAATCTAGAAAGCCCCGTGCAGTGACGCGTCTGACCAAAGAGGAGATCGAAAGGCGCCTCGCTCAGGACCTCCCTCCCGCGCCCGATGCGAACGTGCTCCCGCGCTACCGGCATCCTCCCGAGCGCGTTCCCACCCCCGCTGCCGTATTGGTGCCGCTGATCAATCGGCCTGCGGGTCTAACGGTCCTGCTTACACAACGCGCCGCACACCTGCACGATCATGCAGGTCAGATTAGTTTCCCAGGGGGGCGAGTGGACGAAGGCGACAGTAACCGGGCGCACACCGCATTGCGCGAGGCGGAGGAAGAAACCGGCTTGGCGCGCGATCTCATCCAACTCATCGGCCAATTGCCGGAGTGGGATATTCAAACGGGATTTCGGGTAACACCGGTGGTGGGTTGGATCGAGCCGCCGGTGCAATTCTCGCCCGATCCCTTCGAAGTGGCCGAAGTGTTCGAAGTACCGTTGAGTTTTCTGTTGAATCCGGACAATCATCGACGACATTCCGACGTCATCAATGGCCGCCAGCGTCACTATTACTCGATGCCCTATGAGGGACGCAACATATGGGGTGCGACGGCGGGGATGCTGCACATGCTCTATCGCCTCCTGCGTACCGGATAGAAAAAACATGGGTAGGGATAAGACGCCAGTCACCGCCGCTGTGCGGCAGTTGCGCGCCGCCGGTATACAATTTTCCGATCACCCTTATGCGTACGAGAAGCGTGGCGGTACTGCCGTTTCTGCGCGCGTTATTGGCGTCAAGACTATTCAGCCGTGCGACCCCGACACAGCCAATAGCCACACAGGTTACAGGGTGGGTGGAATTTCCCTCTTAGGTATTCGCAAATCGTTGCCGATATACCTGGAGAGGACGATCCTTGACCTGCACAAGATCTACATCAATGGCGGGAAGAGGGGATACCTTGTTGGGATAGTGCCGGGTGACCTGGTCCAAGTCCTGCATCCGACACCCGTATCGGTCGCCACGTAATAATAGGAGGAAGCACCATGCTACAG
The DNA here is from genome assembly GCA_031379405.1 of Betaproteobacteria bacterium. Lineage (GTDB taxonomy): Bacteria > Pseudomonadota > Gammaproteobacteria > Burkholderiales > SHXO01 > SHXO01. Next base: position 779 of record JANNFC010000055.1, on the reverse strand, counting down.
CGCGTTGCCGTCAAGGGAGTCGCGAATTCTCGCCGTCATGCACAACAAGAAATCGCGATGTTAAGAAGTGAAGTTGAAATACTTATGGCCGAGCGCGACCGACTCTTACGCGCCGCCGGGGCCGCCGCGATGTTCATCGCCAAGCTCGATACCACCTCAATCCCCAAAAATAGCTATCTCGAAGCCGACGTATTGGCGGCCACGATCAACGCGCTGCACGAGGAAACTCTCGTGGATGCGCTGGATCATGCGCACGCAGTCGCCGATACCGTATAACGGCTCATCTCTCCCTTCCCGTTGTCTTTCCACCCTCGTGACCGGCACTTCGCCTCGCCAGGGTTTGTCATTCTCCTCCCCTTTCCTGCACACATTAAATTTGTAAGTCCCGCCTAGATCGCGGAAAATGCCGTCCATGATCAATTCGCTGCGCTCAGCGCGCACCGCATCATGGAACTCACCCCACGAGAAAAAGACAAGCTCCTCCTATTCACCGCCGCTCTGTTAGCGGAGCGGCGCCGGGCCCGCGGGCTGAAGCTCAACTATCCGGAAGCCGTCGCCTTCATCTCCGCCGCCATCATGGAAGGTGCACGCGACGGCAAGAGCGTGGCGCATCTCATGTCCTATGGCGCAACCTTGCTTACCCGGGAGGACGTCATGGATGGCATCGCCGAGCTCATTCCCGAGATACAAATCGAAGCTACATTTCCTGATGGCACCAAGCTCGTAACCGTGCACCATCCCATTCCCTAGTTCCCTAAGCCGGCGGAGCCGGAACCAAG
>JANNFC010000053.1:0-1692 GCA_031379405.1 Betaproteobacteria bacterium | reverse complement strand
CTAAACGCGTTCAGTGCCACAGGCTCAAGGATGCGATCGGCGGCGGCCCAAATGGTCGAGAAGCTGCGCTCGCAGCCTAATCTAATGGTTGTTCCGCAGACCATGGGACTATTCGATGCGGCCTTGTATTTATACAGAGATCGATCAGACAAGCAGTGGAGCATGGTGGACTGTGTTTCGTTTGTCATCATGCGCGAGCTGAAGATAGAAGACGCACTTACTTTCGACAACGACTTTGTCCAAGCCGGGTTTCGGGCCTTCTTGAGGCCTTAGGGTCTGTCAGAAAATAACCTTTACACTTGATCGAAGTCGTAGTAGTGTAGAACTGGATGGAACTCGAGTCTACACTGGTTACGAAGTACGAGACGCTCTTCCAGCATTTGGATGAGCGCCAGCGACGATTGGTCGCGGCCGCCGATGCGCAAGGACTGGGTCGCGGAGGTGCGTCGATCGTCGCGCGTGCGTCCGGATTGTCGCGTCCCACGATCCATAAAGCGCTACGCGAACTCACTGAAGAGCCTTTGGCCTTGGGGCAGGTTCGCAAAGCCGGTGCAGGCCGAAAGCGGGTAGAAGATCCGGCGTTACTCAAGCGCCTGGAACAACTGATCGATCCGGCCACACGCGGGGACCCGATGTCGGCGCTGCGCTGGACGTCCAAGAGTACCCGCCACCTTGCGCAGGCCTTGAGCGCAGAAGGTCACGAGGTGAGCCACGAGACGGTGTCACAACTGCTGCGCGGGCTGGGGTATAGCCTGCAGGCCAACGCGAAGATGCTCGAAGGCAATCAGCATCCGGATCGCAACGAGCAGTTTGAGTACATCAACAAGCTCTCCAAGCGCTTCATGCGGGCAGAGGATCCGGTGATCTCGGTGGACACGAAGAAGAAGGAGTTGGTTGGCCCCTACGCGAGGGGCGGGCGAGAATGGCAGCCCAGAGGTGAACCCGAGCGCGTGCTGGTGCATGATTTCATCGATCCGAAGCTTGGCAAAGCGATACCCTACGGGGTGTACGATGTGGGGCAGGACCAAGGATGGGTCAATGTTGGAATTGATCACGACACGGCGAGTTTTGCCGCGCAGAGCATTCGGCGTTGGTGGCGTTCGATGGGGGCGCCGTTGTATCCGGGAGCCAAGCGATTGCTTGTATGCGCCGACGGTGGCGGGAGCAACGGCTATCGATCCCGGTTATGGAAGTTCGAACTCCAGCGGCTTGCCACCGACATGGGGATGGAGATTACCGCCTGTCATCTTCCGCCGGGCACGAGCAAGTGGAACAAGATCGAGCATCGGTTGTTCTCGCACATTACGATGAATTGGCGTGGACGTCCGCTGGTCAGTCATGATGTCGTGGTCAACTTGATTGGTGCAACGCGAACCACCTCAGGACTCAAGGTCGCGGCTCGGTTGGGTAAGAGAAAATACCCCACTGGAGTGGAGGTCACCGACACCATGATGGAGTCAGTGAATCTGAAGCCGCACGCATTTCATGGTGAGTGGAACTACACCATCGCACCCAACGAAGTGTAAAGGTTATTTTCTGACATATCCTAAGGCGCGGCGTGAGCGCAGGGTGCCGCTACTGGGAGAAGCAGGCGGCGCGCTCGCGCAGTACGTGCTTCACGTTCGCACAAAGACGCAGGTTCCGCAGGTATTCCTGTGTAGTAGTGCGCCTCCCCGTCGGCTCGGAGGCAGC
>JANNFC010000031.1:0-26917 GCA_031379405.1 Betaproteobacteria bacterium | reverse complement strand
CTACGGTAAACGATGCAACCCGCACCGTACCATAATGGGCCGCCACGAGAAAGCCGCCTAGGAGCCTGTCGGACTTAGGGGTTCGATAGCGAAACGGTGGGAGAGCGAGGACAGATTTCGATGATTTCGACGCGCATATCGGGAATATGTAAGGAGAAAGCGACTAAATATGGACCGCTCTCCCGCCGTTGCAGCCGAATCATCCTAAGTCCGACAGGCTCCTAGTAGTGCTGGTTGGGATGGCGAGCCGGGAGTGTGATGCCCTCTCGAATTTACCCGAATCATTTACTGCCGACAGATGACAATTTGGCGACTTGACAAGTACGATCGATGGACATAGCCTGTCCATGTCCATCCTTGGATTGGGGGATAGCGCAATGCCTTCGGCGGTAGAGAGAATCGTAGTGCAGGCCACACCACAGGACAAGAAAGCCATCGTGGCGAAGGCGAAGAAATTGAATTTGCCCGTCTCCGAGCTGATGCGTCGTGGCGCATTTGCCTACGAGTCGGAGGATGCCGAGAATGAACTGGGTGCGCTTGCCGATGCCGCGAAAGCGTCGGCGGAACGGGCAGGCGCTCGCATCGACGAAGCGCTGGCTGTTATCGAGGCGAGCAACGAGCGCATTGCATTGATGGAAGCCAAGGCGGCTAAGAGCAAGAAGGCGGCTTGATGGGTATCACCGAAAAGGTTTGGGGGGCGCTAAGCGCCATGATCAAGTTGGAGGACAAGGTAGACCGCCAATCCGAGGCGATGAAGGTCCAGCAAGCAAAGATTGAAGAACTCACGGGACGGGTAATTCGTCTCGAAGCACAGCTCGAATTTCTCACGTCGGCGGCAATGCTAAGGAGGATCAAGGGCAGCTAATCGAGCATCGGGGAGTCTGCAAGTCCGGCCCGCTCCCCTTGCCCTGAGCAACGCTGCGCGGTTAGAATCTGCCGTCAATCTGCGGGGCCCGTGTAAACGCGCCCCGCTTTATTACGCCCCTAGTTTTTGACCCCTCTGATCTAACGAGACGCCTTGACTACGCACGCCCCCGCCCTCCTTGTGCTTGCCGACGGCACAGTGTTTAGGGGTATTTCCATCGGCGCCGAGGTGGTTGGCGTGGGGGAAGTGGTTTTCAACACCGCCATCACCGGCTATCAGGAGATCCTGACGGATCCGTCCTATTCACACCAGATTGTCACGCTGACCTATCCTCACGTAGGAAACGTGGGCATTAATCCAGAAGATATTGAAGCCGCCCAGGTGCATGCCGCTGGATTGGTGATTCGAGATCTGCCGCGTCGCGCGAGCAATTGGCGCATGACCCGCACGCTATCCGAATATCTGAACGCCGAGGGCGTGCCAGGTATTGCGGGGATCGATACTCGCAAGCTCACGCGAATTTTGCGCGACAAAGGGGCGCAGAACGGCTGCCTGATGGCAGGGCGGGTGGACGAAGCCGAGGCTTTGCAGCAAGCGCGGGCATTTCCCGGATTGGCGGGGATGGACCTGGCGAAAGTGGTATCCAGCCCATCGGCCTACGAATGGAACGAGACGGGATGGTCGCTCGAGTCTGGCTATGGCAAACAGACCGAACCCAAGCGCCACGTGGTGGCTTTCGACTATGGCGTCAAGCGCAATATTCTGCGTAGGTTGGCGACGCGTGGCTGCCGAATCACCGTGCTGCCCGCACAGGCGAGCGCGCAGGAAGCGTTGGCGCTTAAACCTGACGGCGTGTTTCTCTCCAACGGACCGGGCGATCCGGAACCTTGCGACTATGCTGTACGTGCCATTCGCGAATTGCTGGCGGCGAACACGCCGATTTTCGGCATCTGTCTGGGCCATCAACTTTTAGGCTTGGCCAGTGGCGCACGCACTCTCAAAATGAAGTTCGGCCATCATGGTGCCAACCACCCGGTGCAGGATCTGGACAGTGGCCGTGTGATGATCACCAGCCAGAACCACGGGTTCGCCGTGGACAAGGCCACGCTGCCCGTCAACGCCCGTGTTACTCACGTTTCTTTGTTTGACGGCACCCTGCAAGGGTTTGAGCGTACGGATAAACCTGCCTTCTGCTTCCAAGGCCATCCGGAAGCCAGTCCCGGGCCGCACGATGTCGATTACCTGTTCGACAAGTTCGTTCGCATGATGGACAAGAAGCGTGGGTGAGGCGACAGGCGTGAGGCGTGAGGTGGTGGGCGCCATTCGATGGTCCATGCACGCCTAACGCCCGATATTCCTATGCCAAAACGTACTGACATCCATTCAATACTCATCATCGGCGCCGGCCCCATCGTCATCGGCCAAGCCTGTGAGTTCGACGATTCGGGGGCGCAGGCCTGCAAGGCGCTGCGCGAGGAGGGTTACCGGGTCATTCTGGTGAACTCCAATCCGGCCACCATCATGACGGACCCAGACAGCGCCGATGCCACTTATATCGAGCCGATTACCTGGCAGATGGTGGAACGCGTGATCGCGCAGGAACGACCCGACGCGGTGCTGCCTACCATGGGCGGCCAGACCGCGTTGAACTGCGCGTTGGATTTGGCACACAACGGCGTGTTGGAACGCTACGGCGTCCAAATGATCGGCGCCACCAGCGAGGCTATCGACAAAGCGGAAGACCGCGAGAAGTTCAAAGCGGCCATGACCCGCATCGGGCTGCAATCCCCGCGCTCGATCCTCGCCCACAACATGGACGAAGCCTTGCGCGCGCAAGCGCAGTTGGGCTTCCCGGTAGTGATTCGGCCCTCCTTCACGCTGGGCGGCAGCGGCGGTGGTATCGCCTACAACCGGGAAGAGTTTGTCATCATTTGCGAGCGCGGCTTCGAGGCCTCGCCCACCAAGCAATTGCTGGTGGAAGAATCCGTCATCGGCTGGAAAGAGTTCGAGATGGAAGTGGTGCGCGACAGCAAGGACAACTGCATCATCGTGTGCTCCATCGAAAACCTCGATGCCATGGGCGTGCATACCGGGGACTCCATCACGGTTGCGCCCGCCCAAACGCTGACGGACAAGGAATACCAGATCATGCGCAACGCCTCCATCGCAGTGTTGCGCGAGATCGGCGTGGATACGGGCGGGTCGAACGTGCAGTTCGCCATCAACCCGCGCGACGGCCGCATGCTGGTGATCGAGATGAATCCGCGCGTGTCGCGCTCCTCCGCACTGGCATCCAAGGCGACCGGCTTCCCCATCGCGAGGGTGGCGGCTAAGTTGGCGGTGGGCTACACACTCGATGAGTTGAGGAACGATATCACCGGTGGCGCCACCCCGGCCTCCTTCGAACCCACCATCGATTACGTGGTGACCAAGGTGCCGCGTTTCGCCTTCGAGAAATTTCCCAAGGCCAATGACCGGCTCACCACCCAGATGAAATCCGTGGGCGAAGTCATGGCGATGGGCCGCACGCTGCAAGAGTCGTTACAGAAAGCGCTGCGCGGACTGGAAACGGGCGTGGACGGTTTCGACGAAATGACAGCGGAGCGCGATCAGATCGAGCGCGAGTTGGCCGATCCTGGTCCGCATCGGATCTGGTATGTGGGCGACGCCTTCCGCATCGGTATGTCCGTGGCCGAGATTTATGCCATCTCGCACATCGACCCCTGGTTCCTGGATCAGATCGAGGAAATTATTCAGACCGAGCAATCCGTGCGCGGCAAGCAGCTCACGGATCTCGATGCGGATGCGCTGCGACGGTTGAAGCGCATGGGATTCGCCGACCGTCGATTGGCAACACTGCTCGGCTCGTCGCAGACACAAGTGCGGCAACGCCGGCATGCGCTGGGCATTCGACCCGTGTACAAGCGCGTGGATACCTGCGCCGCCGAATTCGACACGCGCACGGCTTACCTGTACTCCACCTACGAGGAAGAGTGCGAAGCGCGGCCCACCGATCGCAAAAAGATCATGGTGCTGGGTGGTGGTCCCAACCGTATCGGCCAGGGTATCGAATTCGATTACTGCTGTGTGCACGCGGCATTGGCGTTGCGCGAGGATGGTTACGAAACCATCATGGTCAACTGCAACCCCGAGACCGTTTCCACGGACTTCGACATTTCCGATCGTTTGTATTTCGAACCGCTGACTTTGGAAGATGTGCTGGAAGTCATTGCGGTGGAGAAACCCGCTGGCGTGGTGGTGCAATACGGTGGTCAGACGCCGCTGAAACTAGCGCGCGATCTGGAAGCCAACGGTGTTCCCATCGTTGGCACTTCGCCCGACATGATCGACCCCGCGGAGGATCGCGAGCGTTTTCAAAAAATGCTCACCGAACTGGGCTTGCGTCAACCGCCCAACCGCACCGCGCGCAACGAGCAAGACGCGCTGCGCCTGGCGGAAGAGATCGGCTATCCCCTCGTGGTGCGCCCCAGCTACGTGCTGGGTGGGCGCGCGATGGAAATCGTCCATGAAGCCAAGGATCTCAAACGCTACATGCGCGAGGCGGTGAAAGTTTCCAATGATTCCCCGGTGCTGTTGGACCGCTACTTGAGCGACGCCATCGAAGTGGACGTCGATGCGATCTCCGACGGAAAGGACGTGTTGATCGGTGGCATCATGGAACACATCGAGCAAGCCGGCGTGCATTCGGGGGATTCCGCCTGTTCGCTGCCACCCTATAGTTTGTCCTGGGAAATGCAGGATGAGCTGCGCCGTCAAACCGAAGCCATGGCACGCGGGCTCAACGTGGTGGGTCTGATGAACGTGCAGTTCGCCATTCAAAACGGCGTGGTCTACGTGCTGGAAGTCAATCCGCGTGCTTCGCGTACGGTCCCCTACGTGTCGAAAGCGACTGGCTTGGCCTTAGCCAAGATCGCCGCGCGCTGCATGGTGGGGCAGACCTTGGTCCAGCAAGGCACTACTAAAGAGGTGATTCCACCCTATTATTCTGTAAAGGAAGCAGTGTTCCCCTTCATCAAGTTTCCCGGCGTGGATACCATCCTGGGACCGGAAATGAAATCCACCGGCGAAGTGATGGGGGTGGGACAAAGCTTCGCGGAGGCTTTCTACAAGTCACAGTTGGCGGCCGGCGTCAAACTCCCTACCAGTGGAAAAGTGTTCCTGAGCGTGCGCGACTCCGACAAACCCAAGACCATTGACGTCGCACGCGCGCTGTTGGAGTTGGGCTTTGAACTGGTCGCGACGCGCGGCACCGCCGCCGTGTTGGTCGAGGCGGGACTCCAGGTCAACGTCGTGAACAAGGTGGCCGAGGGCCGTCCTCATATCGTGGACATGATCAAAAACGGCCAGATCGCCATGATCGTGAATACAGTGGAGGAACGCAAGTCGGCTGTGGAAGCCTCGTACTCCATCCGCCGCTCCGCGCTGCAAGACAGAGTGACCTACTACACCACCGTCGCAGGCGCGCGCGCTGCCTGCCAGGGCATGCAGCACATGCAAGAACTTTCCGCCTATTCACTGCAAGCGCTACATCGGCGACTGGCGACGCACTAATTTCGGAGAACATCAATGAGCTCGATGCGCAAGATTCCCTTGACCGCCAAAGGCGCGGACATGCTGCGAAAGGACCTGCAGCAACTCAAAACCGTGGAGCGGCCGAAAATTATTCTGGCCATTCAAGAGGCGCGCGCGCAGGGTGATTTGTCCGAGAACGCGGAGTACGATGCCGCCAAGGAACGCCAAAGTTTCATCGAGGGCCGTATCGCGGAAATCGAGAGCAAGCTCGCCAATGCGCAAATAATCGACCCCGCTCATCTGGACGCCGACGGCCGCTGTGTGTTCGGCTCAACGGTTGAAATTCAAGATCAGGAAAGCGAAGATGTCATGACCTACCAGATCGTGGGTGAAGACGAGGCCGATATCAAGCAAGGGAAGATTTCCATCACCTCTCCCATCGCGCGCGCGCTCATCGGTAAATCGTCGGGCGAAGTGGTGGAAGTGGTGGCGCCGGGCGGAATACGTTCGTACGAGATACTGGACGTCAAATATCTGTAAGTCGCAGGGAGGGAGATACGTAGGGCGGATAAGCGCGGCACCAACCGCCGCCGCCACCATCTCCCCATCCCATCCCCATGAGAAATCTCACCTCAAGCCTGCAAGCAATCTGCGTCACCCTCTGGGTCGGCAGCCTATGGGCCATCGGCTACATCGCCGCGCCCACCCTGTTCCATTACCTGCCCGATCGCGCTCTGGCGGGCACCTTGGCCGGCCATCTGTTTGCCTATGTGACCTACGTCGGTCTAGGTTGCGGGGTCTACCTGCTGGTATCCCGTCTGGCCACGGTGGGCTTGGGTGCGTTTCGCCAAGGCTTCTTCTGGATCGTAATCCTGATGTTGGCACTGGCGCTGTCCGGGCAATTCGGCGTGCAGCCTATCTTGGCCGTTCTGAAAGAGCAGGCGCTGCCGCGCCAGGTAATGGAGAGCGTATTGCGCGACCGCTTCGCCGTTTGGCACGGCGTGGCGAGCATTTTGTTCTTGCTGCAGAGCGTACTTGGCTTAGCCTTAGTGCTCGCGCATCGAAGGGCTGCGCTTTGATTTCGTTCCCGCGGTGCGCCACTTAGCAGCCGGTTTGCGCGGGGGGATGGCTGTTGCTTTGGCTCGGACTGGCGTCTTACGCTTGCGGGGAGCGGGTTTCTTGGCGGGCACTTTTTCCTTCGGCGGCGCTTCCCGGTAAATGATCAAGGTCTTGCCGATGTGCTGCACCGGCTGGGCCTGGAGTTCAGCGCAGAGCCGCGCGAGCCAGGCTTCCCGATCGTCGCGTTCGGCGCCGGCGACCTTGATTTTGATCAACTCGTGGGCTTTCAGCGCCATATCGATTTCCTTGACTACGGCGGGTGTCAAGCCCTCCGAACCGATCAACACCACGGGATTGAGGCGATGGGCCTCGCCTTTGAGATGCTGGCGTTCCGCCGGGGTAAGTGCTTTCATGCAACGATTCTAGAAGATGAGCCGCAACAAAACTAGCAAAGCCTGGATGCACATGCACGTGACCGACACTTTTGTGCGGCAAGCGCAGAAGGATGGTTATCGCTCACGTGCGGCCTATAAGCTGGCCGAGATCGCCGACAGGGACAAATTGGTCAGGCCCGGAATAACGGTTATCGACCTTGGCGCCGCGCCGGGGGGCTGGTCGCAGTGGCTGATCAAGAAGGTTGGGGCGGCAGGGCGAGTGATCGCCGTCGATCTCCTGCCCATGCAGCCCATTGCCCGAGTCGAATTCCTGCAGGGCGATTTCAGCATGGATGCGGGCCTGCAATCTCTCCAGGAGATGCTTAATGGCGCGGCGGTCGATCTTGTGGTTTCCGACATGGCCCCCAACTTAAGCGGGGTGGATTCAGTGGACCAGGCGCGCAGCGCGCACTTGGCGGAATTGGCCATCGGATTTGCCAAAGCTCACCTCAAACCCGACGGCGCGTTCCTGGTGAAGGTGTTTCAGGGGGAACATTTCGAGTCCGTGCGCAGACAAACGCTGGCCACCTTCAAAGGCGCTGCGGTGCGTAAGCCGAAAGCCTCGCGCTCGGAGAGTAAGGAGACCTATCTTGTTGGGCGAGGGCTACGCAATGACTCCCCGTCGAAAAATCCTTGAAGGTGAGCACGTTTGAATCCGATTACAATGGACCGAGCCCTATTTCCGTCGCCGGGCACGACATCGAGAGGCAGCTTTGAATAATCTCATTAAGAATATCGCGATCTGGTTGGTCATAGCCCTGGTGTTGATGACGGTGTTCAACCAGTTCAGCAGCCGGCAGCCCAGCCATAAGCAGATCACCTATTCGCAGTTCATAGACGAGGTGAAGCAGGGGCACGTGGACCGGGTCACCATCGAGGGCAAGATCCTCAAGTTCCAGACCACCAACGGCGAGAAGTTCGTCACCTATGCCGCGCCTGACCTGTGGATGGTGAGCGACCTGCTCAAAGCCAACGTCAAAATCGAGGCCAAACCGGAAGAAGAGCAATCGCTGCTGCTGCAGATCTTCGTGTCCTGGTTCCCCATGTTGTTGTTGATCGGTGTGTGGATCTTCTTCATGCGCCAGATGCAAGGCGGTGGCCGCGGTGGGGCGTTTTCCTTCGGCAAGAGCCGAGCGCGCATGCTGGATGACACCAACAATACCATCACCTTCGCCGACGTGGCGGGTTGCGAAGAAGCCAAGGAAGAGGTCAAGGAGCTGGTGGAGTTTCTGCGCGACCCGAGCAAATTCCAGAAATTGGGTGGGCGCATTCCCCGCGGCGTGTTGATGGTGGGTTCACCGGGAACCGGTAAGACGTTGCTGGCGAAGGCCATCGCGGGCGAAGCCAAAGTGCCGTTCTTCAGTATTTCCGGGTCGGACTTCGTCGAGATGTTTGTCGGCGTGGGTGCCGCGCGGGTGCGCGACATGTTCGAGCAGGCCAAGAAACAGGCGCCGTGTATCGTGTTTATCGACGAGATCGATGCGGTGGGTCGTCAGCGTGGCGCCGGTTTGGGCGGCGGCAACGACGAACGCGAGCAGACCCTGAACCAGCTGCTGGTGGAGATGGACGGTTTCGAAGGCAATTCCGGTGTCATCGTGATCGCCGCCACCAACCGTCCCGATGTGTTGGATCCGGCCTTGATGCGTCCCGGCCGCTTCGACCGGCAAGTTGTGGTTCCGCTGCCCGATATCCGTGGGCGCGAGCAAATTCTCAACGTTCACATGCGCAAAGTACCGGTGGCACCTGATGTGCGTGCCGATCTCCTGGCGCGCGGCACGCCCGGATTCTCCGGAGCTGATCTGGCCAATCTGGTCAATGAAGCTGCACTGTTCGCCGCGCGCGGCAACAAGCGCCTGGTTGACATGGACGACTTCGAGCGCGCCAAAGACAAGATCGTGATGGGCGCGGAGCGCCGCACCATGGTGATGGACGACGAGGAAAAGAAGAACACGGCCTACCACGAGTCCGGCCACGCCGTAGTCAGCAAACTCTTGCCCAAGTGCGATCCGGTGCACAAAGTGACGATCATTCCGCGTGGCCGCGCCCTGGGTGTAACCATGTCGCTACCGGAGAAGGACCGCTACAGCTACGACCGAGATTTCTGTCTGCAGCGCATTTCCATGATGCTGGCGGGACGCATCGCCGAAGAACTGTTCATGCATCAAATGACCAATGGCGCTTCGGATGACTTTCGCCGCGCCACCGATTTGGCTCGCCGCATGGTGACCGAATGGGGCATGTCGGATGCGCTGGGGACCATGGTCTATGGCGAGAATGAGGGCGAGGTTTTCCTTGGGCGCTCGATCACTACGCACAAAAACGTCTCCGAGGCCACACTGCAGAAGGTGGATGGAGAAATTCGCCGCATCATCGATGAGCAGTACAAGCTTGCCCGGCGGCTGATCGAGGAGAACCGCGACAAGGTAGAAGCCATGACCGCCGCCTTGCTGGAGTGGGAAACCATCGATGCCGATCAAATCAACGACATCATAGCCGGGCGTGCGCCGCGTCCACCCAAACCCGTGGCGACGCCGCCGCCACCGCCTCCGCAGGATTCCACACCCAGCGCGCCCGCGCCCGCTTCGACTCCCGTCCCCGAAGCAAAGTAAGGCGGGCCGCGTGACGGAACTACCATTCCCCGTCGCGGGAATGGTGGTTGGGTTGGCCTCGGTCGGACTCTGAAGCGCAATGCCCTCCACGACTCTTACTTGCGGCCGCTTCCGTCTTTCATGGGCGCATCCCCTGATCATGGGGATCGTAAACATTACTCCGGATTCTTTTTCCGATGGTGGTCACTTTCTCGACTCGGGCAGGGCAATCGCCCATGCGCATAGTTTGATCGATCAGGGCGCGGACCTCATCGACTTGGGTGCGCAATCCACCCGACCGGGAGCGGCTCCGGTTTCTGCCGAAGAGGAATTGAACCGACTTCTTCCTGTTCTCAAGGGATTGCGGGATATCAGGGTCCCGATCTCCGTGGACACCTTGAAACCGCACGTTATGCGGCAGGTGATCGGGGAAGGGGCATGCATGATCAACGACATCACTGCCTTCCAGGCGGCGGGCGCCATTGATGCCGTGCGGGACACTGACGTGGCGGTATGTCTTATGCATATGCAGGGTACTCCGCAAACTATGCAGCGCTCGCCGCACTACGACGATGTGGTGCAGGAGGTGGCGGCATTTCTACGGGAACGTGCGCAAGCCGTCGAGAGTGCAGGGGTTTCGGGAGATCGAATCGTGCTGGATCCCGGTTTCGGATTCGGCAAGCGCTCGCGGCACAACCTGTCAATATTGCGGGATATGCGTGTGATTGCGGAACTGGGTTATCCGGTGTTGGCGGGGCTTTCCCGCAAGTCTTTGTTAGGGACGATCACCGGTCGCGCAGCGCCCGGACGCTTGGCTGCCAGTTTGGTGGCGGCGGTTCTGGCGGTGCAGCGAGGCGCGTCCATCGTTCGCGTTCACGACGTCGCGGAAACTCGCGACGCCATCTTGATGGTCAAGGTTTTGGAGGATCCAGACAATTACCTCAACTAGAAAATACTTCGGCACCGACGGGGTGCGCGGCCGTGTGGGCGAAGCGCCCATCACACCGGATTTTGTGATGCACCTGGGATACGCCGCCGGCAAAGTGCTGGCATGCGCGGACAAGCGCCCGGCCGGGCAGCACGCGTCGGTGGTGATCGGCAAGGACACACGCATCTCCGGTTATATGCTGGAGGCCGCATTGGAGGCGGGATTATCTGCGGCGGGTGTCGATGTCCATCTTGCCGGTCCGATGCCCACGCCGGCGGTGGCTTATCTCACACGCGCGCTGCGTTTGTCCGCGGGCATCGTGATCAGCGCCTCTCACAACCCATTCGAAGACAACGGCATCAAGTTCTTCTCCGCCAGCGGCGACAAACTGCCCGATGCGGTGGAAGCCGAGATCGAAAACGGGCTGAGCCAGCCACTCAAAGTGTCGCCCTCGGCGCAGCTCGGAAAAGCTTGGCGCCTGCGCGATGCGCAAGGGCGCTACATCGAATTCTGCAAGAGCACCTTTCCCACTAACCAAAATCTGCGCGGAATGAAAATCGTGGTGGATTGCGCCAATGGCGCCTGCTATCACGTCGCCCCGCCCGTCCTGCACGAGTTAGGCGCCGAGTTGGTCGAAATCGGCACGCATCCCGACGGATTGAACATCAACCAGAATTGCGGCGCCGTGCACCCCAAGGCCATGGCTGAGGCGGTGGTTGCCAATGGCGCGGACCTGGGAATCGCCCTCGATGGCGACGGTGACCGGCTGATTTTCGCGGATCATACCGGCAAGCTCTACGACGGTGATGAACTGCTGTACATCATCGCGCGTCACCGTGCCAGTCTCGGCACGCTGAAAGGCGGCGTAGTGGGCACGCTCATGACCAATCTGGGTTTGGAACACGCGTTTGGACGTATGAATGTGCCGTTCCAACGGGCGGCCGTGGGTGATCGCTACGTGCTGGAAAAACTCTACGAATCGGGTTGGGAAGTGGGTGGAGAGAATTCCGGCCATATCATCTGTCTGGATCGGCACACGACCGGGGATGGTATCGTGGCCGCGCTGCAGGTGCTATTCGCGGTGCGGGCTTCCGGGCAATCATTGCCGACCTTGCTGGAAGGTCTCACCATGTATCCGCAGGTGCTGCTCAATGTCAAGCTCGCCAAGCGTTCGGAGTTACGTAACAACCCTCGTGTGCAGGAAGTCGTCAAGGATGCCGAGAGCCAATTGAACGGCAAGGGCCGAGTGCTGCTGCGGCTCTCCGGAACCGAGTCCGTCATGCGCGTGATGGTGGAAGGCCAGCCGGGAGCGCTGGTTCGGACGCTCGCCGAAGGCATTGCCGCCACGGTGAGGGAGGTTGCCGAGGCCGCGTAGTGCTGATGAGCAATAGATGACATTAAAGTGTCATCTATTCCATCTAGAATCTGCTCCGATTCGTTTTTCCTATAGGAGTGGATAGTTTATGAATGGTTTGTTCCGAGGTGTAGCCCTCGCTGGGGCGGTTGCGATGTGTGCCCCTGGCGCCCACGCTCAACTTGTCAAAATCGACGGTTCGAGCACGGTGTTCCCGATTACAGAGGCGGTCGCCGAGGAGTTCCAGAAGTCCACCAAAGGCAAGATGCGCGTCACCGTCGGCATTTCCGGAACCGGCGGCGGCTTCAAGAAATTCTGCCGTGGCGAGACCGATATTTCGAATGCCTCGCGTCCCATCCTCAAGTCCGAGATGGATGCTTGCAACGTTGCGGGGATTACCTACTACGAACTGCCTGTTGCCTACGACGCGTTGACCGTGGTGATCAATCCTAAAAACACGTTTTTGAAGAACATGAGCGTGGCGGAGCTCAAAAAGCTTTGGGAGCCCGCTGCTCAAGGCAAAATCACCAAGTGGAAGCAAATCAATCCCGCGTGGCCGGATCAACCCATCAAACTCTTTGGTGCGGGCGCTGATTCGGGTACCTTCGACTACTTTACCGAGGCCGTCGTAGGTAAGTCCAAATCCAGCCGCGGCGATTTCACCGCCAGTGAAGACGATAACGTCCTGGTACAGGGTGTTTCCCGTGACATCAACGCATTGGGTTACTTTGGCTACGCCTACTATGCCGAGAATCAAGACAAACTCAAAGCGGTTGCGGTGTCCTCTACCGCGGGTAAACCCGGCGTCGAGCCCTCGATCGATAATGTGGTCAACGGGTCCTATCAGCCGCTGTCGCGACCCATCTTTATCTACATCAGCGCCAAGGCGTACGAGCGGCCCGAGGTCAAGCAATTCGTCGAGTATTACATGAAGCATGCGGCGCCGCTGGTGTCCGAAGTCAAGTACGTACCACTACCCAAGAAGGCCTACGACTACAACGTCGAGCATCTGAACAAGAAGCAACTGGGTACGAAGTTCGGTGGCGAGAACAAAGTTGGTCTGACCATTGAAGACTTGATGAAGCTGGAAGCCAAGCTCTAAGGGGCCCTAAAGAAATATCGACGCCGAAGGGGCCTGGGGCCCCTTCGGTATTTTCGGAATACAGTGGGCTCCTTTGCTAAACTAGCCGGGCGCGGTAAATGACCACGCAGTCCATGACTAACAACGATATTCTGACGCCGGTTATCCCATTGTCTTCCCCTCACACTGTTAGCGATCGGCTGGTCAAGCGCAGGAGCCGAAATTTGCGTGAGGGTTTTATTGAGATACTGCTGTTCCTGTGCGCCGCGTTCTCGGTTCTGGTCACCACGGGGATCGT
The DNA here is from genome assembly GCA_031379405.1 of Betaproteobacteria bacterium. Lineage (GTDB taxonomy): Bacteria > Pseudomonadota > Gammaproteobacteria > Burkholderiales > SHXO01 > SHXO01. Next base: position 13,777 of record JANNFC010000031.1, on the reverse strand, counting down.
GTACATCCTGATTTCCGAGTCTCTTGGATTCTTCAAGCACGTTTCCCTTTGGGATTTCCTGACCGACACCCAGTGGACGCCGTTATTCGATGATGCCCACTACGGCATCATGGTGCTGCTGTCGGGCACTTTGGTGAGTTCGGCCGTGGCACTGTTGGTGGCTGTGCCCATCGGCACCATCGTGGCGATCTATCTTTCGGAATTCGCCCCATTCACCGTGCGTGAGACGGCGAAACCTCTGTTGGAATTGTTGAGCGGTGTACCGACCGTGGTTTACGGGTACTTCGCGCTGCTGTTCGTGACGCCCATGCTGCAGGTGCTCATTCCCGGATTGCCGGGCTTCAGTATGCTCTCTGCCGGATTAGTGATGGGGATCATGATCATTCCCTACGTGAGCTCGGTGAGCGAAGACGCCATGCGCGCCGTGCCCATGAGCATGCGCGAAGGTTCCTACGCTATGGGAGCGACGCGGTTTCAGACGGCGATACTGGTGGTGACGCCCGCCGCGTTGTCAGGCATTACCGCTGCGTATATTCTTGGAATTTCGCGCGCAGTGGGCGAAACCATGATTCTGGCGATCGCCGCAGGCATGCAACCCAACCTGACTTGGAATCCCATGGAACCCGCCGCCACCATCACGTCTTACATCGTGCAGGTGGCCTTGGGTGACTTGCCCCACGGCAGCATTGGCTACCAAACCATCTTCGCCGCAGGTCTGACACTGATGTTGATCACGTTGATGTTCAACATTCTCGGTCACTGGATGCGCAAACGATACCGCCAAGTTTACTAGCCCATGGACCAGAAAAATCTACAGGAAATTCGCGACCTCATAGCGCGCAAGAAGCGCTGGGATGTCATCTTCGCTGCCATCGGATTGCTCTGCCTTAGCATCGCGGCGCTTACGTTCTTCGCGCTGGCCTATGACATGGCAAGGGCGGGCGCCTCACGCCTATCCTTCGATTTCTTTGCCAATTTCCCCTCGCGCCGTGCTGCTCAGGCAGGCATCTTGTCCGCTTGGGTGGGGACCACGTTAGTGATGATCACGACCGCGTGCGCGGCGGTTCCGGTGGGCGTGGCGGCGGCCGTGTATCTCGAAGAGTATGCTCGCAAGAATTGGGTAACAGGCATCATCGAGATCAACATCACCAACTTGGCAGGCATTCCATCCATCGTCTACGGTTTGCTGGCGCTGGGACTGTTTGTTTATGCACTAGGCTTCGGTCAGAGCATCCTGTCCGCGGGATTGACCTTGGCGTTGCTCATCTTGCCAATTGTCATCGTGGCCACGCGCGAGGCCATTCGCTCCATCCCTTCTGCCATGCGCGAAGCGGCCTACGCCGTCGGCGCGACAAAATGGCAGACCACTTGGGACCATGTGCTGCGATACTCCATGCCTGGCGTATTGACGGGCGTCATTATCGGCATGGCAAGAGCCATCGGCGAGACCGCGCCCATTATTACCATCGGGGCACTCACCTTCATAGCGTTTCTGCCGCCGTCGCCGGTCATGCAAGAATTCCCGTTCTTTTCTTTTGAGTGGCTGTTCGCGCCGTTCACGGTGATGCCCATTCAAATGTTCAACTGGACTTCGCGCCCGGATCCCGCCTTCCACCAGAACGCAGCGGCGGCGGGATTGGTCCTGCTCGTCATGACCCTCTCCATGAATGCCCTGGCGATTTTCATTCGCTATCGCCTGCGAAAAAACATCAAGTGGTAAGCCATGCCCAAGACTATTGAAGCGCCGGAACAAGCGCAAGAACTGAAGCTGAAAGCGGAAACCCGGGTGCTGAATTTTCACTATGGGACCTTCCAGGCTCTGAAGGGCATCACCATGCCGTTGTACGAAAACAAAGTCACTGCACTGATCGGCCCTTCTGGTTGTGGAAAATCCACGTATCTGCGTTGCTTTAACCGCATGCACGACCTCTACCCCGGCAACAAGTACGAGGGCGAGATTCGGCTCTATCCCGACAACACCAACTTACTGCACCCGCAAGTCGACCCGATCGAAGTGCGCATGCGCATCAGTATGGTGTTTCAGAAACCCAATCCGTTCCCCAAGTCGATCTACGAGAACGTGGCTTACGGATTGCGCGTAAGAGGAGAGAAGCGCGTCACCGCGCTGGATGATCAAGTCGAACAAGCGTTACGCGACGCCGCGCTGTGGGACGAAGTGAAACACCGGTTGAAGGACCTGGCGTTCAATCTTTCCGGCGGTCAGCAACAGCGTCTGTGCATCGCACGCGCGCTGGCAACCGATCCCGAGATTCTGTTGTTCGATGAGCCCACCTCTGCCCTGGACCCCATCGCCACCGCCAGCATCGAAGAATTGATTGCGGATCTGAAGAGCAAACTCACAATCCTGATCGTGACGCACAATATGCAACAAGCGGCACGCGTTTCTGATTTCACCGCTTACATGTACCTCGGTGAACTCATCGAGTTCGATCGCACCGACACCATCTTCATCAAGCCTAAGCAGAAAGCTACGGAAGATTACATAACGGGACGATTTGGCTAGCTCTATTTTGCTAACTCCATTTGTCGCGGGCGACTGTCCGCGATGTTTTACGGCGCAAGGCGCTGCGCTGTTCCGCCCTACGGGGTGTTTGATGGGACGCGGCGCCGTACTTATCTCACCAGTGCCTGATACACCAAGCTTCTGAATAGGATCCGATACTGGGTGCGCTGTTCGGGTGATTGCATCATCATCACCGGAACTAGTTGCTCCTTGGGGTCGATCCAGAATGCCGTGCCGGCGTAACCGCCCCAGTTGAATTCGCCCACTGTGCCTGGCCATTGCGAAAGCCCGGTGTCTTTGCGTACACCGAAGCCCAGACCGAAGCCATAGCCGGGTCCAGGTATCCAGAAGCTGCCTTGACTGATCTTGTCGCCGACGTGGTCGGAGGCCATGTGGGCAACTGTCTTTGGACTGAGGATACGAGCGCCATCCAACTCTCCGCCATTGGCGAGCATTTGCGCGAAGCGCAGGTAATCGCCTGCCGTTGATACCAAGCCGTGTCCGCCGGCGAACATGGCGGGTGGTTGGGTGACGTCGAGCAGATCCGCCGCCTTGCCGGTGGCCGGATCGACCTGGGGTTGTGCGATGCGTGAAAGTTTTTCCGCGGGGACGTGAAAAGCAGTGTCATGCATGTTCAGGGGTGCGAAGATGCGCTCACGCATGAATACGTCCAAGCTTTGTCCGGACACCACTTCTACCAATCGCCCAAGGATGTCGCTCGAGTGGCCGTACTCCCAAGCGCTGCCGGGCTCGAAGCACAGCGGCATCTGCGCGATCGCCTTGGTGAAGGTATCCAACGTATTTGCCGGATTGAACAGATTTGCTTCCTTGTACATCCTCTGCACTTGGTAGCGCACGGGCGTGAACCCACCATATGGAATACCGGATGTGTGGCGCAGCAGATCCTGTACGGTGATCTGGCGTTTGGCCGGCACCGTGGTGAATGTCATGTTGCCGGTTGCGGGGTCGGTGGTTTCCACGCCCACCTTCATGTCCTTGAACTCCGGCAGGTACTTGCTGATGGGCTCTTGCAGGGTGAGCTTGCCTTCTTCCACCAGGATCATCGCGGCCACGCTGACGATAGGCTTGGTCATGGAGTAAACGCGAAACACGGAGTCCGTTTGCATCGGGACGGACTTAGCCTTGTCCTGCATGCCGAAACTCTTGTTGTAGACCAACTTGCCGTTACGCGCCAGCATGACTACGACGCCGGGCAGATCACCTTTGTCCACGGCCTTTTGCATGGTGTTGCTGAGGCGCTCCAGACGTTGAGCGGAAATTCCAACGGATTCGGGAGTGGCTTCGGGCAGTGGCGCAGCAAAGGCCGAGGCGCACAGCAGCAATGCCGCCAATATCGGCACGAACAGTCGACGAACAAACATCAGATGTCTCCAAATCTTGTGGGTATGCAAACAAGGAGGTCTTGCGACTCCCCTTGCTCGTGAAAAATGCGCTATCAACTATCCGTTGATGCGGCGCACATCGGCCACGCGCGGCAACCGATTCGGCAGCGCGTCCTTGAGCTTGTTACGCGTATCGCGCAACAGCTTCTCAGTGGTGGGCCAATCGATGCAGGCGTCGGTCACGGACACACCGTACTTCAGCTTGCTCAGATCCGATGGAATGGACTGATTGCCGAAATGGATGTTGCTTTCGAGCATGGTGCCGACGATGGATTGATTGCCTTCGATGATCTGGTGCGCCACGTCATTCATCACCAAAGGTTGCAATGCGGCATCCTTATTGGAGTTTGCATGGCTGCAATCCACCACGATGTTGGGCGCCAGTTGGTTCTTCGCCAGATCCTTTTCCACCACGGAGATGGTGACCGAATCGTAGTTCGGTCCCCTGGCGCCGCCTCTGAGCACGATGTGACCGTAGGCGTTGCCGGTGGTACGCATGACGGCAACCTGCCCCGCCTTGTTGATGCCCAGGAAACTGTGTGGGCTCGACACCGACAGTAAGGCGTTGATGGCCACTTGCATGCCGCCATCGGTGCCGTTCTTGAAGCCTACCGGAGTGGACAAGCCGCTGGCCATCTCTCGATGAGTTTGCGATTCGGTGGTGCGCGCACCGATGGCGCTCCAAGAGATGAGGTCGCCCAGGTACTGTGGACTGATCGGATCCAGGGCTTCGGTGCCCGTTGGTAGTCCTAGCTCCGCGATGTCGAGCAACAGCTTGCGGGCGCGGCGCAGGCCCTCGGCGATATCGAAGGAATCATTCATGTGCGGGTCGTTGATCAGACCCTTCCAGCCCACGGTGGTCCGCGGTTTCTCGAAATAGACCCGCATCACCACCAACACGGTATCCGAGACCTCATCGGCGACTTTCTTCAGCTTGTGGGCGTAATCCATGGCCGCGACGGGGTCGTGGATGGAACAGGGCCCCACCACCACCATCAGGCGGTGATCCTTGCGATCCAGAATTCGTTCCACCGCTGAGCGGCCTTGCAGGACAACACTTTCGGCGTGCTCCGTGAGCGGTCGCTCGCGCTTGATTTCATCGGGAGTGAGCAAGACTTCTTGCGCCGCCACGTTTACGTTGTACACCAGCTTCTCGTCCATCTTGGTTCCTAGTGCGTGAGTTCAAGTCTCGATTCTACGCAATCGGGCTCCAGGACGGAAAGCACCGTGTGCGGTTGGCTAAACCGGCGTGCAAGCTTGCCGATAACCTCGGCTATGCCAACGACTTATCCCGGACCCATGCGACAAGTACTCAAATCCCTCCTGGTTGTGGCCGGACTTTCTGCCGATTGTGCGGGCGCCGCGCCCTGGTCCACCATTGCTCGCAACGCGGAATCCGTGGTGGAAATCGACTCCGGAAGCCTAGCCCGTAGCGGGCAAGCGGTACGCGCCTGGAGCCGGCAGATCTACGGCGAAGACCAGGACCTGCCCCTGGGCGATCCGCCCTTCCGCGCCGTGCGCTACCTGTACAACTACGAGTGCAGCAAACGCACAGCGCTGCTGATTCGCCGCACCTACGTGGACGAACAAGGGCACGCCATCAAGGACCAGCTGCTGGACGGCTTGGAAATGGCCAGGGATATAGTCCCGGGCACCTTGCAGGAGCGGGTCTACGACTACGCCTGCAAAGAGAGCAAGTCCGCTGAAACGGTCGCGCAGAAGCCCTCGAGGACCCCCGCCGCCCAGCCGGATGCCGACGCGGAGCAGGCGGCCGACGAGCCCGACGCCAATCCGGCAGACCATGCCGACAAGGCGGATGAAGCCAAGGGTCAAGGTGAGCAGGCCAAGTCCGCCAAGGGTGAAAAGTCCGAGAAACACGGCGACAAGTCCCTCGGCAAAGCTGGGAAAGGGAAGCAGGCCGAAGAGGATGGCGCGCGTGAAGAGCGCGCGCCCAAAACCGCCAAGCCGAAGCACCTGCCCAAAGCCAAGCTCGCCAAGGATGACGACCAGGCAGGGGAAGGCGAAAGGGACGCCGACCACGATGCCGACCGTGCCGCGCCGAAACCGGCGCGCAAGCCGGAGAAGGTCGCCATGTTGGATAAGGGAACGAAGCACGACCTCGACGAAAAGTGCGACAACTGCGAGCAGGAGGAAGACAAAGGTGCCGAGCAAAAGCCTGCCAAGGGCGCGCCGCATGTGCGTTGGGAATACGATGGCAAGCACGGACCGCAGAACTGGGCGAAGCTAAGCCCGGACTTCGCCACCTGCGGCGCTGGCAAGTTTCAGTCGCCCATCGACGTCAAGGAAGGCATTCGCCTGAGCTTGGACCCCATCAGCTTCAGCTACAAACCCAGCCAGTTGCGGATCCTGGATAACGGTCATACGGTGCAGGTCAACTATGGCCCGGGCAGTTCGCTCATGGTGAACGGGGAAAAGTTTAGCCTGCTGCAGTTTCACTTCCACAAGCCCGCGGAAGAGCGTATCGAGGGCAAATCCTTCGATATGGTGGTGCACCTGGTGCACAAGAACGTCTCCGGATCACTGGCAGTAGTGGCCGTTATGTTGAGAAACGGCGCACCCAATCCTCTGATTCAGACACTGTGGACTCACTTGCCCCTCATGCAGGGTAAGGAAGGCGTACCGAAGGACATTAAGATAGATGCCAGCCAATTGCTGCCACCGGACCGGTCCTACTACACCTTCCTGGGTTCGCTCACCACCCCGCCTTGTACCGAGGGCGTGCTGTGGATGGTGATGAAGAATCCCATGCAAGTCTCGCGTTCGCAGATTTCCGCTTTCGGGCGCTTGTACGAAGTGAACGCTCGCCCCGTACAGCCCACCAACCGCCGGCTGATCAAGGAATCCCTCTGACCTAAGCCGAGCACAGTGCTGCGCTTTTCCCTTAGGGCGGAAGGCGCTACGCTTTTCCGCCCCACGTGGGGCGAGGTGAGGTCTTGCTCCTGGTCTTGCTCCCTCGCCCGGCTTGGACGCCCTATTTCATCTTGGAGTAAGCCGTGGGCGTGAGGAACATGTTTTCAATGCGCTCGACCAAGGGCCCGTTCTTTTCCGTTTCCGCCCGGGTGCTGAGCCAGGCAGGGTCGGTGGCGAATACGCTCCATTTGCGCTCGCGATCGGCCATGCTCTCCCATTCCAGGATGTAATAAAGGGCATTGTTGTCCGGCCCCACTGCCGTCACCCAAAACCCCACTTGATTGATCCCGTGCTTTTCCCACATCTTGAGCGTGATGTGGGCGAAGCGGTTGTTCAGATCGGGTAAGCGGCCGGGCATGGCGTGATAGATGCGCATTTCGTAGAGCATGATCTCCTCCTGCTGGGATGAATGATGGATGCATGAGTATGACAGAGTGCCAGCCGTCGTAGCACTTGCAATCGCATGCATAGTCCCCGATATACCCCGGGGAAGCGGTTCCCCTGAGGTATACTTTTCAAGATTAATCAATGAAGTAAGTTTCGACCGAGGTTCGCAATGCCCATATACGAATACCGTTGTACCGCCTGTGGAGTCAAGAAAGATATGCTGCAGAAGCTCTCCGATCCACCTGCTACCGAGTGCCCCAGTTGTGGCATGCATGCACTTGCCAAACAGGTTACCGCCGCCGGGTTTCAGTTGAAGGGGTCTGGCTGGTACGCCACGGATTTCAAGAACAGCGGATCCAAACCCGCCGAAAAGAAAGACGATTCTAAGTCTGGGGACAGCGGATCCAAGGGCTCCTCCGCCGATGCTTCCACCGACTCCTCCACCAGCTCTTCCACTAACTCCTCCTCCAACTCTTCCACTAACTCCTCCACCAGCTCTTCCACTAACTCCTCCAAGAAGTCCGTCGCGCCCGCAGCGGGTGTGGGGGTCTCCTCAGCCAGCGAGTGATATGACAGGGTGAAGAAGTACCTCATCACCGGGCTCCTGGTTTGGATCCCGCTGGTCATCACCATTTGGGTCTTGAGTTTAGTGGTGAGCACTATGGACCAGAGCCTCCTGCTGCTGCCAGAGGCGTGGCGGCCCGCCACTTGGATTGGTGTGCACATCCCCGGGTTCGGTGTGATTCTCACCTTGCTGGTGATCTTCCTGACAGGCATGTTCGCGGCCAACATCCTCGGCCAGCGGTTGGTGCAGTTCTGGGAAGGGTTGCTGACCCGTATTCCGGTGGTGAAAAGCATCTACAACGGCGTCAAGCAAGTCTCCGATACATTGTTTTCCAGCAAGGGCGAGGCGTTTCGCAAGGCGGTGCTGGTGCGCTTCCCGCACTCGCAGGCCTGGAGCGTGGGCTTCCTGACCGGCGCGCCGGGGGCGGAGATTTCTAGCCGCCTGCAAGGTGAGCACATCAGCGTATTCGTGCCCACCACGCCCAACCCAACTTCTGGCTACATGATCATCGTCCCCAAGGCGGATACCTTGGAATTGGACATGAGCGTGGATGAGGCGCTCAAGTACGTCATCTCCATGGGCGTGGCCGGGCCTGGCCCGCACGCCCAGCCGCGAGCGCCGCGAAGCCCTACAATCCTCTAGGTTTCCCAGAATAATTCCCCGGAATACTTCGCTCAACGCGAGACCCCTTCAGTAGTGGGCCGGTCTCATTTGCAAAAAGCTTCTTTCTTATGCGTACTAATTATTGTGGATTCATCGATCGGACTTATCTCGATCAAACCGTCACCTTGTTCGGCTGGGTGCATCGTCGCCGCGATCATGGAGGTGTCATCTTCATCGACTTGCGCGATCGTGAGGGACTGGTGCAAGTGGTGTGCGATCCGGACACCAAGGAGGCATTCGCAATCGCCGACCGCGCACGCAACGAATTCGTAATGCAGATTAGCGGCCGTGTGCGCCGTCGGCCCGAAGGCACCATCAACCCTAATTTGCGCAGTGGCGAGATCGAGGTGCTGGCGAAAGACATCGCCATCTTGAATCCTTCGCTGCCAGTACCGTTCCAACTCGACGACGAAAACCTCAACGAGAACGTTCGCCTCGAGCATCGTGTGATCGACCTGCGCCGCCCAGAAATGCAACGCAACATGCGCCTGCGCTACAAAGTCGCCATGGCGGTGCGCAAATTTCTCGACGACAAGGGCTTCATCGACATCGAAACGCCGATGCTCACGCGCTCCACTCCCGAAGGTGCGCGTGACTATTTGGTGCCCAGTCGCGTGCATGCGGGGGAGTTCTTCGCGCTGCCGCAATCGCCGCAGTTGTTTAAGCAGTTGCTCATGATCGCAGGCTTCGATCGCTACTATCAGATCACCAAGTGTTTCCGAGATGAAGATCTGCGCGCCGACCGTCAGCCTGAGTTTACGCAGATCGATATCGAAACCTCCTTCCTTGGCGTGCCGGAAATCACCGCGCTGATGGAAGAGATGATTCGCGTGGTCTTCAAGCAAACCATGGACGTCGAATTGCCCAGCCCCTTCCCGCGCATGACCTATGCTGACGCCATGGCCAAGTACGGCTCGGACAAGCCAGATATGAGAGTGGCGTTGGAATTGACCGAGCTCACCGACGCCATGCAGGAAGTGGAGTTCAAAGTGTTCAGCAACGCCGCCAACATGGCAGGCGGAAGAGTCGCGGCGCTGCGTATTCCCGGCGGCGGTAACTTGCTGACTCGTAGCGAGATCGATGGCTTCACTCAATTCGTTGCCATCTACGGCGCGAAGGGACTGGCGTACATCAAGGTGAACGAGGTGGCGAGAGGGCGCGATGGACTGCAATCGCCCATCGTCAAGAATCTCTCCGACGCGGTGCTGAAAACCATCATCGAGCGCACTGCCGCACAAGATGGCGATGTAATTTTCTTCGGTGCCGACAGAGCCAAGGTGGTCAACGAATCCCTCGGCGCCTTGCGCGTGAAGATTGGCCACGACAAAGGCCTTGCCGTCAAAGAATGGCGACCGTTGTGGGTCACCGATTTTCCGATGTTCGAGTGGAACGATGACGACAAGCGTTGGGACGCACTGCATCATCCCTTCACCTCACCGCAGGATGGTCACGAAGAATATCTCGAATCCGATCCAGGCAAGGCCATCTCCAAGGGTTACGACATGGTGCTCAATGGCTGGGAAATCGGCGGTGGCTCCGTGCGTATTCACCGGCAAGATGTGCAAGCGCGCGTATTCAGTGCACTCAATATCTCACCTGAGGAGCAACGTAAGAAATTCGGTTTCTTATTGGATGCCTTGCAATACGGCGCGCCACCTCACGGTGGGTTGGCCTTCGGGTTGGATCGCATCGTCACCTTGATGTCAGGCGCTACGTCGATCCGCGACGTGATCGCATTCCCGAAAACGCAACGCGCCCAGTGCCTTCTCACACAAGCACCCAACGATGTGGACGAGCGGCAATTGCGCGAGCTCCATATCCGCGTACGCAAACCGGAAAAAGCTTAAATAGAATCCGACATCGCAAGGAATGACCCCATCCGCGCTTGGTTTCTGCTTGCTCGCGTTGCTCTGCGGTGCCCACGCAAGGGCCGCGACGGAGGTTCTCACACATAGCTACGACAACTACCGGACCGGCGCGAATCTGAGTGAGTCGACGCTGAACACAAGCAATGTCGTACCCGAGACGTTCGGCAGGTTGTTCAGCTATCGGGTCGATGGTCCCGTATTCAGTCAACCGCTTATCGCGACCCAGGTCCAGATGCCTGACCAGGTATTGCGAGACGTCGTGTACCTCACCACCGCCAACAATTCCGTATACGCCTTCGATACCGAAAGCGATGGCAAGTCACTACTTTGGCGCAGGACCTTGGCCGAGTCGCCCGACGGTCGCGCGGCGATTGTGAGCGGCATCCTCAGCACGCCTGTAATCGATCGCGCTACGAATTCAATCTACGTCGTGTCGGGATTGATGGATGGAACCCAGGGCAAGTTCGTGTTGCACGCCTTGGATCTTGGCAACGGTTCCGAGCGCCACGTTGGACCGGTCGTGATCGAGGGTTCAGTGGAAATCGATTCCACTATCGTGCCCTTCCAACCCACCCGTACACGCATCGGCGTTCAGCGTGCCGCGCTCGCGATAGCGCAGGGAAAACTCATCGTTGCCTTCGGGGGAGACTTCTTCGAAGGTTGGGTGTTCTCCTTCGACAAGGCGAATTTGCAAGCCCCGCCGCGCGCGTTTTGCACGACCTGCGTCAGTCACGTGAGTGCGATTTCAAAAATCAACTATCTAGATTCCGCCTGCATTCTTCTCGGGCCGGGCGGTGGCATCTGGCAATCGGGGCGCGGCCCGGTCATCGATGCGCAGGGAACGATTTACTTTTTCACGGGCAACAAACAACACGTCATCAAAGACGGCTGCAGGATTTCGCCTAGCGTCAATGCGTGTTCGAGTTGCGTCAATCCGGAAGGCTGCACATGCAAAGGCAACCGCTCCTCTGGTGCTTGCAGAGGCCACGACGCTTGCAGCGCGAATCACGCGCAAGACGACCGGAAATTCGATACGAACGAAGCACTGATTGCCCTGACACCCACGTTAGAACTCGCGGGTTGGTTTCGGCCCGATAACTGGGACGCCTCGGGTATCAACGGCCTGGAGTACAACGATCTCGATTTGGGCGGTTCCGGGCCGTTGTTGATTCCCGGCACTTCCCGCTTGATCGGTGGCGGGAAGCAAGGCGTCATGTACTTGCTCGATGTCGCACCTGGCTCCGCGCCGTGCGAGTCTTCGCTCAAGGAAGCCTGCATCGGGCCCAATCCGGTGCAAAGCTTTCAGGTTGCGCCGATTCCCCTGCGACCGAACGAGTATTACCGGCATATCCTTGGTGGCCCCGTGCTGTGGCCGCGACCCGTCGAGCAGGGCGGCGCGCGCGTGTTTCTGTGGCGAGAAAACGATACGCTGCGCAGCTTCGTTTTTTCCGATCGCTTCGAAGGCTGCGATACGGAGAATCCCGCACCCACCACCTCGCACAACTGTCCGGCCGCTGCACGCAGCGAGGACTTTATCGATCATCATCCCGGTGGCATCCTGGCGCTATCGGCCTATGGAAGTGATTCGCCGACCGCGATCGTGTGGGCGTCGAAGAATCAATCCATGAGCGGTCCTGCCAAGCTCATGGCCTTTAAGGCGTTGCCTGAGCCGTCCAGCCCAACCCAATTGACGAAGCTATGGGATAGCAGTTTTTGCGAGGGCGATGCCCTGGACGCGGGATCGGAATTCGTGCCGCCTACCATTGCAAACGGCAAGGTGTACTTGGCAACCGGCGCCGGCAAGGTGGAGGTATTCGGATTGATCCCCAAGCGCAACTGCGTCCGCCAGCCTGTGCCGATGAACTTCGGCCCGATGCTTCAGTAGAGGCAACCCACTGAGCATTGCCACGTGCGGGTTGGACTGCATTTAAGTCTGTTCGGTAGCGGATTCCCGTTTTCTTCAAAAACTATTCGGTGATTGCTTACCTTGTAAGCAATGTGATACCTTGTCTTCTTTGCCAGTGAGAGGAGGCTCTCCGTGCCAGCTGCTACGCTTACCGAGAAAGGCCAAATCGTCATCCCTGCGGAAATCCGTGCCAGATACGAACTGACCCCAGGCACGCAGGTCGAGTTTGTCGATGAGGGCGGTTCAATTCGTTTACTGGTGCGGCGGCGCGTGACGCCCTCCGATCCGAAGGCGGGCTACGGGATGGTAAAGGTTAAGCCTGGCCGAGTCGGAAGTCGTGCGCGTCGGCTTTCGGAGTTCGATCCCGCCGCAGCGCTTAAGAGGTCGAAGGGCGCGAAATGATTGGTGTGGATACGAATATCCTTGCCCGATTCTATTGCGATGATCCTGATGATCCGGAGGCAAAGAGGCAGAGACCGTTGGCGCGCCGGATGATGATTGATTCCCCTGCCATCTTTGTGCCTTTGACGGTGGTTCTTGAGTTTGAGTGGGTGATGCGGGGATTCTATGAAGCTGAACCGGAGACCGTTTGTCGCACGATTGAACATCTGCTTGGAATGTCTCACGTGACCGTAGAACGCTGGGAAGCGGTGAAGGATGCCGTCGAGCTACATCGGCAAGGGCTTGACTTCGCCGACGCGCTTCACTGGGCTTGTTCAGGGGCGTGCGAACGTTTCGTCAGTTTTGATGACCGAAAATTTGTCCGCAGGGCTCGCCGACTGAGGCTGGTGCCGGACGTAGGGCTGCCCCGGCCAGCTTTGGGTAAGTGACTCCGCGGGACGCTTACTGCGACCAATCCTGGACGTCAAGACGTGGTACCCGCTGAAATTCGCGCAGGTTGTTGGTGATGAGTGTCGCTCCGATTGCCAGCGCATGGCCCGCGATCAGTGTGTCCAATGGCCCGATCGGTGTGCCGAGCTGTATTAGCGTGGCCCGCAATCGGCCGTAGGCTCTGGCCTCCTGCTCGGCGAAGTCCGCTACTTCGAACTCGGCGAGGAATCGTTCAAGGCGCAGTAGATTGTCGTCCCGGCGCTGGCTCGCCCAGACGCCGAACTGAAGCTCCGCAGCACTGATCGATGACACCACCACCTCACCTCGATTCAAACCGTCCATTCGCCCAACGATGCGTTCAAATCCGGGTCTTGCATTGAGCAGGAATACGCAGATATTCGTATCCAGCAAGAACATGTTCACTCGATGGGCACGCGTTCTTCGACGTTCCTCGGTTGGTCTCTTTCGACCCCCAATGGTCCGATAGCGTGTAGTGTTTCTAGCAGGTCCTCGGCTCGATAAGTTTTCGGAAAAAGCATCACGACTCGCCCCACTCGCTTGATGACCACCTCATCATCGTCGAATCGAAAATCCTTCGGGAGCCGAACGGCCTGGCTGTTGCCACTGGTGAATATTCGAGCGGTCTGCATGCAGTTCTCCAATGTGATTTCTCGGTGTCGTTCCTTATGGAACCTCAAC
>JANNFC010000026.1:0-3867 GCA_031379405.1 Betaproteobacteria bacterium | reverse complement strand
GTCCGCAGACAAGGCGTACGAGTTCGTATTCTCCTGGGCGCCGTTGAAACTGGTCGGGGCCACGGGTTCGCCCGGCAATCCGGTAGCGACGTACTAAGCGGTCACCTCACACGGGCGCCGGTGTCGCAAGGCATCGGCGTCACCGTGGCCGGTTCATGATTGGTGCGCGAAGCGCACCCTACCCAACCGCAGCCTGTCCCAAGAATTCGCTGATCACGCCATTCAGAAATCTGACGTCCTCCGATTTGCTACTGGAAGCACTTTGATGCCCCTGTAGGCTGGGGATCGTCACGACCTTAGCCTGCGGGATATGCAAGGCCGCCTGATGGGCGCACTGGGCAGGATTGAACAGATCGAGCTCCGGCGAGAGCAGCAGGACACGCGCAGCGATACTCCCGAGCGCCCGTGCATAGTCGCCCTCGAAGCCAGGTGTGGCGCCCACGTCGTGCGCCTCATAGGCACGGGTTTGGTAGATCCAATCGAGCGCATCGAAGCCGTTGGTACGGTTGTCCGCCGCCAGCGATTCGATCCAGCTCAGCACATCCAAGGGTGCAGAAAACATTTCCGCCAATGCGGGCGGGGTGCGGCCGGCCAATACACTCATCACACCCGTCCACGCTCGCCATCCGCGCGCAGGATAGCCGGTGAATTCTGTGCCGTTCCAGGCGGGATCGGCCATCAGGGCGTTGCGGGCGGCGTCCAGGACGGCGATGGCCCACGGTGCTGTGCGCGCCATGGAAGTCATGGCCACGATGGAATGCATAAATTTCGGATGACTAACGCCCCACTGCAACGCTTGCATCCCTCCCATGGACGCGCCGACGATGGCACGTAGTTGCTGAATGCCCAATACCTCCGTCAGAAGTCGATACTGACTGCGCACCATATCGCGCAGCGCGAATCGCGGGAACTGGCTGCCGGGCTGAGTAGCGCTATTGCTCGGTGAGATTGTCAAGCCGTTGCCGATGGGATCCACACACACCACGAAGTAGCGTTGCGTATCCAGTGCCTTACCGGGCCCGATGAGGAAATCCAGGCGATGATGATTGCCCGTCAACGATACGGTCAACAGTACCGCGTTGTCGCGCGCGCTACTTAGCTCGCCGTGGGTGACGTAACTCAACGCGAAATCACGGATGATCTCTCCGCTCTCCAACAATAGATCACCCGCTTGCCACATTTGATGCGGCCGGTCGATGGGACCGAGCTTCAGAGGCGGATGGCGAAAGGCGGTAAGCAGCATCAGTGATCGAACACTACGACCTCGCGCAGTGTTTGGCCCTTGCGAAGTGCGTCGAAACCCTCGTTGATCTGCTCCAGGCGCAAACGCCGAGTGATGAGTTCATCGAGCTTGAGTTTGCCATCGAGGTAAAGCTGGGCAAGCCATGGAAAATCCCGCCGTGGTCTGGCGTTGCCATAGCTCGATCGCACGATGCGCTTCTCTCCCATCAATGTTCCCCATCGGAAACTGACCTCCTCCTGCACATTCACCTTGCCCAGAAACACCACCTGTCCGCCCGGCCGCACGCATTCCATAGCCAATCGAAACGCAGCGGGATGGCCGGCGGCTTCGAACACGTAGTCCGTACCTCGTCCCGACGTCAGTGCTTTCGCTTGTTCGACGGCATTCGATTGCATCCCATCAATCTCATCGGTTGCTCCGAAGGTAAGCGCCATCGTGCGTTTCGCCGGTGCTCGATCGAGCGCGACGATTCGTTGCGCCCCTGCGATACGCGCGCCTTGCACCACATTGAGTCCAACCGCACCGCAACCAATGACTAACACGCTGGCTCCGGGTTCCACTTGCGCTTTGCGCACCACGGCGCCCACTCCCGTCATCACGCCGCAGCCGATCAGACAAGCGCGATCGAATGGAATCTCTCTTGGTACCGCAATGGCGCCCGACTCGGGCACTACGCAGTACTGCGCATGCGAAGACACCACGGAGAAATGATGAACCTTCTGCCCATCCCTCGACAAGCGCGAGTGACCATCGAGCAAATGTCCTTGCGGTTGATGGCGAGCGAAGGATTCGCACAAGATGGGTAAATCCTTCTCGCAGTAGAAGCACTGCCCGCAATGCGGGTTCCAGGAACATACGACGTGATCGCCCGCGCGCACTGCGGTGACGTCCTTACCGACAGCCTCCACCACACCGGCGCCCTCATGTCCCAAAACGATGGGGAGCGGATAGGCGAGCGCGCCTTCGATCACCTCCAAATCGGTGTGACACAGGCCGCTGGCGTGAACGCGAATGAGTACGTCCGTTGGGGCGAGCTCGCCCATGTCGATGGATTCTATCGATAGCGGTTTGGAGATCTCGTTCAGAACAGCGGCTTGGAATTTCATCGTGTGATTATCTCCGCGCTCTCCCTCTCCCCAACTTCAATCATTGAGCGAAGGCAACCACATCGCCGTCTGCGGCACGAACACCACCAGCGTCAGAATCATGATTTGAAGCAGTATGAAGGGCCACAGCGCGCCGAATATCTCGTCCAAGGTCATGTCCTTGGGCGCAACGCCTTTAAGGTAGAAGGCAGCCGGACCGAAGGGCGGCGACAGATAGGAGACTTGCATGTTCAGACAGAACAGCACGCCAAACCATATGGGGTCGTAACCCAGGGATTTGATGATGGGCACGAAGATGGGCATGGTGAGCAAACAGATTCCCACCCAATCCATGATGCAGCCGAGAAACAACAAGATGCCCATCATGAGCAGCACGATGACTACCGGCTGCACGTCTAGACCCGTAATCATCTGGTGAATGAAAGCCGGGCCGCCCGCCAGGTTGTAGACACCGATCATGGCCGTGGCGCCAAAGGACAACCACAACAACATGCCGCAGGTACCCATGGTCTGTTTGGCGGATTCCGCTACGATCTTCCAGGTGAATTCTCGGCGCAACGCAGCCGCAATGGCGGTTCCGACGACACCCATGGCGGCGGCTTCCGTCACCGATGCAATACCCGCATAGATTGTACCCAGCACCGAAAGAATAACCAGTACCGGTAACGCTAACCCGCTCATCAGTCTGAGTTTTTGCATGGCGGGAATGTTGCGCTCCGCTTCTGGCGCCGGGGGACCCAACTTTGGGTTGAGCTGGCAGCGGATAAAAATGTAGAGCATGTACGTACCGGACAGAATCAGCCCGGGGACGAGATTAGCCGTGAACAGATCGCCGATCGGTACATTCACCGTCAGTCCGTAGATCACCAGTACGATGGAAGGCGGAATCATGGTGCCCAACGAACCACCGGCGCAGATGGTGCCAATGGCCAACTTGCGGTCGTATCCAAGGCGCAGCATCTGCGGCAAGGCAATCAATCCAAGCAAAACAATTTCGCCGCCGATAATGCCCGTCATGGCCCCCATCAGCGTTGCCGCCACCATGGTCTGAATGGCCAAACCACCAGGCAAGCCACCGGCCCATACGCGCATGGCGTTGAACAAATCCTTGGCAACGCCCGAACGTTCCATGAGCGATGCCATCATGATGAACATGGGCACGGACACCAGCACGTATTCGCCCATGAAGGAAAAAATCCGGCTGGCAATCAGTTGCAAACTGTCCACCCCGAACAACATCAACGCCGACACCACGGCGATGAGGCCGGTGGAAAATGCCAGCGGAACGCCGAAAGCAAGCAACAGGATAAGTCCACCAAACATGAATACCGTAATCCATTCGATGCTCATGCGCGGCTCCGGGCGGCGCGCACATCGTGGAGGATGTGTACCAGGGTTTGTATCAACAACAGCACACAGCACAAGGCGAACACAGCCTTCAGCACCGCGGGAATGGGCAGATTGAGCGCCGTGCCGGAAGTCTCGCCCTCGGTGACGGAACTGACCGCCTGATTGCCC
>JANNFC010000680.1:0-3719 GCA_031379405.1 Betaproteobacteria bacterium | reverse complement strand
TTTGGAAACCCCCGAAGTTGGTCCCCGCGCCAAGAGCGCGGGGAATACGAGTTAACGTTGAAGGAGAAGACACCATGAAGACTCTGTTCATCCTGAATGGTGCGGCCTACGGCAGCGAACGCCGCTACAACGCGCTACGATTGGCGGGAACCCTATCGAAGGCCGAAGGTGAGGAAGTCAAGGTTTTCCTGATCGGCGATGCCGCTTCTTGCGTCAAATGTGGCCAGAAAGTGCCCTAGGGTTTCTACAACATCGAAATCATGTTGGGCCGGGTAGTACGCCAGGGAGGGGAAGTCGGCGTGTGCGGAACCTGCATGGACGCGCGCGCGATCAACGATTCGGAACTTATCGGAGGAACCCACAGAAGCAGCCTCGCTGAGTTGACCTCCTGGACGCAGTGGGCCGGCAAAGTGATCGTATTTTGAGCAAGTCATCATGGCGCACGGCAAAACCGTCCTGGTCCTAGGCGGTGGAATCGGCGGGGTAGTGGCGGCTACCCGGCTGCGCCAATTGCTTGGCGGTGATGAACATCGGGTCATCCTTATCGAGCGGGAATCCCAGCACGTTTTTTCGCCCTCGTTTCTTTGGGTGATGGTGGGACAGCGCGGCGCGGACCGAATCTCCCGTCCCATGGCGGCGTTGGCCAGACGTGGCCTTGAACTCATCCTAGGCGCGATCGAGCAGTTTGATCCCGCGACTCGCTCGGTGCGCGTCAGCGGTAAAGAGATCATCGGCGACTATGTGATTGTCGCCCTGGGTGCCGATCTGGCGCCGCAATCGATACCGGGACTTGCCGCTGCGGGCCACAACTTCTACACCTTGGATGGGGCCGAGTCGCTGCGTGACGCACGCCTTAAGGTCACTTCGGGCCGGATCGTAGTGCTGGTGAGCGCCATGCCTTTCAAATGTCCTGGTGCGCCGAACGAAGCCGCTATGCTGCTGGAATATGACTACCGCAAGCGCGGTGTTCGCGACCGAGTGAAGCTCGACCTCTACACGGCGGAACCCGGCCCGATGCCCGTTGCCGGACCAGTGGTATCGGGTGCGCTGCGCCAAATGATCGAAGCGAAGGGAATTGGCTACTACCCGAACCTCGCGGTGAGTGCCGTTGATCCGGTGCAACGTCGAATCGGTTTCGCAAACGGCGCCACCGCTGACTTTGACCTGCTCGCTTACATTCCACCCCACCGCGCCCCGCCAGTCGTTCGCGATGCCGGTCTGTGCAACGAGAGTGGCTGGGTGCCGGTGGATCGCATCACTATGGAAACCAAATTTCCGGGCGTGTTCGCCATCGGCGACGTGACGGGGATCATGCTCACGTCCATCAACAAGCCATTGCCGAAGGCAGGCGTATTTGCCCACAACGAAGCCGAGGTGGTGGCCCACAACATCTCCCATGCGATTACAGGCAAGGGCTTACAGCGGCACTTTGCCGGCGACGGCGAGTGTTTTATTGAAACCGGTGACGGCCGCGCCGCTTTCGGCGGCGGCAATTTCTACGCTGACCCTGCGCCCCAAATTCGGCTCCGACAGCCCAGCATGATCTTGCATCTGGGAAAGGTGACGTATGAGAAATACTGGCTTTTTCGGTGGTTTTAGCGCCGGAAATGTGAACATGAAGCGCAGTTGGTGTACCGCGTATTGGTGCGCCTCGTGACTTGACACTATGGATCGATGCCTGGTTACAAGCGGTCTGATCCAGATCAAAGGCAGGAGGCGAGGCGGGAGTCACACTGAGGTTGATTCGGCGCCGAATGAAACGCGAATGCTGGAGCGCATGAAAAAGATGCAGGAACAGATGAACCGCATCCACCAGACGAAGGACGCGAAGGAGCGGAAGAAGCTCATGCACGAACACATGCAGACCATGCGGGAGCAGATGAAGGACATGCACGCGATGGGCGGCGGCATGAAGATGGCAAAGAGCGCTGAGCACGGTGGACGGTCCGAGCACTCAGGACCTTGCCACGAGGATAAGGATGATGGTGGGGAAACGCATAAAGAGTAATTTGTCTGCGCTGCGCTGGAGACGTTCCGCCTGCGCGGTGGGCATGCGGCTGATAATCCGGATGGATGGGGGCTCGCTTATCTCGAGAACGGAGCGTTCCGGCTCCATAAAGAAGCTGTGGCCGGAGCGTCAAGTAGTCTCTTCGGGCAACTCGCCCGGAGCGTACGCTCGGAACTCATCCTCGCCCATGTGCGGAAGGCGCGCTACCCGCGGGTCAACACCTTCGTCAACACCCATCCGTTCATGGAGTCACGCTGCGGAAAGCAGTGGGTTTTTGCCCATAACGGCTTGGTGCCCGAGATCGTCGAGGTCGAGCGCGGCAATTCAAGCGCAGTGTGCCGACCCGAGGGGGAGACCGATTCCGAGTACGCCTTCTGTCATCTGCTGGGCGAGATCGCGCACCACGTCGGCACGGCGTCTCCCAACGACGGCGGAGGTTGGTTCGAAATTCTGGCAGCGGTGAGCAAGCTTATCGCGTCCTCGGGCAAGTTCAATTTCCTCCTGTCGGATGGCGACTACCTGATCGCCTATGGCCACGACCGACTCCACTACGCAGAATGCAGTGTCCGGAATACACCCGCGGCGGCCGCGATGGATCTCGTGATGATCGCGACCGAGCCACTTACTGCCGACGACTCATCGCACGCGTTCCAGCCAGGAGAGTTGCGCGTATATCGGGCGGGGCATCTCGCCGGGCAAATCAAAACCAGCCCACGCGCTGCTGGCAGTGTGATGAAACAGCACGCAGAGAGGCATTCCCTATGATGGACGGTTTCGGATGGTGGGGGCACGGGGTCGGATGGGTCTTCATGATCTTTTCTTGGCTCATTGTGATCGTTGGGGTCGTAGCGATGATTCGATGGGTCCTGGAAGGGCGCTGGGGGAAAACCGAGCCGCGCGAAAGAACGGCGCTCGAGTTTCTGAAGGAACGCTACGCGCAGGGAGAAATTGACCGCGAGGAGTTCGAACAGAAGCGGGGCGATCTGGAGCGGTAGCATGCACAGCCAAATGACCCAGGACGAGTACGACGCGTGGTATCGCGGACCGCGCGGAGCGTGGATCGGTGAGACCGAGTTCCGGTTGCTCGCCGATGCGCTCGGGCTTCTCCCTGGCGAATCGCTGCTTGACGTCGGGTGCGGGACGGGCTACTTCACGCGGCGTTTTGCGGCGCGCGCGGGCGCGCACGTCGTTGGGCTCGATCCCGACCTGGCGTGGCTTCGCTTCGCGCAGGAAAGGGTGGAGCGCAACGAGGAGTACGCCGCCGGTCGTGGCGAGAGACTGCCGTTTCGCGACCGGAGCTTCGATCGCACGATCGCGGGGGCCTCGCTGTGCTTTATTCGTGCGGAGCGGGCGGCGCTGCGGCGAGATCGTCCGCGTGACGCGCAAACGCGTAGCGATCGGCCTGATCGAGAACGCCCTATCGGATGCCGTGCGCTTCTTCCACATGGATGCGCTCTCATCGGCCGTGGGAATGAAAGTCGACTTCGACATGGCTTTGCTAGTCATTGCCAGTGGCCTTTACCGCATGACCGCCCAACGCATGCGCGGTTACGCCCACGCCCAGGCCCGCCACATCTTCCGTGACCTGATCGATACCCCAGCCGATGTCAACGTCTCCGACAGTGAGGTCCATGTACGATTCCATCGCCGTGCACACCTTCCCATCATCATCGCCTCCGGATTACTCGACAAGCCAACCAGCATCCCTTGG
>JANNFC010000674.1:0-3293 GCA_031379405.1 Betaproteobacteria bacterium | reverse complement strand
CTACGTCAATGGGACTTTTCCTTCGCCACTCGGCCGGAGGCACGACGAGTTGCCGCGACTTTTCGAGTTGGCAATATAGTGCGATCCGTGGCCTTCGTTTTGATGGTGGTGGCCTTACGTGAACCGACAGATGATTTCGTTGCCTCTTTAGACTTTTTGGGTTTTTGATCCGACACAGCTTTCTTCGTCGTTTCAGTCTTTGCGTCCGCGGACGACTTGGGGGTCATAGCCGTCTTAGCTACTTTGGTCGGCGACGACGCGGCGCGAGGTGGTACCGCTCTGGTCGCTGGAGCGGCAGTAGCCATCTCAATGCCGAATACATCGGCCACCAGGGCATCGTCGAGTACTTTGTTGGCGGCCGGGCGTTGTCTTGATTTGGGCCGGCCGGCGCTTGCCTGCGTGATGAGATCCTTGGCATCGACACGGCGCAGCGTGAAAATCAACTCCGGTTGTTCATCAAGACGCGCGCCCACGCCGTAGAGGACGGCGGCGACGTGCTTGCACATGGAAGCCCAGTCCGGGCAGCTGCAGCTAAATTGAACTTCCTTTGGCACCGGGAACAAACCGGTGTTCTGCGTACAAATACGCGCCATCACAGCCTTGGAAAGCCGACCTTGCAGAAGTTCTACCAGGGAATCGATCGAGCCCGCGCAATCGGCGCTGATGGATTGCCATTGCTTCGGAGGAACGGCCGTGACGCTGACGGTGACCTTGTATAAACTCGATCCCATCACCTGCGCCCGCACTTCGCCCTCTGTGATCTTGAGATCGATGACGGAGCCGTTGCGTACGTAGGTGCGTCCGCGCGGCAAGCGATTGGCATAGTCACTGTAGCGTTCCAAGTTGTCGCACCATGCCTTGCCCCAAAAGGACTTGGCAATGGCGCCTTTTGAGGCCGCTACCGGCGACAGGTTCTTGCCGGTTTTTTTCGCGCTTGCGATTTGCTTTTCAGCCTTCCTGCGTCGCTCGGCAACCGAGACGTAAGGCTTCCAACCATAGAAGCTCATAGAGTGACTCCTGTTAGATCAGATTTCTTGGGCAGAATGAATGTCGAGTTTCACCAGATTAAGCAGCTCGCCGTCGCTCATCTCAGTGAGAAGGAGTTCTGCACTGCCCTCCAGCACTTCCTTGACCAGTTGCTGTTTCGATTCGATCAACTGGTCGATGCGATCTTCGATGGTGCCTCGGCAGATGAATTTGTGCACCAGCACGTTACGCTGTTGGCCGATGCGAAAGGCACGATCCGTGGCCTGATTCTCCACGGCAGGATTCCACCAGCGGTCGAAGTGGATGACGTGCGAGGCTGCGGTCAGGTTGAGTCCCGCGCCGCCGGCCTTGAGCGAGAGCACGAAAAAGGGCGTGAGTTCGTCCTCCTGAAATCGTTTGACCAGCTCGCGGCGCTTAGCCACTGGCGTGCCGCCGTGCAGCACAAGACCTTCGCGACCGAAGATGGCGCCAAGAAAAGCGGCCAGCGGCTCGGTAGTTTCGCGAAACTGCGTGAATACCAAAACCTTCTCCTGCTTGGCGGCGATGACTTCGGTGAGCTCGCGCAGCCGTGCGAACTTGCCGCTTTCCTCAGCGTTCCAGGCCCCATCTCCCAGCCATTGCGAGGGATGATTGCAGATCTGCTTGAAACGCATGAGAAAGGAGAGAACCACCCCCTTCCGCCCAATTCCCTCGGCATCTTCTAGCGCGGCGGCCAGGTCCTTTACAGCGAGCTGATACTGCGCGGCCTGTGCTGGACTAAGATGACACCAGGCCTTGAGTTCAGTCTTGTCCGGCAAGTCGGTGATCACCTGCTTGTCGGTTTTCAGGCGACGCAGAATGTAGGGACGTACCAGCGTGCGCAACGGGCCAAAGGATTCCGCCTCGGCCAAGCGTTTGGTCAGGCGGGCGAAGACCTTCTCGTTGCCCAGGAGGCCAGGGTGCGTAAAGTCGAATATCGACCACAGGTCGGAAAGCCTATTCTCCACAGGCGTGCCGGTCAGCACGATACGCGATTGTGCCTTGAGCTTCTTCACTTGGCGCGTTTGCTTGGAGCCAGGATTCTTGATGGCCTGCGCTTCGTCGAGGACGGCCACGCGCCACTGCACACCTTCGAGTGCCGACAAGCGTAGGAGGTAACCGTAGGTGGTGATGACCAGATCGACACCACTCAATCGCTGCGAATCGAGCGCTTGCAGCTCAGTGGCCGGCAACGTCGACGGATGCACGATCAGTAGGCGCAAACTGGGGCAGAAGCGCTCGGCTTCGGCGGCCCAGTTGGCCAAAAGGGACGCCGGCGCGACCAATAGGCTGGGGCGGAGATCTTTGTGCTCGCGCTTGAGGACGAGCAGCAGAGCGAGCACTTGAATGGTTTTGCCGAGGCCCATGTCATCGGCAAGACAGGCACCCAGTCCCAGTCGGGTGAGAAGATATAGCCAGCGAACACCGGCCTGTTGATAAGGTCGCAATGTGGCCTTGAGTTCCTGCCCGGGATCAACTTGCGCCAAACCCTCAGGTTGGCGCAGTGCCTGGAGCGTCTCGGCGAGCCAGGGACCGGCGACCAGTTGCGACCAGTCGGCATCGGCGGAAGCATCCGCGTCCTCAAATGCCGCCCCCGCCACTAGACGCATCGCGTCGGTAAAGGGCAGACCATTTTCCTTTGCCGCCTGCTCGATGGCCTGGAATCGTTCCAGCATACGGCCGAGCTTCTTGCTGTCGACCTCGACCCAGCGCCCGCGGATAAATTGCAAGCCCTCTACACCGGACAACAAGGCCTTGACCTCGCTGGCGCTCAGCCGCTCGCCATCGAGGGTGAGCTCCATGTTGAAGTCCAGCAGCGCGTCCACGCCCAGCGACGAGGGTGGCCGTGCCCCCACATTCGCCTTGACCAGCGGGCGCGCAGGGCGGCCTGCCTGCCAAGTGCCCGGCGCACGTACGACGATGCCAGCCGCCTCCAGCTTTGGTATGTCCATGAGGAACTGATAGGCGTCGGTGGGCGACCAGCGCAGCGGGTGATAAATATCGCCGGCGTCCACCATGGCCCGCAGCCAGCCGCATTGTTCCTTGGCGCGCTGCACCGGCATCAACAGAGCGAGCAGCCGTCCCTGGCTCCTGCCGTCGGAGAACTCCGTCAGCGCCTGCAAAAGTGGTAAATGCTGCGCCTTTCCGTGTGCTGACACACGTGAGGTGTACGTGGCGAGAAAAGCAAACGGCGCTTCTGGATCCTTGCGATTCTCGGCAAGATTGAAATGCACGCGGCCGACCACATTCCAAACCGGATGACGTGACTTGAGAAACTCCTGTAGCGA
>JANNFC010000609.1:0-2429 GCA_031379405.1 Betaproteobacteria bacterium | reverse complement strand
GAAATCGTCGCTTTTGCAGAAGTCGAGAAGTTTCTTGATACGCCCGTTAAGCGCTATTCGAGTGGTATGTATGTCCGGCTTGCGTTTGCGGTCGCTGCTCACCTTGAGCCCGACATTTTGATCATTGACGAGGTGCTTGCCGTTGGAGATGCAGCTTTTCAGAAAAGGTGCATTGGCAAAATGGAGGATGTGAGCAAACGGCAAGGGCGGACCGTTGTGTTTGTGAGTCACAATATGGCGATGATCAGCTCGCTTTGTCAGCATGGATTGTTGCTGGATCAAGGTCAGTTGGTTGCGCAGGGTAGCGCCAGCGAAGTTGTTCTGACCTATGGAGGGCGAACAGAGGGCGCTGCAATTTCTTCCGGATCCGTTGACTATGAGGTTTCAGGGCGAGCAGTGGGCAACTCTGTTGCACAGTTGCTAAATGGCACCGTCTGCAACAGCGCCGGTGTCCCCTCAGCTGAAATTGACATCACGGAAGGCGTTTTAGTACGGATGGTGTATCGGATCACTGCGTCGATGAACTTTCGCCTGGTTCCTAATTTTCATTTCTACAGGGCAGATGGCAGTTGTGCATTTGTAACTTCCGGAACGAATGCCTGCGCCCATTCTCCGGGAGACTACCGAGCCGAATGCCACATTCCGGGAAATTTCCTCAACGACGGACTTTACTCTGTTGGACTTGCACTCAGCTCATTCGAGCCTAGTCTCGAAGTGCATTTCAATGAGCAAGGTGCCCTGATATTCAACATTCGGGACCCCTTAGATGGCGTATTGACGCGTGCCGGGTATCGGGGATCCGTACCGGGTGCAGTTCGTCCCCTGCTTAAATGGACTATCGAATCCCTTTCCGAGAGAGATAAGAAATGAAATGCGTCATCCTCGCGGGTGGTCTCGGTACGCGAATTGCCGAGGAATCCCACACCCGCCCAAAGCCTATGGTGGAAATCGGCGGCCGACCTATCTTGTGGCACATCATGAAGCTCTATTCAACACAAGGCTTTACCGAATTCGTGATCTGTTGCGGCTACAAGGGCTACGTGATCAAGGAGTATTTCGCTAACTACTTTCTTCATATGTCCGATGTCACGTTTGACATGGCTTCTAACAGCATGCAGGTGCACCAACGCAACGCTGAACCATGGAAAGTGACGCTGGTGGATACGGGCGATCGGACGATGACAGGCGGCCGTCTTAAGCGCGTGGCTAGCTATCTCGAGGGTGAGGAAGCCTTCTTTCTCACCTATGGCGACGGGCTCTCAGACGTCGACTTCCGGGCACAGCTAGCGTTTCATCGTCAGCACGGGAAATGGGCCACGATCACGGCTGTTCGGCCACCCGGTCGCTTTGGCGCGCTGCGATTGGATGGTGACCACGTCACTGGCTTCATGGAGAAGCCGACTGGCGACGGCGGCTTCATAAATGGCGGCTTCTTCATCCTCTCGCCGCGCTGCTTGGACCTAATCGACGGCGACGACTGCAGTTGGGAAAGCGGCCCGCTGGTCAGGCTAGCGGCCATGGG
This sequence comes from Betaproteobacteria bacterium, assembly GCA_031379405.1. Taxonomy (GTDB): domain Bacteria; phylum Pseudomonadota; class Gammaproteobacteria; order Burkholderiales; family SHXO01; genus SHXO01. The sequence goes on along the minus strand of JANNFC010000609.1, from coordinate 907 downwards.
CGAGCTGAAAGCCTGGCAGCATGACGGCTTTTGGCTCCCAATGGACACGCTGCGGGAAAAGCTAAATCTCGAACAACTCTGGGAAAGCGGTATGGCACCGTGGAAGTCATGGTAAGCAAAAGCAACCGAATTCTTGTTACTGGAAATCAAGGCTACATCGGCCCCATTTTGGGTGCCTACTTAAGGCGGACCATGCCCGACTCATTCCTGGTAGGTTTCGACACAGGGCTGTTTGCGGGGTGCCTGCTCAATCCAATCCTCTGGCCCGATCGCCAGTATGACCTGCAACGCTACTGCGATCTGCGCGACCTATCGGCAGAAGACCTGCGCGGCGTCGATGCCATCGTTCACTTGGCCGCCATTTCCAATGACCCCATGGGCAACACCTTTGAGCAGCCTACGGAAGACATCAACCTCCACGCCTCGCTGCGGCTCGCACGGCTAGCCAAAGTAGCCGGGGTGCGCCGTTTTATATTCGCATCAAGCTGTAGCGTCTACGGTGCAGGGTCCGACGCGGCGCGCACCGAAACCGACCCTGTGGCCCCGCTTACCGCGTATGCCCGATCCAAAGTCGCGCTGGAAGAGGGCCTGCGATCGCTAGCAGACGATCGCTTTCAGGTGACATGCCTCCGCTTCGCCACTGCCTGCGGTCTAAGCCCGCGTCTCCGCCTGGACCTGGTGCTCAACGATTTCGTGGCATCTGCCCTCACGACGGGCAAGATCAAGGTCTTAAGCGACGGCACGCCTTGGCGCCCGCTTATCCACGTGAACGATATGGCACGCGCCATGGAATGGGGCCTTCGCCGCGCGAATGATTGCGGTGGTGAGTTCGTAGTCGTGAACACGGGCAGCGACACTTGGAACTTTCAGATTCGCGACCTTGCTACCACCGTAGCGGAAGCGCTTG
>JANNFC010000605.1:0-5526 GCA_031379405.1 Betaproteobacteria bacterium | reverse complement strand
CGCTCTATCACACCCATTTCGTGTTCGATAAGGATGATCGCCAACTCGGGAGAGGCCTTGCGCGCCAGCAGAATATCGTCCATCAACTCGCGTGTTTCCTCATGCGTCATCCCTGCCGAGGGCTCATCGAGAAGAAGGAGTTTGGGACGGCTGATGAGCGCGCGACACACTTCCACGCGACGGCGGTCGATCATGCCTAAGGATCCGGCGGCGTCAAACAATCGTCCAGGCAATTTCGCATTGAAGGAAGCCAGCAGCGCGCGCGCGTGTTCCACATTCGCGTCGATCTGCCTTGCGAGTGCCTTGCGTTGCAACAGATTGAACAGGAAACCACGCGCCAATTCGCGATGATTGCCGATCATCAGATTGTCGAACACCGACAGCGATAGGCATAGGCGAGAGCGCTGAAAAGTTCGCGTGATGCCGGCGGCGTAGATCTGTTGCGGCGTTTGTGAAGCGAGCGAGCGACCACCGAATTCCATCTCGCCCTCGGCTAAGGGATAAAGCGCGGTGAGGGCGTTGAAGCACGTGGTCTTGCCCGAACCATTGGGGCCGATCAAACCCAGAATCTCCCCCGCATCGACCGCCAAGCTTAGCCGGTTGAGCGCGGTCAAACCGCCGAAGCGAACGGTGAGATTGCGGCAGTTCAGCAGACTCATGCTGAAGCAAGTCTGCGCAGACGACGCGGAATCAAACCGTCAGGGCGAAAACGCAAGATCAGCACGACCAATATGGCGAACAACAAGATCCGGTATTCCTGGATGACCTGAAGTTTTTCGGGCAGCACAATGATGAGCGCCGCCGCCGGAATCACACTCCAGGGATTGCCCACGCCGCCCAAGATGACGATGGATACGAGGATCAGCGAATCGCTCAAGGCGAAATCCGCCGGCGCAATGAACCCCGTCATTACCGCGTAGATGGCGCCCGCCAGTCCTACAAGAAAGTTGCCGAACGCGAAGGCAAGAACCTTCCAGCGCCCCACGTTGACGCCGAACACCGATGCTGCGATCTCGTCGATACGTATGGCGTCCAGATACAGACCGATCCAGGAGCGTTCCAGGCGCTTGACCAACGCAAAGGCAACGATCAAGACGATCAGCGTTAGCAGGGCATAGCCCAAGTAGAAGGAAATCTCTCCGGTTTCGCCGTACTCGATGTTGTCGTTGAAGGAAAATCCCCCGACCTTCAGTCCCGGGATTTTCAGACCTTGTGGGCCACCGAGGGTATCGTTTACTTCCAGAAAGGTCCTAAACAAAATACCGAACGCGATGGTGATCAATGCCGCGTAGTGGCCGCGTGTGCGCAGCATCGGCAAGGTAAGAATCAATCCGATGATCGCGGCCACCGCGCCGCCCAGCACAAGAATGATGAGATGCGGTACGGGCGTATGTCGGGCCAACACCGCAGCGGTGTAGGCTCCGATGCCGAAGAAGGCAGCCCCCGCGAAGTTCACTACACCGGCGTATCCGAATTGAACGTTTAGCCCCAGGCAGGCGATGCAGAACAGCATCACCTTAACCAGCATGAGAAGGGCGAAGTGATCGGCATGAAAAGCTGCCATCAACACCAACGCCGCCGCCACAACCATGGAGTTCACGCTCATGGGATAGCCGGCGTGCGTAGCTTCGAGTTTTCGCAATGCCCCTACCGGTCCTGCAATGAAGAGCACCACGATGGATGTCACGGCTACGATAGCAACGTGCCGCTGCTCGTCCGCGACCAGTAACAGATAGCCGATAACAGCGAAAACCGCGATGGCGCCCGCCGCGACGACTAAGTTGGATTGTGGGCGCCGTGCCGTCATACTCTCTCCGCGCTGCGCTCGGCGATCAGGCCGGTGGGCTTCCACGCCATGATGAGAATGATGACGGCAAAGGCGAACACATCCTTGTACGCACTGGCTACCGGCAGCAGCACGGCACCAATGGTCTGCAGCGCCGCGAACAGAAACCCACCGAGGATAGCGCCATAAATATTGCCCAACCCGCCCACGACCGCCGCGCTGAAACCGATCACGCCCAGTAGTAGTCCCATGCCGAAGTTGATCTCGTTGTAGTACAGACCATTGGTCACTCCGGCCAACGCCGCCAGTCCCGAACCGATACCAAAGGTCATCAACACCGTGCGTTCAAAGTTGATGCCCATCATGCTGGCGGTCTCGCCGTCTTGCGCGACGGCTCGAATGGCCAGCCCCAGCTTTGATCGCGTCATGAGCAGATGCACCAGCACGATTGCACCCAACCCGAGCAGCAACAAAATCACACTGTCGTAGCGCAGTGTTAGCGCACCGAAGTTGAGCGCGTCGCTGGGCAACAAGGAGGGAAATGGCTTCGGATTGGACCCGTTCGGAAATTGCGTGCGAATCAGCTCGCGTAGGCCGGTGCCGGCCATCAACGTAATCAACAACACGTTGAGCGGGGGTGCGGCACGCAGCGGCAACACCAAGTACTTTCCGATGGCCGCACCCAGTAGCGCCATGACGGCTATGGGGATGAGCAGTACGGCAAGAAACTGAAATAGCTGAGAATGCATACCACCCGCCTCCAGCCCGAGGTACACGGTATACCCCGTAAACGCACCTACCATCAACACATCACCGTGAGAGAACTTGATGACATCAAGCACGCCGAAGAAGAGCGTGAAGCCCACGGCCACTAAAGCGTAGATCATCCCTAGCATCAAGCCGTTGAAAACATACTGTGCAAGCAGGCCGGCGTCCATCCGGTCAATGCGGGCTAATCGCTATCCTGTTTCGCGTCTTTGCTGGTCGCGGCGATCTCCTGCAGGCGCAGTGCCTTGTCGTAGAACTCCGTGTAACAACTGATGGCCATATCACACGAGACGGTAACGCCCGCGCGCTCGCCCTCCCAAGCGTGCACACGATGTCTTGGGTTGGACGTTGTCGCCGCACCGTGGCGGTCTTTCAGATGAGAAAGGATACGGTTCAAGTCGTTGGAGCCGACCGTGAGAATAGTGCCGCTGACAAAGTCACCCTTGTAGAAATGGTAGCTGATGCGTCTGACTTCGACGCCAGCGAAATACGGGCGGTCCGCAAGGCGCCGGTAGTGTCCGGATTGCTCATCTTCGGTCAGGGCCTTTAGTTCTGGCCGGTACTTGTCTATGGGGGCGCCCCATTCGATGCCGAAAAAGTCGCTCGGTTCGTTGTCCATGGCCACCGCGGCCGGCGCTCCGCAGACTATCGCGATGGCCGCGATCCCCTTCACCAGATGAATAATCACCGTATTTCCTCCGTTTTGGTTCGTCCGTCGAGTTTACCAGCGCTCGGACGCGATCATCACCCGTAGCGGACACAAAAAGTCAGCTCGCGGAAAACGACGAATGGCGAAGGTCGGGTTAACGGATCAAAAAAAAAGCCCATCCGATGCATCGAATGGGCCGTCGGGATCGGTAATACGCCGACTACTTGCCAACGCCGAGCTTGGAGTTGAACGCGTAGCTATCGTAGGCGTAGTCCGCAACGCGATACCACAGGAATTCATCGTCGCGGAATTTTTTCCACTGAGGATAGATACGTTTCCAATGAGCGCTCTTGGCGCCAAGTTCTGCGTAGACCTCGTAGGCGGCCTTTTCGCAGGCTTCGATAACCGCCTTGGGAAAGGCGCTGAGTTTGGTACCACTCGCCACCAAGCGCCGCAAGGCGGCCGGATTGAGCGCGTCGTAGCGTGCCGGCATCATGGCATAGCCTTCAGCGCAGGCCACGGTAATCGCAGTCTGGTATGCCTTGGGCAACTCATTCCATTTCTTCTCGTTGATCATGGCGGTGAGCATGGGTCCGCCTTCCCACCATCCCGGATAGTAGTAATGCTTCGCGACCTTGTTGAATCCCAACTTCTCATCATCATAGGGTCCCACCCACTCGGCGGCATCAATGGTCCCCTTTTCTAGCGCGGGATAGATGTCCGGTCCGCCGATCATCTGCGGCACGCCTCCGATCTTGGCGACGATCAGCCCGGCGATACCGGCAATACGAAACTTCAATCCCTTGAAATCTTCAACGGTTTTGATTTCCTTGCGAAACCATCCGCCCATCTGCGCGCCCGTGTTGCCCGCAGGAATAACGACGACGCCGTACTCCTTGAACAAAGGCGCCATGGCTTCCGCTCCGCCACCGTAATGCCACCACGAATAATTCTGCCGCGCGTTCATTCCAAAGGGCACCGTGGTACCGAAAGCGAAGGCAGGGTCCTTGCCGAAGTAGTAGGTCGGCGCGGAATGTCCGATCTCTACGGTTCCGGCTTGAATGGCGTCGAGCACCTGCGCGGCGGGAACGATTTCGCCGGCGGCGAAGGGTCTGATTTGAAACTTGCCGTCGGTCAAATCCGCGATTCTTTTGCACATGAGGTCGGCGCCACCATACATGGTGTCCAAACTCTTGGGCCAGCTGCACGCCATGCGCCACTGAATGCTGGGGTTGGATTGCGCAATTGCTGGGGCCGCGACGGCGCTGACACCGACCCCGACGCCGATGGCTGCTTGTTTAAGAAACGATCTGCGCTTCATAGGTCTCCTCGGAAAACAATAATACTAAATTTATGAACAGCATGACTACCTATTGCCGATCTTCGAATGGAAGGCGTATCCATCGTACGCCGCTTCCGCAACGCGGAACCACAGGAACTGGTCATCGCGGAATTTCTTCCACGCCGGATAGATGCGCTTCCAATGCGCGCTCTTGGCCATCAACTCGTCATAGAGTTCGAAGGTGGCTTTCTCGCAGGCTTCGAGAACGGGTTTGGGAAAAGGGCGCAGTTTGGTACCCGAAGCAATCAGGCGGCGCAGTGCCACCGGGTTCTGCGCGTCGTACTTGGCTACCATCCAGTGGCAGGCTTCGGAGCACACGGTCTGCAAAGCGGACTGATAAGCCTTGGGCAGCTCATTCCATTTCTTCTCATTGATCAACGTCATCGTCATGGGACCGGCTTCCCACCAGCCCGGGTAATAGTAGAACTTGGCGACTTTGTTGAATCCCAGCTTCTCATCATCGTATGGGCCTACCCACTCGGCGGCGTCGATGGTGCCTTTTTCCAGCGCGGGATAGACATCGGAACCCGCGATCATCTGCGGTACGACACCGATCTTGGTGAGGGCTAGCCCCGCCATACCACCAACTCGGAACTTCAGTCCCTTCAGGTCCTCGATGGACTTAATTTCCTTGCGAAACCAACCCCCCATCTGGCAACCAGTCCCGCCGGCGGGAAAACCCACGCAGCCATACTCCTTGAACAGTGGCGCCATCGCCTCCGCGCCACCGCCGAAGTACCACCACGCGAAATTCTGCCGCTGGTTCATGCCAAAGGGGGCAGCAGTGCCAAAGGAAAATGCCGGGTCCTTGCCGAAGTAATAGTAGGTGGGCGTGTGCCCGATCTCCACTGTGTTGGCCTGTACAGCGTCCAACACCTGAGTGCCGGGTACGATCTCGCCGGCAGCAAAGGGGCGGATCTGGAACTTGCCGTCAGTAATTTCCCCCAATCGCTTGCAGATGAGTTCCGCGCCACCGTAGAG
>JANNFC010000594.1:0-9746 GCA_031379405.1 Betaproteobacteria bacterium | reverse complement strand
CTTGGGGATTAGGTTAAACAGCTTTTTTAGCGACGGCTGCATCCGCTGATGAATGGCGTTAAAATTATCGATGACCTGTTGCGGCTGTTTGAACGGCATCAACTCGCTCCGCGTGCGGACGTGTTCGAAGAACGCCCTGAGATCTCCACGAAACCCGATGCTCCCCTTGAGTTTCTCCATTTCATTCAGCAGCCGCTGCACCTCCCGTTGTCCCAGCTGAAAGATTTCCTCGGCGGAGAGGTCCGTCGTGGTGAACGACTGAATCAAAAACTGGTAGTACTCCTTCCCGTTCGGAATGGCCGCAATCCCGGATGTGTCTCGCCCCGCCGCCAGGTATTCCCCAGCGAGAAAGTCATGGAGATTCTGGAACGCGGGAATAATCTTCGTCTTCACCATGTCGGCGTAGGCCACGGTCAACCGTTGCCGATCCGCTGGTGAGAATCCCTCGGGCATTCGTTTGATGGGCGTATAGAACACGTGATCCTCGACGGGGAGTTTCGCCAGGTCCGCCATCTGGGGAATGACTTTCTTGATCAGGGCCTTGGGCAGCACGTAGCCCTGAGTCATGCCCGTGCGCATGTTGGTCACCGCCGTCGCGTGCGTATTTCAGGCACCGGCAATAGCGGATCTACCCGTGGAGACCTTATCCGTTGAGCAAAGGATCAAGGCGAAGAACCGGGTCTATGTGCCCGATATCGCTATCAACAACATCGCCGATGGCAAGCTGCACGTGGTCGACGCCGACACCGGTGACTATCAGGGGGTCATCGGCACCGGGTTCGCCGGTCAAGTCAAATTGAGCCATGACGGCAAGGAAATCTACATTGCGACTTCTTATTACTCACGTGGCCAGCGCGGCACGAAGGCCAGCATTGTTGAAGTATGGGACGCGGACACGCTGAGCTTCAAACATGAGATCCGAATAAGTCATAAGCGCGCAATGGCCCTCAACTACAAGTGGATGTTGAGCCTGTCTTCCGACGGCCGTTGGTTGTTCGTGCAGAACGCCACCCCCGCCACCTCCGTGACGGTGGTCGATCTGCAGGCGAGGAAAGCCGTGTCGGAGATCGAAATGCCGGGCTGTTATGCCATCTATCCTGTCAAATCCCAGCCCAATCGCTACGGCTCCCTATGCGGCGACGGCAAAATGGAAATGGTCACCTTCAACAACGACGGAAGAGCCACTGCACGCAGCGTTTCGGACGTAATCTTCGATGCCGGCGCCGACGCCCTGTTCATTCAAGGCGAAGCCACCGGGGACACCTATCATTTTGTAAGCTTCACCGGCAACGTTGTAAGCGTGGACTTGAGCGGGCCCAAGGCGATGGCCGCCGGCAAGTGGTCGTTGGTGAACGCGGACGAGCGTGCGAAAGGTTGGCGTCCAGGTGGTTATCAACCATTGGCTTTGAACGCGGCCTCAGGACGGATGTTTGTCACCATGCATGAAGGCGGCAAGGAAGGCAGCCACAAACTTCCCGCCAAGGAAATCTGGGGCTTCGATTGGGGCAGCAAGCAACGCATCTTGACGCTGCCGGGTAATGACTCGACAGCGGTGAGCACTTCCACGGACGGGTCGAAGCTGTTCGCTATCAACGCACTCAAGGCCTCGCTGGTCATCATGAACCTGGGCGCGGAACCCAAGGAGCTCGGCAGCTTCCCCATCGGCACCTTCCCGAGTCAGATCGAGTCGAACTAGCGCACAGATCGAAGAGAGCCACTGAATGGATTTGGAAGTACTCCTGGCTGATCCCGCCGCTGCCGGCATCGTGGTCGGTGTGCTGGCGCTCGTCCTATTTGGCGCGGCTTGGCACAAGTTCGCCGAACCCAACGTCTTCTTGTCTGCGCTGGCGGGCTATCGTCTACTGCCGGAGCCGTTTCTTGGCCCGGTTACACGAGCAGTCCCCATGGCCGAGACAGCGCTGGGTCTTGGCCTGCTGCTGCCCGCCACGCGCAACCTGGCGTTGATTGGAACCGCTGCGTTGCTACTTCTCTATGCGGTATCCATTGCCATCAATCTGGTGCGCGGCCGCAACTATATAGATTGCGGTTGCGGAGGCGCCGCCCACCCGCTTGCCTGGGGATTGGTGGTACGTAACGCCATACTCGCGGCAGCCGCGGTGGCGGTGAGTGGCCCCACCGTCGAGCGTAGCTTCGCTTGGCTCGATATGGTGACACTTATCCTTGGCGTGCTCGCTTTCTACATGACCTATCTCATGGCCGATGAGTTGATGCGCCAAGCCAGCCGCATGGCGCGCACGGAGCAGTCCGGCCAAAACGGGAGTTCGTTGTCATGACCAGCATCACCATCTCGAACGCTGTGCTTTGGGTGCTCATGCTCGGCGTGATCATCGCGTTGTGGGCGCTAGCGCGCCAAGTCGGCATTCTGTACGAGCGCGTCGCCCCCATGGGTGCTCTGATCACCGACGCTGGCCCCAAGCTGGGCGAGGCGTCACCCACCTTCGATCTCGCGTCGTTGGGCGGCGGCAACATCGCCATCGGTGGCGCGCGCAGCCGAAGCCAACTCATATTCTTTCTGTCCCCCACCTGCCCGGTGTGCAAGAAGCTGCTGCCCATTCTGAAATCGGCCTCGCACGCTGAGAAGAGCTGGCTCGACGTGGTAGTCGCCAGCGACGGCGAATCCACACAACATCTGGCCTTTTATCGCGACGCCAAGTTGCAGCAGTTCCCCTATGTGCTATCGACGGATCTGGGCATGACTTACCGGGTAAGCCGCCTGCCCTACGCCGTGCTGCTCGATGAGCACGGCGTCATTCGGGCAAAGGGGTTGATCAACAATCGCGAACAGCTGGAAAGTCTGTTCAACGCCAAGGAAATCGGCGTCGCCTCGGTGCAGGACTATTTGCAACGCACGGGCACTGCCTAAGCGCTTGCCAACGAATTCGTAGCTGACATAAGCAACCACGGGAGAACGAAAATGCTAAAACTCATCGAACAGTGGATTGATCGTTTGAGCGAGCGTCACGTACGCAGCGCGGCGCAAAGCACCTCACGGCGTAGCGCCATCGCCAGGATCGGCACGGTGCTAGTGGGTGGCGCGGTGTTACCGATGCTGCCCTTTGATCGTTCTGGGGGCGTGGCGCATGCACAGCACGGCGAAGCCGCCGCCGGACCGAACGACGATCCGCAAAGCTGCGACTACTGGCGCAACTGCGCCATCGACGGGTTCCTATGCACCTGTTGCGGCGGCACCGTTACTTCCTGCCCTCCTGGAACGCAAGCCTCAAAAGTCACCTGGGTAGGCACCTGCAAGAATCCGAAAGACGGCAAGGACTACCTGGTCAGCTACAACGACTGCTGTGGCAAGACAGCCTGCGCACGCTGCCTATGCAACTACAACGAAGGCGAACGTCCCGGCTACAGCATGGGCGTGCACAACGACATCAACTGGTGCATGGCCGATAAACAAACGATGTACCACTGCACCGTGTCGGTCATCGTCGGTGTGGCTAACGCCTAGCTAAATCTGTCCGGCCGCCGCGCTGCGACCGGACAGATTTAGCTCTTATATGAAGATCCTGGTGTGTGCGGTTCTGGTCGCCGTGGTCGCGTTATCTCCTGCCGCTGCGCGCGCACAGGATATAGCTGCGGCGCGTGCGCGAATCGATTTTCTGTTGCATTGTTCCGGCTGTCACGGGCAGAACGGCAACGGAAATCCCGAGAAGGGCATTCCCAATTTCGTCGGCCAAGTCGGACACTTTCAACGCCTCCCCGAAGGGCGCGAGTTCGTCATGCAAGTCCCCGGATTGCTCAGTGCGCGTTTGCCTGACGAACGCGCGGCGGCGGTCACCACCTGGATGATTCGGCAATTCGCGGGTGACTCGTTACCTACCGATTTCGCCCCCTATACTGCCGACGAAGCAAAGCGCGCACGCGAAACGCGCCCTGCCGATGTAATGGGTAAGCGCAACGCCATCTACCAACAGCTTCTTAAGATGGGATACGTCATTCAGTAAGCCTATCTCGTGTACATCATGGTAGGGCGGAAAAGCGCAGCGCCTTGCGCCGTACAGGACATGCCCACGCCGCGATAATTGTGGTGGGTGCGGCGCGATGAAGCCCCGCCTAACGCCACCCTACGAACCGCGCCCTTCGCGGGTTAGTGGTTATCGCGAGGAATCCCCTTGCTCTTGGCGATCCTCTGATACTTGACCGCAGGCTTCAGCACCATGCCATTGGCGAGCTCATCCACCATCCCGCGTTGGATCTCCTGCCAAGGCGTTTGATGATCGGGGTACTGATAGCCACCGTTCTTGGCAAGCACGGCGTGGCGCTTCTTTAGCTCTTCCTTGGAAATCATAATATCCGCCGTGCGTTTATTGAGATCGATACGCACGCGATCGTTCGTTTGAATAATCGCCAATCCGCCGTTACTGGCTGCTTCGGGCGACGCGTTGAGAATGGAAGGCGAGCCTGAGGTTCCTGATTGCCGTCCATCGCCGATACACGCCAGGGCCGTAACGCCCTTCTTGATGAGATGCGTCGGAGGCTGCATGTTCACCACCTCCGCCGCGCCGGGGTAGCCTTTCGGCCCCGTTCCACGCACGAACAACAGGCAAGTCTCGTCGATTTTCAACTTGGGATCATCGATGCGCTTGTGATAATCCTCCGGTCCATCAAACACGATGGCACGACCTTCGAAAGCATTGAGATCCGTGGGATTGGACAGATAGCGCCGGCGAAACTCATCCGAGATCACGCTCGTCTTCATGATCGCGCTGTCGAACAAATTGCCTTTCATATTCAGGAAACCTGCCTCCTTCAGCATCGGTTTCTTGTAAGGCTTGATCACATCGAAGTCTTGCACCGGGCGATTCTTGCAGTTGTCGCCGATGCTCTTCCCGTTCACCGTGAGCGCGCTTTTGTGGATCTTGCCCGCCTTCATGAGTTCATTGACCACCGCAGGCACTCCACCGGCACGGTGATATTCCTCACCCAAGTATTGCCCAGCGGGCTGAAGATTCACCAATAGCGGAATTTCATAACCGAGCTTCTCCCAATCGTCGTTGTCGAGTTTGACGCCGATATGGCGCGCGATGGCGTTCATGTGAATGGGTGCGTTGGTGGAGCCGCCGATAGCGGAGTTAACCACGATGACGTTCTCGAAAGCATCCCTGGTCATGATCTTGGACGGGCGCAAATCTTCCCGCACCATATCCACGATGCGCTTGCCGGTGTCGTACGCCAACTGCGCACGCTCCTTATGTGGCGCGGGCGGCGCGGCGCAGCCTGGCAAAGACATGCCGAGCGCTTCCGCCAATGAATTCATCGTAGATGCCGTACCCATGGTGTTGCAGTGCCCGGGTGAAGGCGCCGAAGACGCCACCAGTTCCACGAATTGTTCGTAGTCAATTTCGCCGGCCGCATGCATCTGGCGCGCTTTCCACACGATGGTGCCGGAGCCGGTGCGCTCACCACGGAACCAGCCATTGAGCATCGGACCTCCCGAGAGCACGATGGCGGGAATATCCACAGTCGCCGCTGCCATCAACTGTGCGGGGGTGGTCTTGTCACATCCGGTGGTAAGCACTACGCCATCGATTGGATAGCCGTAGAGAATTTCCACCAATCCCAGATAGCACAGATTGCGATCCAAAGATGCGGTCGGCCGTTTGCCGGTTTCTTGAATCGGGTGCACCGGGAATTCAAAGGCAATGCCGCCTGCCTCACGAATGCCCTCTCGCACCCGCTCAGCCAGCACCAGATGGTGGCGGTTGCAAGGCGAAAGATCAGAACCCGATTGCGCGATTCCAATGATGGGTTTACCCGCTTGCAACTCTTCGCGCTTGATGCCCCAGTTCATATAGCGCTCGAGATAGAGCGCGGTCATTTCGGGATTGTCTGGATTGTCGAACCAGCGCTGCGAGCGCAGCAACTCGCGCGACTTGGATTTTCCGTTTCCGGCTTTCTTGGCCATGCTTGCGTCTCCTCGGTCGGTAGTAAGTGTTCTAAATCGCTTGCTGGAATGAAGATCGTGCCGAACTTCCTGGCAATGACTTTAGCACAGGTCAATAAAAGGGACTTCACGGGCGGGGTATTGACTCCGCCCGTGACCAAAGGGGGCTATGTACAAGTCACTTCGCCCCAGCTTATTTCTGTTGCATCGCATTGTGGCGTAAAGCGATGCAAGGTCGAGATCCGCGGCCTGTGAATACCGCACATTGCGCCGGGTAATGCTTACGCGATCCAAATTGGTTGCGGGCCGATACTGCTTCCAACACAACACGCAATACCAAGCAGTAAGGAGCCAGCCATGAACGCCAAAGGAATTCTCGCCCTAGCCCTAAGCCTGATCGCCACCAGCGCCTTCGCCGGCCCATGGAAGGAGATCAACGCCACCGAGCAAGAAAGCGTTCTGATCGACACCTCCAGCATCCAGTTCGATGGCGACGAGATCCAAGTCAAAGTATTGCGGGACTACCCCAGCACCCGGCTCAATCTGTTCGACGGTCAGTGGTACGCTTTCCGCTCGCAACTGGCGCTCTACAGCGTGGACTGCGCGGACGGAAAACTGGGACATCTGGAGTGGTCACTGCACACGGCCGGGCAAGGGCGAGGGCGCGTGGTGCATGCAGGTAAGGTCGGCGGTGTGACGGTGGTCGATGCGCCCACCAACCCAGGCGACCGCGCGCTCGTTTCCACGGTGTGCGCCTCTACGGTTGCGAAGCTTCATACCCAGACCCAACTACTGGCGGCCGTGCAGAAATGAATCAGTTCGAGACCCCCAAATTACCTTTGACACCCATCACGCGAGGTAAGTTGGGTTTGAGAGGCGCGACGACCGGATGCGCCTTGAGAAAATCTCGTAAAACATCCCAAACAGGTGTGCCCGTGGCGCCCTCCGAAACCGGCGCCCACCCTGCCACCTTGTACGTCGCGGCCGGATCGATGAGCCGATCACCGAAACGCATGTCGCTGATGCGCGCGCCCATCTTTGCGTTCGGGCGACAGGCGTAGGTCATGCCCCCGACGCGAACCATGTCGCCACCTTGCTGAAAGTATGGATCGGGGTTGAACAAGTTGTCGCACACATCTTCCAGAATATTCTTGATCTGTGCCCCAGTCACGTCCGTGAGGGTGGTTGCCGGATAGGTAATCGCCGTTTGATTGAATACGTCCTCTGCGGTGATCGCATCTCCGGGAAGCAGCGTAGTGCCCCAGCGAAATCCGGGCGAGAGCGCGATCTGCGCCCCTTTCACTTCCATCAATGCGTCCAACAACAATTGGTCGAAAGTGCCCGTGAAATTTCCGCGTCGGTAAAGCAACCCTTCCGTGACAGCGAGCTTTTCATTGAGTTGAGTCTCGAACGGCGCGCGTGTGCTCGCGATCAAAGCCGCCATCGAAGAATCGGCAGGAAGGAGGTTGGCGAACACGGGTAGCAGCGCATAGCGCACGTCCTTCAATCGCCCGGCTTTCACATCCAGATCCAAGACGCCGACGAATTTGCCGTTGGATCCCGCGTTGGTCACCAATGTTCGGCCACCGCTATTCTTGACCCACACCGGTACGGGAACACCGTCGTGGGTGTGGCCCCCGAGAATGACATCGATCCCATGCACTCTGGAAGCAAGTTTCAGATCTACGTCCATGCCGTTGTGGGAGAGCAATACGACTACTCGCGCGCCCTTCGCCCGCAGGGTTTCGACCAGCATGCGAAGTTTGTTTTCGTGTAACCCGAAACTCCATTCGGGTACGAAATGCGCGGGATTGGCAATTGCCGTATGCGGAAATGCTTGACCGACTATCGCCACCGGAACGCCGTTCAATTCCCTGATCACATGGCTGGCAAATACAGGATCTGCGAAGTCCCGCGTCTGAATATTCTGCGCGAGAAAATCGATCTTGCCGGCGAAGTCGCGCTCGATGATCTGCTGCACACGGGCGGCGCCCAAAGTGAATTCCCAATGCCCGGTCATCACCTCTACGCCCAGCAACTTGCAAGCATCCACCATATCCTGGCCATGCGTCCAAAGCGCGGTCGCCGAGCCTTGCCAAGTATCTCCGCCGTCCAACACAAGCGCGTTGGGGCGCTCGGATCGCAGGCGCTTGAGCAACGTTGCCAAATGCGCGAATCCGCCAACCTTGCCATAACGACGCGCGGCTTCGGGGAAATCGAGCGCGGAGAATGCATACGTTTCCCGCGAACCTTTCTCCCATCGATAGTGGCGGCGCAATGCCTCTCCTACGAGGTGTGGCGGACGTGCGCTCGCAGCCGCTATACCGATGTTGATACTTGGCTCGCGGTAGTAGATGGGGAGAAGCTGGGCATGGCAATCGGTGATATGCAGAAGGTGCACGTTGCCAAAGCGAGGGCGGTGGTAGAAATCCTCCGCGGATGCGAATGCGGACCGACCAAAATCGGCAAGACCTGCGACCGCGAGGATCTCCAGGAACTCACGCCGCGTCATGCTGTGACCACTCGCTCCTCATCCTTACAATGGGTTGGGTGCGTGCTACGCACCCTATAGAACCTTGGCGTGGTCGGCGAATGCAAGCACACTGTCGAGATAGTTCTCGAACTCGGCGAAACCGTGATCGCTCCCCTCGATCACGAGCTGTTGCGCACCCGCGAAGGTCGAGATGGTGTCACGGTAATCCAATACCTCATCGCCGGTGGTAACCATCACACAGTAGTTATCCAAACGCTTCGGCTCCGGAACGTAAAGGGCACGCAAGTCCTCCAAATGCGCGCGCGTGAATTGATACGCTTCGCCGCTATAGAGGTTCATCTGAGGGCCGAGATAGGTTTCCAATCCCGCGTGCGGAATGATGGCCGGATTGACCAGCACAGCGCGCACACCACGCTTCTCAACGAGATAGGTGGAATAGAAACCACCGAGTGAACTCCCTACGAGCGTCACGGTTTCGGGAGAATGGCTGGCGAGCTCAGCCTCCAACATCGCCATCGCTCGCGCGGGGCGATCCGGCAGCGCAGGACACCAATACTCGTCACGGCGCCCGAGCGACTCGAGTTTGGCTTTCAGTTGGCGGGCCTTGGTGGATTGAGGAGAGCTGTTGAAACCGTGGATGTAGATGATCATCAAAGTACTGGAACGAATAGATCTGGAACGAATAGATTTACTTGTCGATCGTCTATCCCGCGCAAATTGGATCAGAGCGCTCTGCGTACGACGGAATCAACTCTACCATATGCACCAGCCATCGAGACATTGTGTCCCAGACAGTCCATTGCCGTCGATCTAGCGCGTAGAATTCCCGCCATCGTCAGTGTCGCCAGGAGAAGTTGCGATGGGCGTTCCTCAAAAGGCGGTGGCCTGGATAGCACCGGATGAGTATCTCGCGATGGAGGAGAAAGCCGCTAAAAAACACGAGTATCTTGATGGCGTCATATACGCTTGGCAGGGCCATGCCCCAGAGGCAATGGCGAGAGGAACCCGAGTACACAATGAAGTTTGCCCCCGCGCCAAGAGCGCGGGGAATACGAGTTGGACCATATTGGACGACACCCTTTTCTTCGAAGGGCTCAGGAATTTCGATTCCCTTCTTGCACGTTTGGCGTGGCTGAATGTAGAGATCGATCATTACTTGTCTTGTGGCTGCCTTCCCCGAGTCGGGAAAGGCGGCGCTGGGTGCATATCGGGGCTAAGACCGGAGGAGGCTAAGCTTTTGCGCTTGGCCGCGCTGAGACGGCCTCGTACCAGCGGCGCAGATGCTGGCACTGCGGTGGGATATCCGAATTCGTCCACTTGGCGAAATCGATGGCGCAC
>JANNFC010000592.1:0-10659 GCA_031379405.1 Betaproteobacteria bacterium | reverse complement strand
TCCCCTTGTTTATCCCCCAAGAAGGAACAAGGGGTGTCCCCCTTGTATATCCCCCGGCGAGCGTTCAGTTGCATCAGAATCTTCGCCAAATCTGTCAACACTTAACTTGTCAGAGACTAAGGAGGATCTCAAATGAAACCTACCCAGCAAGAGATCGAGCTTATTTTGTCTCGCCAATTGGCGAGTTGCTTATCCACGCCGGTGTTCCTGGTGGACTTGGAAGGCACCTTGCTGTTCTACAACGAGCCTGCGGAGCCTATTTTGGGTCATCGTTTTGAAGACACGGGGGAGATGAAGGCGGCCGAATGGTCGACAATATTCCAACCGACCGACGACAAGGGCGCCGATATTCCCCTTGAGGGGTTACCCCTGATTATCGCGCTTCACCAAGGGCGCCCGGCGCATCGATTGTTCTGGATACGCGGGTTGGACGGCAAGCATAGACATTTAGAGGTGACAGCTTTTCCCCTGATTACCCATGAGCAGCGCAACGTCGGCGCCGTGGCGATATTCTGGGAAATCCCATAGTATCGATGGCTTGAGGAGGTGGTGCCCCCGATCATGAAGAAATTGAACACGAATATCGTTGCGTTAGGGATGACGATCCTTGCCGTGATTCCTGGAACTGCGGCGCTTGCGCCCGGAGAAACTCTAGCCCCTCAAGCGCTCTCGGGTGGCGCCTTCACCACTGCCGAGCAGGGGCGCGGCGCCTACTCCATGCCCACCGCCTTGCTGAGTGCGCAACAAGTCGAAGCCTTCGCACTGGGTAAGAAGATGTTCCAGAATCGCTGGGCCTTCTTCTGGTTCGAGCACGCGGAATGGGGGCGCGGACCCACCTCCAATGCGCAAGCCTGTACCACCTGCCACGCCGGCAACGGCAGAGGTGTTGCGCCCGGCACCGACGTCGCCAATCTGGACGGTCCGGATGGTCCCACCTTGGATAGCCATATACCGGTACGCTTCGAGCCCGCGCCCAACCTCGTGATTCGCGTCAGCCTCAAAGGCGATGGTCCCTATGGCGGTCCACTGCCGCATCCTCACTACGGCGATCAGATGCAGAATTTCGGCGTCAGTGGCGTGGTAGCTATCGAAGCTGATTTCAGCATCGAGTGGCGTGAGCGACCGATACGCTTGGCCGATGGTGAAAGCGTCAATTTGCGGTCTCCTAATATCAAACTCACCAAACTAGCCTATGGTCCCTTAGGCGAAGATAGCATGCTGTCGTTGCGCCTTGCGCCACCGGTGTTCGGACTCGGGCTGCTCGAAGCCGTGCCCGAACAGACACTGCTTGCGCTCGCGTCACAGGAGAAGCCGCACGGCATCAAGGGACGAGTGAACTACGTCTGGGACGTCGGCCAGAGCAAGACGGTGATGGGGCGCTTTGGACTCAAAGCCAATCATCCCAACATAAAAGAGCAGGTGGCTGCCGCCTTCTTCAACGATCTGGGATTGAGCAATCCGTATTATCCGGATCAGAATTGCCCGCCGATCCAAAAGAGTTGCAAGGAGCAGATGGTGGCGGGCCGTCCCGAGATCACCGCGCTGCGGCTGGCTTCCACGGAACTGTACATACGCGCGCTCTCTGTTCCCGCCCGACGCCATTGGGACGATCCTCAAGTGCTGCGCGGAGAGAAGCTATTTGCCGACGCGCAGTGCGCGTCTTGCCATTTAGGGGAACTGAAAACGGGTGAGTTTCCGCAATTTCCGCAAGCCGCCAATCAAACCATACGCCCTTACACGGACCTGCTGTTGCACGATATGGGCGAAGGCCTGGCTGACAACCGCCCGGATTTCCGAGCCGGCGGCCGCGAATGGCGTACACCACCGCTGTGGGGCATCGGACTATCCGAAACCGTCAATGGGGCGAATGCTTTTTTGCACGATGGCCGTGCGCGCAACTTCACGGAAGCGATTCTTTGGCACGAAGGAGAGGCGGAATTTTCGCGCAGGGCGTTCTCGGAAATGGCTAGGAGTGACCGCGAGGCGTTGGTGGCTTTCTTGCGGAGTTTGTAGGGCAGAGAAGAACACTGAGACCGGAATCAAAGTTATCGAGGGGGAAATGATAGATTCCCGCATAAATCGACGTTCATTTCAACTCGCATTCCCCAACGCCGCTTTTGGCGGGGCCAGCAGGTCTAATCCATTGTTTGCGTAAGGCTACGGATGCGCTACGAACTTTACTACTGGCCTTCCATTCAGGGCCGCGGGGAATTTGTCCGATTAGCATTGGAAGAAACCGGTGCGGACTATGTGGACGTAGCGCGCCTATCCGGGCCAGGCAGAGGCATTCCGGCGCTGCAGCGGGTGCTGAACGGGGCGGGAGCCGACCAGCTGCCCTATGCGCCACCCTTCCTCAGGGCAGGCAACATGGTCATTGGCCAGACCGCCAATATCTTGATGTACCTGGCCCCTCGTCTTGGTCTGGTTCCGAAGTCCGAGTCGAGCCGCCTATGGGCGCACCAGTTGCAACTCACCATTGCCGATTTCGTTGCGGAGGCGCATGACACGCACCATCCGATATCCGGCGCCATTTATTACCATCAACAGAAGCCCGAGGCTCGGCGCCGGGCGAAGCATTTCACGACGACACGCATCCCGAAGTACCTCGACTACTTCGAGAAGATCCTGGCCGGAAAACCAAAGGGACGCTCATACGTGGTCGGCGCGACATTCACCTATGTGGACTTGTCCGTATTTCAGATGATTGCCGGTCTGTGTTACGCCTTCCCCAAAACTATGCGGCGAGTCCAATCGAATTATCCCTGCTTGGTCGATCTGTGCGCAAGGGTGACTGCACGACCGAATATTGCCGCGTATCTGGCATCGAAGAGGCGAATTGCGTTCAACGAGCATGGGATATTTCGGCACTACCCGGAGTTGGACGCGTAGGGCGATTCTTATTGGCGCTGCCACCACCAATTCAAGTGAGAAGGGGGTGGCTGTTAGCCGGTCGATACTCCTGTTCCAATAGAATTGGCCCATGGAATCCATTCACGCCGCATTGCCGGCTTCATCCGCGAAGCCAATTCATGCCCATAGACCTATCGCCTATTGGTTGTTCATCTGCTGTGCCCTGGTATTTGCCATGGTGGTGGTCGGAGGCGTCACGCGGCTCACGAAATCGGGGCTGTCGATCGTGGAATGGGAGCCTTTGATCGGTGCGATTCCGCCCCTATCAGAGGACCATTGGAATGAACTGTTTCAGGAGTATCAGCACACACCGCAGTACCAAACGATCAACAAGGGCATGTCACGGGAGGCATTCAAGGACATTTTCTGGTGGGAATACTTTCATCGATTGCTTGGCCGTCTTATCGGTTTAGTTTTCTTCGTGCCGCTGCTCTACTTTGCGCTGCGTAAGCGTATCGAGCGATGGCTACTGCCGAGAATGGTGGCGATCTTCCTTCTCGGAGCCTTGCAAGGCGCCATCGGCTGGTGGATGGTCAAGAGCGGATTGGTGGACGATCCGAGGGTGAGTCCGTTTCGGCTCACTATTCATCTCGGTATGGCGTTCCTCATTTTCGCGGCCATGCTCTGGACGGCACTGGTTCTTTTGAATGAACCGGCCAGGGTAGTGGAACCGCTCGCACGCTACGCCGGGGCGCTGTCGATTCTGATTTTCGTGATGGTGCTTTCCGGTGGATTGGTGGCGGGCACACACGGCGGGCTCGCCTACAATACCTTTCCTTCCATGAACGGCTATCTGGTTCCGCCGGAGGCCTTCGAACGCACGCCTTGGTGGACGAATTTCTTTTACACCGTGGGCGCAGTGCAGTTTATGCATCGCTGCATTGCGTGGTCCTTGTTCTTGCTGATTCCATGGTTCTGGTGGAACACCCGCAAGGTGGCGCTGGCGCCATCGGCGCGGCTTGCGACCCACTTGTTTCTCGGCATGTTGTTCGTACAGTTGGCGTTGGGCATCAGCACCTTGTTGCTGCATGTGCCGGTTCATTTGGCGGCCACTCACCAGGCGGGAGCGATGGTGCTTTTCGCGTTGTCGATTTGGGTAACCGTCGAACTGCGCTCAATGCGTCGCCAATAGGGAGTCGGTACTGGTGGAATGGTGGGTTACGCTGCTTGCACATCTAACCCACCCTACGTTTTTGACCCGCTCAGCGATTGCGCCCCGATCTCGGCAACGCGATACCTTACCCTGGGATCAAGGCATCCACATCGCTGGTGATTTCGTACAGAGCCTCGACCTCGAGCGTCACGCCGATTCGCTTCCATTCCTTGATTTCTTCGCGCAGCGCCACGGCGGTGAGTGGATTGGCCGCGAGCCACGGTGTATTCAGGCGAATTCGAAACCGTTTGCCCTCGCAGTGCGCCTCCAATTCCGGAAGCCTCACGTCGGTTCGGCTGCGGTGGAAAAGCACAGACAGGCGAAACGCCATGATCATGGCCAGATCGAATGAGTCGGCGATCTGGCCTTTCATTTTCTCCATGGTGCCGCGATGGGCCAATACCAGCATGGCCAGATGCGCCTGCTCGGTCCTGGCGAAGCCGGGCATATCGGCAAAGGAGATCACATAGGAGGAATGCTTGTGGTAGCCGTTGTGCGCCACCGTTAGTCCGATTTCGTGCAAGCGCGCGGCCCAGGACAATAGTTGCAACGGATAGTCGGGGTCCCGATGCAGATCGCCGGAGAACTGGCGCAACAGTTCCAATGCAAGCAGTTCGACCCTGCGCGCTTGTTCTAAATCGACGTGGTAGCGCTTCATGAACTGCACCACGGTTACGTCTCGCATGTCGTGTTGATGGAATCGACCGAGCATGTCGTAAAGAATACCTTGGCGCATGGCGCCGTTGGTCATGGCCATGCGCTTGACGCCCAGTTCAGAGAAAATCGCCGACATGATGGCCAGACCGCCTGGCAACACCACCGCGCGGTCCGGGCGCAGCGAGGGTAGGCTCAAGTCGCCTACGCTGCCGATCTTCAGTACCAGCGATCGCAATTTGTCGAGGCCATCATCGGTAATCTCCCCGTCACTCCAGCCATGCGCTTGCAGCAGATCGCCGAGCGCTCGTGCGGTGCCAGAAGAGCCGAGCGCTTCGCTCCAGTGTCCGGCGGAGAATTGTTTGGTGATGGTCTGCAATTCCATGCGCGCGGCCACCTCAGCCTGTTTGAGGTTGCTCTTGCCGATCCTACCGTCAGGGAAGTAGCGCACGGTGAAGCTCACGCAGCCCATGTAGAGGCTTTCGAGTTTCTGCGGTTTTAGCCCGGCGCCGATAATGAATTCGGTCGATCCGCCCCCGATGTCGATGACCAGGCGCTTGGCCTGTGTCGCCGGCAGACCATGAATAACGCCGAGGTAGATGAGGCGCGCTTCCTCTCGACCCGCGACGATATCGATGGGGAAGCCAAGGGCGGACTCGGCTTTGCGCAGAAATTCCCGCGAGTTCTTGGCGACGCGAAAGGTGTTTGTACCGACGGCGCGCACATCCTCCGAGGCGAATCCCCTAAGTCTTTCCCCGAATCGGCTCAAACACTCCAGCGCTCGGGACTGGGCGCCGTCGTCCAGCCACTTCTCCGGGGTCAGACCGGCGGCGAGGCGTACTGGTTCGCGCAGCGAATCGAGCGGGTAGATCTGGTCGCCTTCGACGCGCGCCACCTGCAATCGAAAGGAGTTTGAACCTAAATCGACCGCCGCCAGGGTGGAATGCGCGTTATTCACCGATGACCAGTACTAACATGGAAAGGCGTAGGCTACTACGTCATAATCTCCCGTTCTATTTCTTCCAGCGTGACATGGCGCACATCCTTGCCCTTGACCATGTAGATGACGTATTCGGAGATGTTCTTGGAGTGGTCCCCGATGCGCTCCAGGGCTTTGGCGATGAACAGGATCTCGATGGAGGCGGAAATGGTGCGCGGGTCTTCCATCATGAAAGTGATGAGCTGGCGCAAAATGGCGCGGAACTCGTCGTCCACTTGTTGATCGGCACGCACGACCTCGGCGGACCCGGTCACGTCCAAGCGAGCGAAGGAATCCAACGCCTTGCGCAACATATCCACGGCGAGCGTGGACATGCGTCGGATTTCCACAAAACGCGGCTGCTGAACCCGATCCACCGAATTGATCAGCTTGGCCATACGGGCGATCTTGGAAGCCTCGTCGCCGATGCGCTCCAAGTCGGTGATGGTCTTGATCACGGTCATGATGAGGCGCAGATCGCCGGCGGCAGGCTGGCGACGGGCAATGATGTGGCTGCAATCCTCGTCGATGCCCACTTCCATGCCGTTGACCTTGTGGTCGTTGGCCACGACTGTGCCGCATTGATCGATATTGCCGCTCACCAGTGCGTCCACGGCCATGCTGACTTGCTGTTCCACCAGCCCGCCCATTTGCAGTACGCGCGAGCGTAGGGATTCGAGCTCGACGTCGAATTGCTTGGAGATATGTTCGCTACTAGGCATTTGAGTCGCCCTCCTGGGTTTGCGGGCTTGGCTGAAACTTGTCGATGCTACGATAAAAGTGTGACGGTGGCGTTGCAGTGATTGGGAGTGCGTTAGCGCTTCAGCGTTCTCACGCCCGTGGGCGAGGCCAAAAGCAAGAGATCTGCCGGTCGCTGTGCGAATAGGCCGTTGCTCACCGCGCCGGTAATTTGATTGATCTTGGCTTCCAATTCCACCGGGTTCACGATGGTCAGACCGTGCACGTCCAGGATCAGGTTCCCGTGATCGGTGGTGAAGGCCTGTCGCAGAGCGGGATGGCCGCCCAGTTTGACGAGCTCACGCCCTACGTAACTACGCGCCATCGGAATCACCTCCACCGGTAGCGGGAATTTGCCTAGCACGGAGACCAACTTCGACTCGTCCGCGACACAGATGAATCTGCGCGCAACAGCGGCCACGATCTTTTCGCCGGTCAACGCACCGCCGCCACCTTTGAGCATGTACAAGTGCTCGGTGACTTCGTCGGCGCCGTCTACATAGACCGGAACGTCATGCGTGCCGTTCAAGTCGAACACATGAATGCCGCCGGCTTTGAGCCGTTCCGTGGAGGCTTTAGAGCTCGATACCGCGCCATCGATCCGGCCCTTGATCTTGATGAGCTCGTCGATGAAGAAGTTGACGGTGGAGCCCGTACCGACGCCGACGATGGCGCCATCGGGCACTAGGGCGATGGCCGCCTTGGCCGCGGCGGCCTTGAGTTCATTGGGGTTCACGCGGTGTATTCCTGATTTCTGTCATTGCTGCGACGCAAGGATAGCGGTTGGGCTGGCTTTCCACAATTCCTATGGCGCCTATCGCACGCTATGGTATCCGTAGCGCAAACGCATTGGGGCCAAACTAGACTCAACGCGCCCATAGGTACCAGGACGATTGCAGAGGCTCCCCTTTTATTACATGCGTCTAGCATGATCGTGATGTCGCTCGGAAATGGTGCGGGAATTGCCTTTTGCTTACCTCGATTTCGCCGATAAAGACACACTGTCGCACGTACTTCATGCGACAATTTCGCCAACCTATCTGCCGGTTACGTAATGATTGTTCGAGCCTTAGCTAACCTTGTTGTTGCGTTGTTCCTGGCGTCGGCCCTCGTCCAGCAATCCCAGGCCACGGAGGAGGATGCACTGTTCATGTCCGCCCGTGAAGCTTATCAACAAGGGGATGTCGAACGCCTGAATCGGCTGTCGCCCAGTCTGGAATCCCATGTCCTATGGCCCTACGTTGCTTACTGGCAATTCAAAGTAGGCCCCGGTGATCCAACGCCAAGCCAGTGGCAACAATTCCTCGCCAGCCAAGCGGAAAGCTTGATCACCCAGCGCGCCCGCGGGGACTTGATCCGTGCCGCGGTAAAAACGCAGGACTGGGAAGCGGTGGAAAGGGAGTTTGCCGCCTTCGAACTCGACGACCCCGAGGTGCGTTGCCTCAACCTGCGTGCACGTCTAGCGCGCAAAGACGCCCTGGCCCTCGGCGATGCGAAGCAAATGTGGGCGCAGCCCGCCGTTCAGGGGGACTCGTGCACGGAACTGTTCGAGGACTTGATCCGCGGCAATCAGCTGAACGAAGCCGACCTCTGGGCTCGTGTGCGTCCCTTGCTGGAATCCAATAACGTCACGGCGGCGAAACATATATTCAAATACTTTCCGCCAGCGAAGCGGCCCAGCAAGAAGGTTTGGGACGCATTGGCCCACAACCCCACCAAGTTTCTCCAGCACAAAGCGCTCAGCCTGACGACACGGACAGAGCGTGAGCTGGCGGGGTTCGCCATGTACCGTACGGCCCTGAGCTTGCCTGAATTGGCGCACGAACGCTGGCTGCAAATCAAAGCTCGCTATCCCAAGGACGAACGCGAATACGGCTGGGCGCAACTTGCCGCGGCCGGCGCGTTCAAGCATCGCCCTGCAGCGCAAGATTGGTTTAAAGAGGCTGGATCCACCGCCCTGAGCGAACGGCAACTTTCCTGGAAAGTGCGGTCGGCCATTCGCGCCAGTGATTGGCAGGGCCTTGCGCAGACTATTGACGGCATGCCGGAGAAGGATCGCCAAATCGCCACCTGGCGCTACTGGCGCGCACGCGCCTATGCCCGCGAAGGCAAGTCCGCCGAAGCCAATCTCATGCTG
The DNA here is from genome assembly GCA_031379405.1 of Betaproteobacteria bacterium. Classification (GTDB taxonomy): domain Bacteria; phylum Pseudomonadota; class Gammaproteobacteria; order Burkholderiales; family SHXO01; genus SHXO01. Next base: position 2,088 of record JANNFC010000592.1, on the reverse strand, counting down.
TCCGCGTTGTCCACGGAGCACAATTTCTACGGACAACTGGCGGCCGAAGAGTTGGGTACGGCTCCGACGACCCTTCCCGAGGGGCTGGAAGTTACGCACGAGGATTTGCAGATAGTCACGCAGAACATGGGATTGCGGCGCGCGCTCAAATTATTCGAACTGGATCTGCGATACGAAGCAGTGTTGGAATGGCGCTGGAACATTCGCCGCCTGGACGACAGGCAGTTGTTAGCGGCGGCGGAAATGGCGCGGCGCGTGGGCTGGTTTGACCGTACCATCGATACCGCTGAACGGACCAAGCAAGCGCACAATTTCCGTCTGCGTTTTCCGCTTCCTTACCGGGAAGTTTTCAGTGTCTACAGCGAACGCCAAGGCATTGACGAGGCTTGGGTGTACGGGCTGGTTCGGCAGGAAAGTCGCTTCGCGCCACAAATTCGATCCAGCGCCGGGGCCATGGGGTTGATGCAACTCATGCCCGCCACCGCCTCTCAAGTGGCGCGTCGTGCCGGACTTGGCCCCGTAGGGCGCGCCGACATCACTGTTGTCGACACCAACGTGAGTCTGGGCACCTACCACCTGCGGGAGCTGATGGACTTGTTGGACAACAGACCCGTGCTGGCCTCGGCTGCGTACAATGCAGGGCTATCGCGCGTGCGCGATTGGCAACCCGCAAACGCCATGGACGGTGCCGTGTTTGCGGAAACCATCCCCTTCAGTGAAACGCGCGACTACGTCAAGAAAGTCATGAGTAACACCATGTACTACGCCCGCGTACTGGGTCAGCAGTTTGTGCCTTTGAAGATTCGGCTTGGGACCGTTGCTGGCAGACTGGGCGGGAACTAGAAGTGACGTAGCGCTCACCCTTCATCACCTGTGCCCCCCATCTCCACCATCCTGCTTCTAGGCGGCTCCGGCTTCATCGGCCAAAAAGTTGCACATCGTTTGTCGCAGATGGGAATGGAGGTACGGGTGCCTACGCGCGATCGGGAGCGAGCCAAGGAGCGATTGATTCTGCTGCCCACCGTGGACGTTCGCGTGGCGAATATCCACGACCCGGCCCAGCTCGAAGCCATGTTGCAGGGCGTACATGCAGTGATCAATCTGGTCGGGGTGCTGCACGATAGCCCGAAGGGGGCATTTCAGCGTACCCATATCAATTTACCTCGCAACCTCGTTGAACACTGCCAGCGCTTGGGCATTCCTCGCTTGCTGCATATGAGCGCCTTGAATGCCTCGGTATCCGGCCCTAGCCGCTATTTGCGAAGCAAGGGGGAAGGTGATCGGATCGTGAACGAGGCGAATGAAATTGCCACTACCATTTTCCGACCCTCCGTGGTGTTCGGCGCAGGGGATCATTTCCTTGTGCTGTTTGCCAAGCTGACTCGCCTGATGCCAGTGTTTCCGCTCGCGGGTGCCGATGTACGCTTCCAACCCATCTTTGTCGAAGACGTCGCGCGCGCCATGGCCGAAAGCCTCGGCAATCCCGAAACCTTCGGACAAAGCTACGATCTGTGCGGGCCCAAGGTCTACACGCTACGGGAGTTGGTTCGTTACGCCGCGAAGCAGGTGGGTGCTGACCCGCTAATAGTGGGGCTTCCGGAGGCCCTCGCACGTGCACAAGCATTGGTCATGGAGCATTTACCTGGACGAGTGCTCACGCGCGACAATCTTGATTCCATGAAAGTCGACTGTATCTGCAACGGCCCCTTCCCACCGGTATTCAGATTCGCGCCCACGCCGCTGGAAGGGGTGGCGCCACAGTATCTGGGGGAGGTTACTTCCCGCGCTCGCTACGGCGGCTTTCGCGCGCGCCGTTAAGCCAGTGAAGGTCTACCGCGTCGGAGGCTCGGTCCGGGATGAATTGCTCGGACTGCCGGTGAAAGATCACGACTACGTCGTAGTGGGCAGTTCCCCCGAAAAGATGGTGCGCGAGGGCTTTCGCCCCGTGGGGAAAGACTTTCCGGTGTTCTTGCATCCGCGCACCCATGAGGAATACGCCCTTGCCCGTACGGAGCGCAAGACTGGGCGCGGATACACGGGCTTCACCGTATTCGCTGCTCCCGAAGTTACGTTGGAGGAGGATCTCGC
>JANNFC010000577.1:0-1564 GCA_031379405.1 Betaproteobacteria bacterium | reverse complement strand
ATGTCCTCGGTGATGCCATCGCTGAAGTATTCATCTTCCTTGTTGCCGCCGAGATTTTCAAAGGGAAGCACGGCTATGGACGGGCCCTTCGGCAGAGCGAGGACGGGCGCGTTCGCTTCCACGACAGTGGATTGGGTGGGTGCCGGCGATGGCTTATAGACGATCCCGATCCACACGGATGCAATCAGCACCGCCGCCACCGCAGTTCCGATCAACACAGGCCGCCAGCGAGGCGACGGTAACGCCGCGAGGGTAGTCCGAGCTTCGTGCCAGGGCAGCCGAAGCCGGTAGATCTGCATAGGCGTGGAAATGTTCTTGAGGCTTTGCGGCCCCAGGTTCTCCAGCGGTGAATCGACCTTGTTCTGGATTTGACGGGCCATGTCCTCAGAAAGCAAGATCTCGCCAGGTTGAGCCAGGGGCTGAATACGGGCCGCGATGTTGACCCCGTCACCCATGACTCGATTGCCTTCAACCACCACATCACCGAGGTGCAATCCGATCCGTACGTTGATCTGGCGTTCCTTGGTTGCCGTGGCATTGCGTTCCACCAGTGCTTTTTGAATGGCCACTGCGCACTTTGACGCATCAACAGCACTGGAGAACTCGACAAAGAAGCCATCACCCACCGCGTCCATCTCTCGGCCGCCAAACTGCGCGAAAAGATCACGGAGCAATCGCCGGTGCTCTTCGAGAAGCTCAATGGCGAGCATTTCGTTACGCTGAGCTAGTGCGCTGTAGCCCACCATGTCGCTAAACATGATGGAGGCGAGGCGGCGTTGCGCTCCGGTCATCGAATCAGCCTATTCAGGTCTTTCGTGAGCAAGAAGAGATGGTAAGGGTCGGTGGGGCTCGGATCGAAATCGAAACGTTCGTAGAACGCCCTGGCGGCGTCATCCTTGCCGTGAACCGAGAGCGCGCGTACCCCGGCAATATCCGCGGCGCACGCGGTTCTTAGTATCGCATCTTTCAAAAGTGCGCTTCCTAGTCCTTTACCTTGTTCTTGCCAATCGATAGCGAGCCTGGCAAGTAGCATGACAGGGACCGGGTACCTCGGCATACCCTTACGAACGCGCTCATAGGCTTCGTCGTGCTTCACCGATGCAACAGTAAGACTGTAGTAGCCTCGAACGGCGCCAGCGCGGGCAGATCACGTACGTCATCGAAAGACCTGGTACCGCGCCTGTCACGGCGGCTCGGGCGGGATGTCGAGCCCGGCCTTGCGCAAGCCGTCCATGAGGCGTTCGCCGACCTCGTTTGGGATGTTCCGCATGCGGTAGAAGTGCCGAGGGTCGGCGAGAAAATCGGGCTTCCGCTCCAACAACGCTTTGACTGCTGCCTGTGCCTCCTGCGTGCGGCCCAACTGACCATAGCTGGCCGCCAGCCCGACATGCATCTGGTACCAGCCCGGCGTATTGATGTTCGCGAATTCGGCGGCGGCTTGCTCGTATTCGCCTTTGCCATAGTGGCTAATGGCCAGAGGAAAGTGGTACTAGCCCGGGTGATAGGGGTTGAGCGTCTGCGCCTTCTTGATCAAAGCAACACCGCGGTCCCATTGGCCCATGCA
>JANNFC010000549.1:0-1920 GCA_031379405.1 Betaproteobacteria bacterium | reverse complement strand
GGCCTTTATGAGTTCCTGGTTAGCACGGTCCAAGGCGCTCACATCGTCGATCGTGACCAAGCAGCCTCGCGCCATCTTAGAACCGTCGAGAATGGGCGCGCAATTCACGATGGCGCGACGCGTTGTCCCGTCGCTCTGGGGAATGTCCAGCCCGTCACCGATCATGGGACTGCCCCCGCGCATGGCACGGGACCAGGGATGGGCGTTCGCGTCCTTGTCCATGTTCGCCGTTAGCCAGGACAGTTCGGAAGGCCGCCGCCCCATGACGGATTCCCCCGAAGGCATGAGCTTTATGAAGGCTTCATTCACCAATACGACTCGACCGCTGCCATCAAGCACCATGACCCCTTCGGTCAGCACATCGAAAGCCATACGTACGCGCTCTGGCACCACGGAGGAGGGATCCAAATGCTGCAGTACGCGCCGTAGATACAGGAAAAACGCCAGCAAACCCGTCGTCACCAACACAGCGGCGACTTGGACGCTCGGACTACGAAGATACGCCTCCCAAGCCGATTCACGGCTTGTGCGATAGATCACTTCCATATCGCCCCAATGCGCGGCGTTTCGATACATGGGGATGGAGAATCGCCCTTTCGCTGGCTTCCCGTTCTCAAGCGGCCACCAATGCTTGGCGTGCTCACCCCCCACCGCCACCAGCGTCCTAGACGCATCGCGTAATCCTACGGATATCAGGGTGAGGTCCCGGCTGACGACCGCTCGCAGGGTGCGCCCAAGGGCCTCAGGATTATCGGCGATCACCCCCACCTGAATAGCAAGCGTCTCGGCGGCTCGCAGTTGGGCTCTCTCCGACCAGCGTGCTTCGTCCGGAAGAAAGCCCAGCAAGAGGTCCGCGATAAGCACTAAGGACACCGCCAGGGCGATAAGTCCCAGGCTGATTCTTGCCGCGGGGCTCAGACGCATTGAGCAAGTGCCTCCAGCGCACGAGCCAATCGTGGTCGCGGAGCGGTGCGCGAAACACTCATCGGTTAAGGGTGCTTTAGCGCGTTACGACGTAGCAAGGCCGCCATCTGCGCCGCGGGCGCCGGGCGGCTGCACAAATAGCCTTGGTATTGGTCGCATTTTCGCGACTTCAAAAACGCCAGTTGGGCGTGGGTCTCCACACCCTCGGCGACGGTGGCAATTCCCAGCTCGCGGCCCATGGCGATGATGGTGCTAACAATAGCTCCGTTCTTCGGATCGTCAGTGGCGCGATGCACGAAGGAGCGATCGATCTTTAGCTCACTTAGGGGAAAACGAGTCAGATAAGCAAGGGAGGAGTAACCCGTGCCGAAATCGTCCAAGGAGAGCTTGACACCCGTGCCGGCCAGCTCGCGCAGCATGGCAACACTGTCCTCGACGCCTGTCATCAGCATGCTCTCAGTGAGTTCCACCACGAGTTGGCTTGGATCCAAGCCGCTCACGGCGAGTGCGGCTTCCACATCCTTTCGCACGCGCTGATCGCGCAGTTGGGGGGCCGATACGTTGACCGATACTTCGATCGGAGGCAGTCCTTGACTCGCCCATTGCTTGACTTGCACGCACGCTTCTCGCATCACCCATTGACCGATATCGATGATGAGTCCTGTCTCTTCGGCCAAGGGTATGAATTTTCCCGGTCCTATCATGCCCAGTTCGGAATGCCGCCAACGCAACAGCGCCTCCACCCCGACAATGCGGCCAGTCGCGATCTCAACCCGGGGTTGATAATAGAGATGCAATTGATTGCGTTCAATTGCGCGCCGCAGGTCGCTCTCAAGCTTCACGCCCTCTCTCGCCTTGGCGCTCACGTCGTCCGAGACGAATTCGTAGCCATTGCGGCCATGCTGTTTGGCCTGGTACATGGCCATTTCAGCATTGGCAAGCAGCGCGTCGGCGTTGGGGCCGTCGTCGGGGAAGATGGCCAGACCTGCGCTCACT
>JANNFC010000516.1:0-25846 GCA_031379405.1 Betaproteobacteria bacterium | reverse complement strand
GAGTCCGCCGCTGGTGACTCTCGTCTTCAAGTAGCTCAATGCCGCCTCGATTCCTCGGTCGGCAGCCGCGATCGTGCCCTGTTTGAAGGCGACGTTACCCGCGATCAGGTTGCCCGTGTCCACCGAACGCGTCACGGCTATTCCGGCAAGCGTCATAGCGACAAGAACGATCAGCGAGATGAACAACACCACGCCTTCTTGACGATGAGGCAAGGCAGTGAGTCGTTGGTTTGATTTCATCACACCTCTCCTTTCCAAAGCAGATTGCGCAGAGGGACGGTAGTCTCGAACACTCGATACCGATAGCAGCGCCAGTTTCCTTCCGTACGCACGTCGATGGGCCGGCCATCGGGAGAGTCGGGTCCTCGCGCCCAAACGATGGGGTAGAGCGGATCACCCCAGTCCGGCGTGACATTGCAAATCCCGGTGCCCGGATCCGGCCGCTCGGGTTGCATGCTTCTAGTCACGATGGCCAACCGTACCGCGATCACTTGGTTCCATTTGACGGGTGTATTGGCGGTAAAGCCATCGACAATGCCGTCGTTCGCCGCTACATCGCGTGGCGGCACGGTGCCGTTGGGCAATCCATCGTCCATTCCGTACTCAGCTTTGAAATGCACTATTTGTTCGGCGATGGGTCGGACCGCGGGGCTTTCAACAAATAGATTGTTGACGGTGAATTGATAGTTTTCACTTGGATTGCCCGGATTGTCGTTGCGAACCGTATACTCATTGAGCGTGGGATTCTGACCAATATTAGATATGGCGCCTTGGGTCGGTGCGCCGTACGCGATGCCGTTGCCGCCCGGTTTGTTGAATCGCGCCGTTTCGTTCTGCCCCGTCAAGGTGTTGAGATAGGTGCCGGGGTCATGCTCAAGATTCTCAGCGGTGACTTTCGTGATTTCCATCACGGAGCATCGTTGCCCGCTTTCCCAAACCAGTACGACATCTCCGCTCGTAAAGCCATAGGTGTGGTTGGGGTTCATGGGCGCATCCGAAGCGGCTGCTGTGATGGGCGCCTCCAGTTCAACCTTCGCGGGCGCGGACGATACGCTGCCGAAAGTGACCTGCAGGACGTCCGGAGTGGTCCCGGCATTCGATGTTATTTTGACCGGTACAAACTCGAAGGGCGCGACATCGGTAGGCGCGCGCATTACGTCGTACATGCTCACGGTGCAACCGATCAAGTTGTTCTCGTTGAAACCAAATCCCGCCGTGCGAAGATCACGCTCGATGGTCGTCAGGGCCACCAGTCCGCTGGTTTGCGTATCCGCGCCGTTTGTCGTTTCGCGACGTACGCTCTCATTGACTTGAAACACCTGAAATATAACAACGGTGCCGATGAGAGAAATAACAACCGCCACCATCATTTCGATCATGCTCATCCCGCGTTGCAGCCTGGCGGGGGAAACTGCGCCTGCTTGAGTCCATAGCGACATGGGATGACTCCGTTATGTTGCGGGATTGGGATTGATGTACGTCACCGCTGTAAAATTATGCGGTGGCGAGGTGGGATTTGCGCCGCGTTCCGCGGGTGTCAACCAGCGCACGGTGATGGTGACCTGTTTGCTCGCGACGTCGTACTCCACGGTGGGTGGAAAATCGGCAGCGCCGGGGAGAGACGCATTCACCTGAGATACCCAATTGCTTATCGCGTCTGGAGCAGATCCACCTGCTCCGCCCCACTGGTAGGTGTCTACATTCTTCGCGTTGATCCAGATGTCCGCGATGAGTTGATTGGCCAGGAACGCGGCATCGGACCGGTACTTGGCTTGTCCCATGTCCTGCATGGCGTTGGCTTGCATTCCGACAATAGCCAGTATTCCGAAAGAAAAGATCAGAATGGCAATCAGCGCTTCGAGCAGCATGATGCCGGCCTGGTTCTTGGGAAGTGTCGTGTTGGTCATGGCAGATCCTTTCTCGGTTAATCGTTAGCACGCCCGAGTATCGGAGGGACTCACGTTCGGGTCGCACATGCGTACGCTCCCCGCGAGACTCACCACCACACGCAGTGGACGTGCACCATCGGAAACAGCCGCGATAGTCGAACTAATATCGACTTGCGTGAGGGATGCGGACGAGTCCGCGTTGCTGGTAATCGCGCCCACTCCATTGAAAGTAACTTGAGTAGAGCCGCCGGGGAAAACGACGGAAATGTTGTCGGATCCATCCGACGCTGGACGAGTTTGAATCGTGTTGCCTCCCGCCGAGACCGTCCAACCGGATCCACTGTCGCCGGCAAACAGCACTGCGGTGTTGCGCCTAACCGCCTCGGCACGGGCCAATTGCAGGCCGTTGGCCATCGCATCGGCGGCATTGCGGATTTTCGTGTTCTGAATCCAAACGCCGAAGCTGGGGACTCCGATCGCCAGAATCATGGCGACTATCGTCAATCCGATCATGAGTTCGATCAGCGTAAAGCCACGGGAGTTCGAACTGGGGACTAGCATGTGCCATCCTTGCGCATGATCCAGCACGTGGCATTCGCCGTCCAGCCGCTGTGGGCCCCGGTCGTTGCGCGAGCATTGGCTTCGTTTATCGTGAACACGAATCCGCTGGTGTTTGTGCTTGTTGCGCCGGTGGCATCGAGCGTGAAAGAGGTCGCTGTCAGATTGGAGCAACTAAAGGTGAAGTTCGTCGTGTTGGTCATAGGCGGAGCTACCGTGCCGGCAGCGCACGCGCCAACGTAGGTTCGATTGTCCTGGAAGTACTGCTCCATCTTCACTCGCTGGGAAGCGAGTGTGGAGTGCGCCTCGGTCAGCCGGCTGCGGGTGACATAGTCGGAATAGTTAGGAATTGCCCACGCCGCAATGATTCCGATGATTGCCACCACGATCATCAGTTCGATAAGTGTCATGCCTTTCATTGCTTTCATGGGCTGTCCTTCGTTGTGCATGGGTTGCATCCTATGGGTGTTTGGATGGGGCGGCAAAATCGGCCGACAAACGGCTGAAGTGGGCACCTAAGCGGTTTAAAAAGCGGGGGACGACAAGGCTTTTATGGATATCCACTCGTTGCGCAAATGGGTCCGATAGGCGGCTGTTAAGGCCGGGCGCAGCGAAGTTATCGGCGGTTATTCGCGAAACTTCAGGGGCGATGTGAGCCCAATTTTCGCAACCCGTCCAAGAGACGGGAACAATCAGGAGCTAGGATACGGGTCGATCGGATAGAGGCGCACCGGAGTGCAAAGGGGGCTCGCGCCGCTACCTAGGCAAGCGCCACTTGTTACATGTTTGGATAGTTCGGACCACCGCCGCCTTCGGGAGTCACCCATACGATATTTTGCGTGGGGTCTTTGATGTCGCAGGTCTTGCAATGCACGCAATTCTGCGCGTTGATCTGCAGTCTCGGGTTGTCGTTGTCCGCGTCATTGACGATTTCGTAGACTCCCGCCGGGCAATAGCGCTGCTCCGGCGCGTCGAACCTTTCCAGATTGATTAGTATGGGGACGCTTTGATCGCGCAGCGTCAGGTGAGGCGGTTGGTCTTCGGTATGGTTAGTGTTGGAGATGAATACCGAGGACAGTCGATCGAACGTGAGAACACCATCGGGTTTGGGATAGGCGATGGGCACAACCTCGGTTTTCCGCTTCAAAGTTTCGTGGTCGGCTTGGTGATGGTGCAGCGTCCACGGTGCTTTGCCCGCGAAGACGATCTGGTCGATGCCGACCATCAGCGTTCCTAGATAAAGTCCTTTGCTCATCCATGGTTTGAAATTGCGAGCGCGATGCAGTTCTTCGCGCAGCCAACTGCGCTCGAATGACTTGGGGTAAGCGGCTAGGTCGTCTTGCGAACGACCTTCCTTCAGCGCTTCAAAGGCGGCTTCTGCCGCTAGCATGCCTGACTTGATGGCGGCATGACTGCCTTTGATGCGTGAGGCGTTAAGGAAGCCAGCATCATCGCCGATCAAACACCCGCCCGGAAATATGAGTTCTGGTAATGACTGTAATCCCCCCGCCGTGATAGCACGAGCGCCGTAGGCTACGCGCTTGCCTCCTTCAAGGAACGTGCGAATGTTTGGGTGAGTCTTGTAGCGCTGGAACTCTTCGAATGGACTCAAGTAAGGGTTGCTGTATCCCAGTCCGACCACGAATCCTACTGAGAGCAGATTGTCCTCCATGTGATAAAGAAAGGAGCCGCCATAGGTATCTGATTGCAAGGGCCAGCCGGCGGTGTGAATGACCAGCCCGGCTTGATGCATTTCCGGGTTGATCTCCCAGAGTTCTTTCAGACCGATGCCGTAAACTTGTGGGTCGCGGCCGTCGCGTAGATGAAAGCGATCCTGAATCTGCTTACCCAAATGACCGCGACAACCTTCCGCGAACATCGTGTACTTGGCATGTAGCTCCATGCCCGGTTGGTGAGAGCCCGTGGGCTGACCGTCCCTCCCAATGCCCATATCACCGGTGGCGACACCTTTGACTCTTCCGCGATCGTCATAGAGCACTTCGGCGGCGGCGAAACCAGGGAAGATCTCCGCGCCGAGGGCTTCCGCTTGTGTTCCCATCCAGCGCGCGACGTTGGCTAAGCTGATGACGTAGTTACCATGGTTATGAAAACAGGCAGGCAGCATCCAGCTGGGCGTTTTGAGCGAACCGGCTTCGCTCAAGAACAGGAAGCGATCTTCGCTCACGGGTGTGTTGAGTGGCGCGCCCAGCGCTTTCCAGTCTGGAATCAATTCGTTCAGCGCGCGCGGGTCCATGACTGCGCCGCTTAAGATGTGGGCGCCAACCTCGGAGCCTTTCTCCAATATACACACGCTGATTTCGTGAGCGTGTTCGGCTGCAAGCTGTTTGAGCCGAATGGCCGCAGCCAGACCTGCGGGCCCCGCGCCGATGATGACGACGTCGTACTCCATGGATTCGCGTTGCGGCATGGTGCGCTCCTGTTTTTGTGGCGGTGACTGTTAGACTCCGGGATCTTAACGGTTTTTAGATGGCGAAATTTTTCTATGGAACAGCCAGGAAAATTGGTGCATGTCGAAACGTTGTGCATGCGCTGGGGTGATATGGATGCGTTGGGGCACATGAATAACACGGTGTACTTCCGATACCTCGAACAAGCGCGGATCTCGTGGTTTGATACGATGAACTTGTCTTATCGCACTCAGCCAGAAGGTCCGGTTCTGGGGAATATGAACTGCCGGTTTCGTATTCCCATTGTCTATCCCGCGACGCTGTGCGTAAGCATACGGTTGGGTCAAGTTCGTAAAAGCAGTTTTCCCTTGTTCAGTGAGATCTATGAAGAATCCGATCCGTCGCGCCTGTATGCCACGGCGGAGGCAACGATGGTGTGGATCGATTTGAAGAATGGGAAATCCCGCCCGGCTCCGGAGTGGTTGAGGGCGCTAGCGGTCCAGCCTAAGCCGGCGGAGCCGGAGTGAAGCGCTCGCATGGGCAAAACGCTTGTTACGAGCAAGGGGAGAACCTCCTTGTTTATCCCCCAAAATCAGATCGCCGTGCATCAGCAGACGCTTCGCCAAATCTGTCAACAGTAGACTCATAAGTGACTAAAGCTCGAAGATCTGGCCGGTGACACCGCGGCTTTGGATGGCGAGTAAGTAAAGATAGGCGGGGAGCGTTGCTTCCAAGGGCGTGCGCTCGCTTGCGTGCTCACCTGGGTGTGTCTTGTGACGTTGTGGTGAATCGATCTTGCCGGGGACGATCATGTTGACCCGCAGATGTTCTACATGCGCCCATTCCTGCGCGAGCACGCGGGTCAGCGTGACGAGTGCGCTCTTGGCGGCAGCGAACCCTCCCCAGAAAGAGGCCGGATGCAGTCCGTGTGTTTCGCCTGTGAAGATTACGCTGCCGTCTTGAGATGAGCGCAAGAGTCGGGCGCAGGCACGCGTGAGCGCCATGGGTGCGCAGACATTGACTCGCAGTGTGTGACCCCAATCGTCCAGACGTTGCTGTTCCATGGGTGCGGGTGCGAGCAAGTCGGCGGCGCAATGGACGATGCCCGAGAGTCCTCCTAGCTGCGCGTCAATGGCGCCGGCCAATTGCTCGAAATCGTGATCAGTCGCGAGGCTCAGGTCCAGGGGGACAATCATGGGTTCGGCACCACCGGCCTGCACGATTTCGTCGTAAGTTCGTTCGAGCTTGGTAGTTTGCCTACCATGCAGTATGACAGTGGCGCCGCAGCGTGCCGCGCCCATTGCAACCTCGCGCCCGAGCCCTTGACCGGCGCCTGTGACGAGTATGACTTTATTTGCAAGCGCTTCGGGCGAGGGAAGATAGCTACCCATAGTGATCGGATTCACAGATGCTCCATAACGTGACGGGCGGCGCTGACGCCGCTGCGAACGGCGGATTCGATGGTTGCTGGGTAGTCGCTTTCGACATAATCACCGGCGAGAAAAAGGCCACGCAATCCCGTCTTGGCGGCCGGTCTAACGAGACCTACCGTGCAAGCAAATGTGGCTCGCTTCTCGGCAATTACTTGGTGCCAGATGGGATTGGGAACGTGAGCGAAAACGGTTTGCACTTCACGATGGACTCGAATCGCGAGTTCGTCGTGAGGCAAATCCTGGTGAGCCCCGGCAGCGGAGATCACGATGCCCATCACGCCGGGCTGGTTGGATAGCTGGCCGCGGTCGAATATCCATTGGCTGTAGGGCGCGTCCATCCCCAGCATGGCCTTAGGCAGTGTCGTAGAAGGTGGGTAGCCCAGGTAGACGGAATAGATCGGGCAGTAATTCAGCACGGCCACTTGATCGGACACGACGCGAAGTGCCGGTATCCCTTCGATGAGCCCGGCAAGATGTTGCGGAGCGACGGCAAGTATTACGAAATCGAAGCACTGCGTGGCCTCGCGCGTGACAACTTCGAAGGTGGCCGCATTGCGAAGTACGTTTGATACGCGCGCCCCGAGACAAATCTTCGCGCCTTGCTCGGTGCAATAGCGTGCCGCGCGCTCGGGGAATAGTCGTGATAAGTCAATGGTTGGGAGAAGCAAGTCACTATTGGTGGTGGGTGCACTAAATGTGTCGCGCAACACATTGGCGAAGATTTGTGCGGACGCAGTGTCGGGCGCAGTATTGAGCGCAGCGGTGCATAGCGGAAACCACAGATAGCGCTTTGCACCCTCCGTTTGTGCGTTCGCTCGCAGCATTTGCGCGACGCTGATGTCTTTCTCCAATTTGAATCGGCGGGCTTTGAGCGCGTTCAACAGGCGAATAATCTGGAGCTTGTCGCGCCAGCCGATACCATGCGCGGTGACTAGACCGGCAGCAAGGTTCAGCGGAAAGGGTAAAAAGGGTAATGGCGGGGCTCTGAACCGGAAGCGGGGATGCACTGAGAGTTCGAGGGGAATTCGCCTCAGTCCCGGATCCTCGCCCGGCTGGCACACAAGACAGATGAGGCGCAGCGTTTCGCGGTAGGCGCCGATGAGGATGTGCAGACCGTTGTCCAGCTCGGATCCTTGCACCTCGACCCGCCGTGCTCTGCCACCCAACGTGGAGCTTGCTTCGAATACGGTGGTTGCGATACCGCTTCGGGCGAGTTCAACGGCGGCGCTCATGCCCGCGTAGCCACCGCCTATGATGGCGACTCTCAGGCGTTGCGCATTCATGTCAGCGAAGCTGTTAACCGGTGACCCAGGTTTTCCATGCGATCCAGAATTTTCGCAGAGGCGTGAGGCCGGTGCGCTCCGTCAGTACCTTGCAGCCACCGCGTTCGATTTCATTGAGCAGCGCCCGATAGATATTGCCCATGATCAGGCTTGGACGCTGTGCGCGCCGATCTTCGGTGGCGAGACTGAGTTCGGCGCGCCTGTAGTAGCCGGAAGCGCGCGCGATCTGGTGAGCGATGAGGCGATGCAAGGCGTCGCTGTCTCGGTGCAGAACCAGGTCGTTGATGTCGACGCCGAAATGTTCCAGATCATTGAGCGGGACGTAGAGGCGATTGCGATCGATATCCTCCCGCACATCGCGAATGATGTTGGTGAGTTGCAGCGCGATGCCCAGTTGGCGAGCGAATTCCCGCGTGCGCAGATTGCTATAGCCAAAGATTTCAGCTGACAGGAGGCCCACCACTCCGGCGACTCTGTAGCAATACATTTCCAAGGTGGCGAAGTCGGGATAGCGGTTGTAGTCGAGGTCCATGCGCATGCCGGCGATGATCTCGTGAAAGTATTCTTCAGGGAGCGTGAAGCCCGCAAGGGCAGGCAGGAGCGCCTTGGTGACGGGATGTTCGGGGTTGCCCGCATACATTCGATCTATTTCGAACTGCCACCAGTCGAGCTTGGTGCGAGCTATTTCCGGATCGGAGCATTCATCGACCACGTCGTCCACCTCGCGGCAATAGGCGTACAGCGCATTGATGGCGCGCCGCCGTTCCTTAGGTAGGTAGAGGAAGCTGTAGTAGAAGCTCGATCCGCTATGTAGAACGCGATCTTGACAATACTCGTCGGGGGTCATGAACGAGTGTTAAGGGGGAGCATGGCACGGAGCAGCATCAGCGGCCAATCCCAAGGCATTAACACCGGGCGGTGGCGGAATACATCCCCCTTTACCGATTGCAGTTTTTCCAGTATCCGTTGGCCACCGGCGGTGATCATGCGCAACTCCAGTCCGATTCTGCCCCGCAACGCCTGGCCGAGGGGGGAACCCGCATCGAGCATGTCCTGCGCGCGTCGCGTTTGGTACTGCATGAGCGCCCCCCATCCGGCGGAATGCTCACCGTGGGCGATTTGCTGCTCGCTTATGCCGAAGCTGGACAGCTCATCCAAGGGAATATAGATCCGGTTCTTGCGATAGTCCGCTTCCACGTCTTGTAGAAAATTGATGAGTTGCAGGCCGGAACAGATGTGGTCTGAAAGTTCCATAAAGGGACGGTCCGTGGCTTGGTACAAGTGCAGCATAAGGCGGCCAATGGGGTTGGCCGAGCGCTGGCAATACTGCATGAGTTCGCCAAAGTTGGCGTATCGGCCTTTTACGACATCCTGGGCAAAGGCGTCCAACAAATCGCGAAAAAGCTGAATCGGCAGGCGATGTTGCGAAATGACGCAGGCTAGGTCTCTAAACATACTCTCGCCCGGATCATCACCCCGTGCGATGCTATCGAGCTGGGCTCGATAGCGGTCGAGTTGCGCTAGGCGATTTTGGGGCGGGGCGTCGCCTTCGTCAGCAATGTCGTCGGCAGACCGGGCAAATCGGTAGATCGCGCGCACTGGAAAACGCAGCCGCGCCGGCAGCAGGAGAGAGGCGACAGGAAAATTCTCGTAGTGATTAATGGCAGGATCGACGCCTAAAATGACGCCCATAAGTCCCTGGGATTTCTACTTCTGATTAGCTCAACCCACTGATACAGTGGGGACATTGGGGCCCGTTTGGAAAGAGAACTCAGTGAGTCTGGTCATCGAGCGCGCAGCGATTGCTCGATGGCAGCGTTGCAACGCATTATATTAGAATCGGTTTTGAGCGAAAGTGGCGAAATTGGTAGACGCACCAGATTTAGGTTCTGGCGCCCTAAGGCGTGAGAGTTCGAGTCTCTCCTTTCGCACCAGGCGTGGCAGGCCCACCTTCCAAGGTGCAGCGGGCCGATCATTCATATCCCTCGAACAGCAGTCCTCGAGTTTTCGAAGCGGGAAGATCACTAGAGGGCCCGTCTAGAAGTCCCAGGAAAGTTAAGGAACCGTAATGCAGGCAACTCTCGAAACAATCAGTACGTTGGAGCGACGTCTCAAAGTCTCGCTTCCGACGCAAGACATCAATAGCGAAGTGGATAACCGTCTGCGACGGATGTGCCGTACCGTAAAGATGCATGGATTTCGTCCGGGAAAGGTCCCTTACAAGCTGGTCCAGCAGCAGTACGGCGGGCAGATTCGGCAGGAAGTGTTGGGGGATATTCTGCAGAAAACCTTTAGCGAGACGATTCGTCAGAAAAATCTGCGAGTCGCTGGCCTACCCAGATTCGAACCTGGATCCGAAGCCAAGAGTGACGAGACCTTCGAGTACAACGCTACCTTCGAGATATACCCCGAGGTCAAAGTGGATGATTTGACCGAAGCCAGCGTCAAGCGCCCGGTCGTTCCTGTGGGTGACGCGGAAATCGACAAGACCATCGAAGTTCTGCGCAAACAGCGGGTGCGTTATGAAGCGGTTGATCGCGCGGCGCAGCAGGGGGACCGAGTATTGCTTGACTTCGAAGGCAAGCGAGATGGAGAAACCTTCGAGGGCGGTACGGGTAAGGATCACATGGCCCTTCTAGGAGAAAAGCGCTATCTCGAGGACTTCGAGAATAACCTCGTCGGTCTCAAGCAGGGGCAAAGCAAACACTTTGAGGTCACTTTTCCCGCCGACTACCAGTCAAGCGAGCTGGCGGGAAAGACGGTGGCATTCGATGTGCAGATCAAAGAGGTCGCACAAGCAATCCTTCCGGTGGTGGATGCGGAGTTTGCGAAACAACTGGGCATCGCGGACGGCGATCTCAGTCGCTTGAAGGAAGACATAAAGATCAACCTGAATCGCGAGGTGAGTCGCAGAATTCAAGCTCGCGTAAAGGATCAAGTCATGAAGGCGCTGCATGATTCAGGTCAGCTTGAGGTGCCGAAGACCCTGATCGATATGGAAGTGGAGCGGCTAAGGGGCGAGATGCGCGAAAACCTTCGGGCACGCGGCGCAAAAGCGGACGCAGAGCTACCGCGGGAGATTTTCGAAATCGACGCAAAACGCCGAGTGACTCTCGGGCTGATCATTGCAGAGTTGGTCAAGACACAAGATCTGCACGCCAAGCCGGAGCAGCTGAAGGAACTCGTGGCGGAGCACGCGCAGAGCTACGAAAACCCCGACGAAGTGATGCAGTGGTACTACCACTCACCCCAGCGTTTGCGCGAGGTTGAATCGCTCGCCTTGGAGAATAACGTGGTTCAATGGGCCCTTAGTGTGGCCAAAGTGGAAGAGACGGCGATGGATTTCGATGAGCTAATGGGAAATCGCACATGATATCGATGAAGCAGTACCAAGAACCCCAGTCCCTGGGGTTGATTCCGATGGTGATCGAGCAAAGCGGCCGGGGCGAGCGTGCCTACGACATTTACTCGCGGCTTCTCAAGGAACGGGTGATTTTCCTGGTTGGTCCGGTCAACGAGGTATCCGCGAACCTGATCGTCGCACAGATGCTATTTCTGGAATCCGAGAATCCGGACAAGGATATTTTCTTCTATATCAATTCGCCAGGCGGCTCGGTCTCCGCCGGGCTGGCCATTTACGATACGATGCAGTTCATCAAGCCCGGCGTGAGCACGCTGTGCATCGGGCAAGCGGCCAGTATGGGCGCGCTTCTGTTGGCGGCAGGCGCCAAGGACAAGCGTTTCTGCTTGCCGAACTCCAGGGTCATGATTCATCAGCCCATGGGAGGATTCTCGGGGCAAGCCTCCGACATCGAAATCCACGCCCGCGAGATACTTTATTTGCGTCAGCGCCTTAATGAGATACTGGCATCGCACACGGGGCAGGAGATCAACACCATCGAGAAGGATACCGACCGGGATAATTTCATGGCGGCCGAAGAGGCGGTGAAGTACGGCTTGGTGGACAAAGTCCTGTCGAGTCGTGAGCAAGCATCTGCTAAGGGTAGTAAATAGTGGTGACAGATAAGGGCAAAAACTAAGAGGTTCGGTATTGGTCAATAAGTTGATCGACTCACAATCGAGAGGCCTAGCGCATGTCTGATAAACCGGGGTCGGAAAAACTGCTGTACTGTTCGTTCTGCGGAAAGAGTCAGCACGAAGTCCGCAAACTCATCGCAGGGCCGTCGGTTTTCATCTGCGACGAATGCATCGAGCTGTGCAACGACATCATTCGCGAAGAAAACCAAAACGATACGACCGCCAAGACGGGCAAGTCGGATCTTCCTGTTCCGCAGGAAATCCGCGGCATCCTCGACCAGTACGTCATCGGGCAGGACCATGCGAAGAAAATTCTCGCGGTCGCGGTCTACAACCACTACAAACGGCTGAAGACCTTAGGGAAGAAAGACGACATTGAGCTCTCCAAGAGCAATATCCTGCTAATCGGCCCTACCGGGTCTGGAAAGACGCTTCTGGCTCAGACGCTGGCGCGGCTGCTCAATGTTCCGTTCGTGATGGCAGATGCCACTACATTGACCGAAGCCGGTTATGTCGGTGAGGATGTCGAGAACATCATTCAGAAGTTACTGCAAAAATGCGATTACGATGTAGAGAAAGCACAGCGTGGGATCGTCTACATTGACGAGATCGACAAAATTTCCCGCAAATCCGAAAATCCGTCTATTACCCGTGATGTTTCCGGGGAAGGCGTGCAGCAAGCCCTGCTGAAGCTCATCGAAGGAACCATCGCCTCGGTTCCCCCGCAAGGCGGGCGCAAGCACCCGAATCAGGAATTCGTGCAAGTGGATACGACCAACATTCTGTTCGTTTGCGGCGGTGCCTTTGACGGGTTGGATCGACTGATTCGCAACCGATCCGAAAAAGGTGGCATTGGTTTCGGGGCGGAGGTTCGCAGCAAGGACAGCCGTAAGGACATCGGTGTGGTGCTCAAGGATGTCGAGCCCGAGGACCTTATCAAGTACGGATTGATTCCCGAGTTCGTCGGTCGATTGCCCGTGGTGGCAACATTGGATGAGTTGGATGAGGACGCGCTCATTCAGATCCTAACCGAACCTAAGAACGCCCTGCTCAAGCAATTCCAGAAACTTTTCGCCATGGAAGGCGTCGAGTTGGAAGTGCGCGTCGAGGCCCTGCGGGCAATTGCCAGCAAAGCGCTCGCGCGCAAGACGGGCGCGCGTGGACTCCGATCAATTCTCGAACAAGCGTTGCTCGATACCATGTTCGATCTACCTTCGTCCAAGAAGGTCAGGAAGGCCGTCATCGACGAAGGCACGATCCTCGGCGATGTAAAACCCCTACTTATCTATGCGGATCAGGCGAAGGTGGCCGGTTCGGCTTAGAAGTCTCATGTTTTAGCTGTGCTAGCGGAGTCCAGTGGGCCCTTCCGGGTTGTTTCTCGATAGCAAGCCCCAAACTACAACCGGGTCGATATGACCCAATCAGGTGAGAGTCAATGTCAAATCAAGAGTTTTATTCGGATGCGGTCACACTACCTCTGTTGCCTTTGCGTGACGTGGTGGTGTTTCCGCACATGGTGATACCCCTCTTCGTGGGTCGGCCCAAATCCATTAAGGCGCTTGAAACTGCCATGGAGGCCGGCAAGAGCATCCTGCTGGTCGCGCAGAAATCCGCCGCAAAAGATGAACCCTCGGAAGAGGATTTATATTCCACCGGCACGATCTCCAACATTTTGCAGATGTTGAAGCTGCCTGACGGGACTGTGAAAGTGCTCGTTGAGGGCGTGCAGCGCGCTAGAGTTCGCACCGTGCATGACCAGCGCAGCCACTACACTGCGGAATCAGTTCCCGTGCACGGAACCATGGAAGAAGGCACGGAACTGGAGGCGATGCGCCGTGCCATGATTGCGCAGTTCGATCAGTACGTGAAACTCAACAAAAAGATCCCACCGGAAATCCTGACTTCCCTGGCCAGCATCGACGAAGCGGGCCGCCTAGGCGATACGGTCGCGGCACACCTTCCTTTGAAGCTGGAGCAAAAACAACAAGTGCTGGAAATGCTCGACGTGCGTCATCGCCTCGAGCACCTGCTATCGCTGATGGAGACCGAGCTCGACATACTGCAGGTGGAAAAGCGCATTCGCGGACGCGTGAAAAAACAGATGGAGAAGAGCCAGCGCGAGTACTACCTGAATGAGCAGGTCAAGGCCATCCAAAAGGAACTGGGCGATCTCGAAGAGGGCGCAGACCTGGAAGAGATGGAAAAGCGTATCAAAACCGCGCATATGCCGAAGGAAGCTCGGCTAAAAGCTGAGGGCGAGCTGAAGAAACTTAAATTGATGTCGCCGATGTCGGCTGAGGCAACCGTCGTCAGGAATTACATCGAGACTTTGGTCGGCTTACCTTGGAAGAAGAAGAGCAAGATCACTTCGGATCTGTCGCATGCGGAGCGCATACTGAACGAAGATCACTATGGGTTGGATAAGGTCAAAGAGCGCATCGTCGAATACTTGGCTGTGCAGCAACGGGTAGATAAGGTCAAAGCGCCAATACTTTGCCTAGTCGGTCCGCCCGGAGTGGGTAAGACCTCGCTTGGGCAGTCTATTGCACGCGCGACCAATCGAAAATTCAGCCGTATGTCGCTGGGTGGTGTGCGAGACGAGGCGGAGATTCGGGGTCACCGAAGGACATACATCGGATCGATGCCCGGAAAGATTCTGCAGAATCTTTCCAAAGTCGCTGTGCGAAATCCCCTCTTTCTGCTGGATGAAGTAGACAAAATGGGCATGGACTTCCGCGGCGACCCCTCGTCAGCCCTGTTGGAAGTACTGGACCCCGAGCAGAACAGCACTTTCGTCGATCACTACGTGGAAGTGGAGTACGACTTGTCGGATGTCATGTTCGTGGCAACCGCGAACACCATGAACATTCCACCGGCGTTGCTGGATCGCATGGAAGTGATCCGGCTGTCCGGATACACCGAGGACGAAAAAATTCATATCGCGCTGCGCCACCTAATTCCGAAACAGCTAAAGAATCACGGCCTGAAAGCGGAAGAAATCGCCATTTCCGAGAGCGCCGTGCGCGACATCGTCCGCTACCACACCCGGGAAGCGGGAGTGCGTGCTTTGGAGCGCGATTTGTCCAAGATTTGCCGCAAGGTAGTCAAGGCGTTGCTGATGCAAAAGCGTCAACGCAAGTCAGCGGTCACCGCGAAGAACCTCGAGTCTTATTTGGGAGTGCGTCGCTTTAGCTACGGAATCGCTGAGAAGAACAACCAGGTCGGCCAAGTCACCGGACTGGCCTGGACGGAAGTCGGCGGCGAATTACTCACCATCGAAAGCGCCGTGATGCCCGGTAAGGGCAAGATCGTATCGACCGGAAAACTCGGCGAAGTTATGCAGGAATCCATTCAGGCGGCGCTAACCGTTGTGCGCAGCCGCTCGCAACGGTTGGGCATCCAAGAGGACTTCTACCAAAAGAATGACATTCACATCCACCTGCCCGAGGGTGCGACGCCCAAGGACGGACCCAGCGCCGGTGTGGGTATCTGCACTGCGATTGTTTCTGTTCTTACCGGCATTCCCGTGCGCGCCGACGTGGCGATGACGGGGGAAATCACGCTACGAGGCGAAGTCTTACCGATTGGTGGGTTGAAGGAGAAGTTATTGGCCGCACATCGCGGCGGAATCAAGATGGTTCTGATTCCGGAGGAGAACACCAAGGACCTTGCGGAGATTCCCGAGAACATCAAGAATCGACTCGATATTCACCCGGTGAAGTGGTTCGACCAGGTACTCGAACTCGCTCTGGAACGTAAGCCCAATCCCCTTCCGGAAAAGAGCGAGCCGGTGGCCCTGCCTCCTGTGCCTGCTGAAAGTCCCGCTCCCGCTATCAAGCACTAGGTAATGGCGGTACGCAGACGCCGCCATTACGCGGCGTCTGCGAAAAGCGACTCCGTTTGCATTCATGGAGATGGTCGCGTCCTGCTCTGTTGTGCTTGACACATTCTTTTTACGCTTGATATAAAACCTCGCTGCGAAGTTCGCGATCAGGGCCGAGCGAGATCAACAGTGACGCCAACTTCGTTCCGGGGGAGAGGGACTCGCAATCGAGTCCAATTTAGTCGTCAGCTACTTTTGCTCGACGCACGCATAGACAATGAAAGGGGATGTATATGAATAAACAAGACCTGATAGAAGCCATCGCGAAGCAAGCGGATATATCCAAAGCGGCGGCCGGCCGAGCCTTGGAAGCCACTATTAATTCTATTAGGCAGTCGCTCAAAAAAGGCGGCATGGTCACGCTAGTGGGCTTCGGTACCTTCCACGTCGGAAAGCGCGCGGCGCGCGCGGGTCGCAATCCCCAAACAGGCGTGGCCATAAAGATAAAAGCTGCGAAGGTCGTGAAGTTCAGGGCTGGAAAAGCACTGAAGGACGCTGTAAACTAATGAATCTTTATTTCGACGCGCGCACTTACGCATAAGCCTGTCGTCCTAACCGCGGTAGCGGAATTTGCGGCGGCTAGTTGGGTGCTTCAGCGATCCCGGGTGCTTAGCTCAGTTGGTAGAGCGTCGCCCTTACAAGGCGAATGTCGGGAGTTCGAGCCTCTCAGCACCCACCAACGGAACGGATGGTGCGCACAAGAGTGTGTACACAACGAAGATCTAGTTTTGGCTCGTGCGGTTTGTATAGGTAGTATCGGTTCGGCAGTAGATTTAGGAGTGGTAGTTCAGTTGGTTAGAATACCGGCCTGTCACGCCGGGGGTCGCGGGTTCGAGTCCCGTCCACTCCGCCAGCATCAACAAAAAGGGCGAACGCGAGTTCGCCTTTTTTGTTTCGACTGTTTTAGTTTTTCGCGGATAGGCTTCGCCCCGAATGCAAAGCTACCCATTGACCACGACATCCACAAGAAAGGATCGCCTCGATGTTTGACCTGGTCGCAAAGAAAAAAAGAGTCGTTCAAATCGTGCTCGGCATTGTCATACTGCCCTTCGCGTTTTTTGGTATCGATTTCTACTTCCGAGGCGTGGACGTCAAAGATCAAGTGGCCATGGTCGCAGATCAAGCCATCACGTCCAACGAGTACACCAACGCGCTGCGTGAACGACAAGACCAGCTTCGGCAGATGATGCAAGGCAAGGTCAATTCCGACCTGCTCAATGGCCCCGAAATCAAGAATCAAGTCGTCGAGCAGTTGATCGAGCAACGACTAGTGATAGCCGAGGCGACAAAGGCTCGGGTCGGTATTTCGGATCATCATCTTCAGCAGCTGATTCACGACGTACCCGCATTCAAGGATGATTCAACCGGCAAATTCGTACCGGAGCGATACAAGCGGCTGTTGGATGTGCGCGGCATGAGTATCGGGGCGTTCGAGGCTAGATTTCGTCAAGATGCATTGTTCTCGCAATCCAGGGAGTCCGTGGCCGGCACGCACTTCCTGCCGAAGACGATAACCGAACGGTTAGCAAAAATACGCGGCCAGCAGCGAGAGGTCAGTCAGAGCATCATTTCTCCCGCGCAATATTTGCCGCAAGTGAAGTTGGAGGCTAACGAGGTCAAGCAGTACTACGATAAGAACCCAACAGCCTATACGCTGCCGGAGCGGGCTCGTGTCGAGTACGTGGTCCTTTCCATGGAAACGTTGATCAAGAGTACGACTGCGACCGAGGAAGACATTCAGAAGTACTACAAAGAAAACGTCGGGCGCTACGAACGTGCGGAGGAAAGGCACGCTCGCCACATACTGATAAGCTTGGACGCCAAGGCCTCGGCGGAAGACAAAGCGAAGGCCAAAGTCGGCGCCGAGCAACTGCTTGCACAAGCCAAGCAGAATAGTGCAGGGTTCGCCGAACTGGCGAAGAAAAGTTCGCAGGATTTGGGGTCAGCCTCCGAAGGCGGAGATCTCGGATTCTTCGCCCGCGGGAATAAAGCCAAACCCTTCGATGACGCTGTATTCGGCATGAAGTCGGGCGAGATCGTCGGCCCCGTTGAAACTCAGTATGGCTTCCACATCATCAAGCTGGAGGAGATCAAGGCTGCGGAACGCAAATCCCTCGAGGAAGTACGTGCTCAAATCGCGGAGGATGTGAAGAGGAACGCAGTGGGTCGTCTGTACGCGGAGAAAGCTGAGCAGTTGAGTAACTTGGTCTATGACCAGTCAGACAGCCTGAAGCCGGCGGCGGACGCCTTGAAGCTGACGGTGGAGCAAAGCGGCTGGATCACCAAGGACCGTGCCGATCCTGCTACGCTGAACAACGAGAAACTTCTCAAGGGACTCTTTTCCGAAGAGGCCGTCAAATACAAGCGCAATACCGAAGCGATCGAAGTCTCACCCAATACATTGGTGGCGGCTCGAGTAATTGAACACGTCCCTGCCGCCCGTCAACCATTCGAGGCCGTGCAAGAGTTGATCACTGAGCAACTCAAGGCGACAAAGGCGACCGAATTGGCCAAGAAGGATGGCGAGGATAAGATCGCACGCCTGAAAAAAGGTGAAGTGATTAGTATGCAGTGGTCGCCGGACCAGACGGTCTCACGCGAAAAACCCGAAGGCCTATCGGCCGAAGCTGCCCAGACCGTGTTCCAGGCTGACGTGTCAAAATTGCCGGCGTATGCGGGATTCAGCGCCCCTGACGGTCGTTACGTCATCTTTCGTATTGGCAAGGTTAGGGAAGCGACCGCCACCAACGCGGATCAGGATAAGGAACTTGCCAAGCAAATCTCGACGCTGTTGGGGCGCGAAGTTTATGGGGCACGCCTGAAGAGCCTGCGGGATAAGAACAAGGTGATTATCAACAAAGACCGACTTGAAAAGAGTTGATTAGCCTTCGAATCTGGCTCGATCAACCCTCAATCCCAGGGAGAGCCGTAATGTGGAATCCCGCATCCACGTAAATAACCTCTCCCGTAATTCCGCTCGAAAGGCCGCTCAATAAGAAAGCGGCCGTGTTGCCGACTTCCTCGATCGTCACATTGCGCCGCAAAGGCGCGGTTGACTCGTTATGAGCGAGAATTTTTCCAAATCCCCCTATGCCAGCGGCGGCGAGAGTCTTGATGGGGCCGGCGGAAATTGCATTCGCCCGAATTCCCCGCGGGCCTAGGCTGAAGGCTAGATAGCGCGTGTTTGCCTCTAGACTCGCTTTCGCCAAGCCCATCACGTTGTAATTCTGCATGGCGCGTTCGGCGCCCAAGTAAGTGAGCGTGACCAGCGATCCCTGGCGTCCTAGCATCATCGGCAAGGCGGCACGCGCCAGCGCGGTAAAGCTGTAGGAACTGATGTCGTGTGCCATGGCGAACGCCTGGCGCGTCGTGCTTTCTACGAAGTCTCCTGCCAACGCTTCTCTCGGTGCGAACGCGATCGAGTGCACCAACCCATCCAGTCCATCCCAATGCTTATGCAGTTCGCTAAACAAGGATTCGATTTCGCCGTCGCTTGAAACATCACAGGGAAGCACAATGTCCGAGCCGAATTCTTGCGCCAGATCGACCACCCGACCGCGAACGCGTTCGCCCTGGTAGGTGAAGGCGAGTTGCGCGCCCTCTCTATGCGCAGCACGCGCGATGCCGTAGGCGATGGACCGATTGCTTAGCAGTCCGGTAATCAGAATCTTCTTATCCTGCAGAAATCCCATGAATGGCTCCGGTAGAAGGCGCGGCGATTATAGCCAATAGGTTGTTGCCATAGCAGGAAGAGACCTGCGCCGCTCCACCGCGAAATGGACGCGATACGGTTTCCGGTACACTGAATGGACAATGAAGACTGCCTTCTTCCTCGTTACGTTCTTGGCCGCACTGGCCGGGTGCGGTTCACCCTGGAACAATCCCTATCCGAGTGCGCAGCGCGGACAAAATATTCTCTACGCAACCTTTACCGAGCGACCGAAGCACTTGGATCCGGTGCAATCGTACTCCGAGAATGAATATCTGTTTATCGCTCAAATCTACGCTACGCCGCTGCAGTATCATTACCTCAAGCGCCCT
This sequence comes from Betaproteobacteria bacterium, assembly GCA_031379405.1. Taxonomy (GTDB): domain Bacteria; phylum Pseudomonadota; class Gammaproteobacteria; order Burkholderiales; family SHXO01; genus SHXO01. The sequence continues at coordinate 6,313 of JANNFC010000516.1, read as the reverse complement.
TACGAATTGATCCCCTTCGCGGCCGAGGTCGTGCCGCAACCGCGATATTTCGACGCTTCCGATCGCGAGCTAACGAAGGACGCCAAGGTTACCGACATCGCGTACAGCCTGTACGAGATCAAGCTCAAACCCGGCATGCGTTATCAACCTCATCCGGCCTTTGCGCAGGACGATCAAGGCAAGGCGAAATACATTGGAGTTTCCAGCAAACAGTTGGAGGACATCCACGAGCTAAAGGACTTCGAGGCCACCGGCACACGAGAAGTGGTCGCGCAGGACTATGTGTATCAGATCAAGCGGCTCGCCCACCCACGCTTGCATTCACCGATCCTCGGCCTGATGAGTGAATACATCATCGGACTAAACGAGTACACCGAGCGCATCAAGAAGGACTCGAAAGACGTCGCGCCGGGTGCGTACATCGAACTGGATCGGCATGAAATTTCGGGTGTTCGCACGCTTGATCGCTACACCTACGCCATCAAAGTGAAAGGCAAGTACCCGCAGTTCGTCTACTGGCTGGCGATGCCCTTCTTCGCGCCGATTCCGCTTGAGGCTGACCGCTTTTACTCGCAGCCTGGCATGGCAAGCCGCAACCTCAATTTCGATTGGTATCCTGTTGGCAGCGGCCCTTATATGCTGAGCGTCAACAATCCCAACCGGCAGATGGTGCTGGAGCGCAATCCGAACTACTTCGATGAAACTTACCCATCGGAGGGCGAACCTGAAGATGCCGCTGCTGGATTTATAGCCAGCTCAGGTAAGCCTTTACCGTTTGTCGACAAGGTGGTCTACAGTCTGGAGAAGGAGGCGATTCCTGGGTGGAACAAATTTCTGCAAGGCTACTACGACAGCTCCGGCATCACCTCGGATAACTTCGATCGTGTGATCGAGCTTTCGGGAACCGGCGATCCGCAGTTGACCGACGAGATGATGGCTCAGGGCATCGAGTTGCGCACGTCCGTGGCCGCTTCAACCAGCTATTACGGTTTTAACATGCTCGATCCGGTAGTGGGTGGAGTCAGCGAGCGCGCCCGACAAATTCGGCAAGCCGTCTCCATCGCCTTCGACATGGAAGAGTTCATTGCCATCTTCCTGAATGGTCGCGGTGTGGTGGCGCAAGGGCCAATTTCCCCAGGAATTTTCGGCTATGTTGGCGGCGAAGCCGGAATTAATCCCATCGTTTATCAATGGCGCGATAACGAGCCGCAGCGGCGTCCTCTCGACGAGGCGAAACGCCTGCTGGCGCAGGCTGGCTATCCGAATGGCGTCGATGCCAAAACAGGAAAACCGCTCATTCTTAACTTCGACACCGCATTAGTTGGCAGCCAGAGCAAACCCATGGTCGATTGGTTGGTGAAGCAGTTCAAGAAGATCGATATCGATCTAGTTGTGCGTAGCACCGACTACAATCGATTCCAGGAAAAGATGCGCAAGGGGACGGCTCAGATGTTTCGCTGGGGATGGAATGCGGATTACCCCGATCCGGAGAACTTCCTGTTCCTACTGTATGGCCCGCAGAGCAAGGCCAAGCACGATGGACAAAACGCTTCCAACTACACCAATCCGGAATTCGATCGTTTATTCGAACAGATGCGGGACATGGAAAACGGTGCCGAGCGCCAAGCACTGATCGATAAGATGACGGTGATCCTGCGTCGCGACGCCCCCTGGATCTGGGGATTGCATGCCAAAGAGTTCGGTTTGGCGCATCAATGGGTCGGCAATCGCAAACCCAACAAGATGGCGAATAACGGGCTCAAGTACTTGACCATCGATGCGCGTAAGCGCGATGAGCTGCGCGCGCAATGGAATCAAACCGTGCTTTGGCCCCTGTGGTTAGTCTTGCTGGCGATTGTGGCGGTGGCGTGGCCCAGTCTTGCCCTGTATCGCAGTCGCGAGCGTGCAGCCGCCCTGATCTCTACCTAGCGCCATGCTCACCTTTGTCATTCGCCGTGTGCTCTACGCAATACCCATTCTGGTCGGCGTGAACCTTATTACGTTCGCGCTGTTTTTCTACGTGAACTCGCCGGACGATATGGCGCTGATGCAACTCGGGCAGAAGCGCGTAATGCCCGAAGCGATTGCGAAATGGAAGGCGGAACGCGGCTATGACAAGCCGATGTTCTACAACGACACCACACAGGGGTCCGATCGATTTACCGAAACTGTGTTTTTCCAGAAATCCGTCAGCTTGTTTCGCTTCGAGTTTGGCGCCTCGGACGACGGACGCGACATCGGGTTCGATATCAGGCAGCGCATGTGGCCCAGTCTTGCTATTACAGTGCCAAGCTTCGTCGTCGGGTTGGCGTGCTTCATCAGCGTCGCGCTCATCCTGGCGTTCTTTCGTGCGACGCGGGTCGACTTTATCGGCGTCGTGCTGTGTGTTGCCGCCATGTCCATCTCGGGCTTGTTCTACATCATCGGGGGACAGTGGATCGTCAGCAAACTCTGGCATTGGGTGCCGATCTCTGGGTACGCGGATGGTTTGAGCAGTTGGCGGTTCGTCGTGTTGCCGGTCCTCATCGGAGTCGTAGGGGGCATCGGTGCCAGCGCCCGCTTGTATCGCACCATTTTCCTGGAGGAGATGGGTAAGGATTACGTTCGCACCGCACGCGCGAAAGGCTTGCCCGAAACGAAGGTCCTATTTGGCCATGTGCTGCGCAACGGTATGATCCCGATACTGACTAGCGTGGTGGTTGCCATTCCGACTTTGTTCATCGGAAGTCTTCTCACCGAATCTTTCTTTGGCGTCCCGGGTTTGGGAAGCTATACCATCGATGCCATTCAATCGCAGGATTTTCAGATCGTGCGGTCCATGGTGTTTTTGGGGTCATTTCTCTACATCGTCGGACTTATCCTAACGGACATTTCTTATACCATCGCCGATCCACGGGTGAGGTTGCGCTAATGCCGTTCAAATTCGTCTTGCTGTGGACCGATCTCCTGGTGTACCTGCTGGTTGTGTCAGTGCTGGCATTCATCGCAATCGCCCGCAAGAAGGAACACCTCCTCGCGCCTTGGCGCAAGGTCGCGCGCAGTCCATTCGGCATGTGCGCGCTGGTGATCTTGTTATGTTTCCTGCTGGTAGGCGTGCTGGATTGCTTTCATTTCAGATTTCGCTTGGAGGGCAAGGGCCAGAACTACGCGGCGGAAGTGCTAAGCGTGTTGGATGTGCTCGCGACGCCCTTACGAACGCGCCCGGAAAAAACCTACTCAGAGCCGCTGGCCAGCAACTCTTTCGCCAAAGAAACCGTCACGCATGCGGACGCAACACAATCCCGTGTGTTTCCGCGTTTGCGTCATGGTGCCGCCCACCTCAAGAATCCCACGGTGGAGCGCGCTCCGGACATTGTGCGCAGAGTCGTTGCCGGCATTGGGCTCGCTGCCGCGCTATGGATCGCGTTTACCATGTTGGTAGCGGCGTGCGTGGCAAAGCGCCAAGATGTGCCCTACGGCAGTACATTGACGCAGATTATTCACGGCCAAACCGAATTGCCGTGGCGCGCCATGTTGATCACCCTGGGTCTATTGCTGCTGGTAATCTGCCCGTTTCTCGTGCTGAGCGCTCGCTATCACGCCTTCGGCACCGACAAGGTCGGCCAGGACGTTCTCTATCAAACGCTGAAGAGTATTCGCACGGGGCTCGCCATTGGCACGCTCACAACGTTGATCATGCTGCCCTTCGCGTTGGCCATGGGAATCATGGCTGGCTATCTGCGCGGTTGGGTGGACGACGTCATCACCTATCTCTACACCACGCTCAATTCAATTCCTGGCGTCTTGCTGATCGCGGCATCGGTGCTGCTCGGCCAAGTGTGGATGGATCGCCATCCTGATCTATTCGAAACCGTCACTGAACGGGCCGACGTGCGCTTATTGTTTCTATGTATGATATTAGGTATCACGTCGTGGACTGGGCTATGCCGCCTGCTGCGCGGGGAAACGCTCAAGCTGCGTGAGTTGGACTACGTGCAAGCGGCCCATGCATTGGGCGTCAGTCACTGGCGCATCATGTGGCGGCATTTATTGCCTAACGTAATGCACATTGTTCTCATCGCCACCGTCATGGACTTCAGCGGCCTGGTGCTGGCGGAGGCAGTGCTGTCCTATGTGGGCGTGGGCGTGGATCCTTCCATGATCAGCTTCGGCACCATGATCAATAGCGCTCGCTTCGAGTTGGCGCGGGAGCCCACGGTGTGGTGGTCGCTGTCAGCCGCGTTTGTATTCATGTTCGTACTGGTGCTGTCCGCCAATTTATTCTCTGATGCCGTGCGCGATGCCTTCGACCCGCGCATGCGCTCCGGCTGGTCGATCTCTGTGCGCTTGCGCAAGGGCAAGAATCAATGACCAACGGCATGACGCAACCGCTACTGCAAGTCATCGACCTCGCCACCTGGATTGATGCCGACGGGACGCCATTGCGCGCGGTGGATGGGCTGTCCTTCGAGATCCAGCACGGTGAAACCTTTGCCTTGTTGGGAGAATCCGGTTGCGGCAAGTCCATGACCGCGCTCTCCCTAATGCGCTTGCTGCCGGATGCCGCCAGGGTCGTGGGAGGGGAAGTCAATTTCAACGGACGCGATCTGCTCACGCTGCCGGAGTCCGCCATGCGCGAAGTGCGCGGCAATAGCATGGCGATGATCTTTCAGGAACCGGCTGCGAGTCTAAATCCTGTGCTGACGGTCGGTGCGCAAATTCGAGAGGTGTTGGAGCAGCACACCGAATTGCGCGGTAACGCGGCGCGCGCACGTTGTGTCGAACTGCTGGAAGCCGTGGGTATCCCCGATGCCACGATGCGCGCGGACGAGTATCCGTTTCAAATGTCCGGCGGAATGAAGCAACGCGTAATGATCGCCTCTGCGCTGGCGTGCAACCCCAGTTTGCTGGTCGCGGATGAGCCCACCACTGCCCTGGACGTTACGATCCAAGCGCAAGTACTCGACTTGCTGCGCAAGATGCAGCAGGAGCGTGGCATGTCCATACTCCTGATTACGCACGACCTCGGCGTGGTCGCCGAAATGGCGCACAGCGTTGCGGTCATGTATGCAGGCGAAATCGTGGAGGTCGCCACCCGGGAGACGTTTTTTTCGCGGGCAGCGCATCCTTACTCTCGCAAACTTTTCGAAGCGCTTCCGCGAGGCGATGGCCGGGGCAGCGCACTCGCTGTCATCCCCGGGGTGGTGCCGCCACTGTCGCGTGTTTTCACCGGATGTCGCTTTGCCGATCGATGCGATCATGCGGCAGCGAAGTGCCACACCTCGCCTCCGGAGCGAATCGCTCTGAGCGAAGATCACATAGTGCGTTGTCATCTCTATGGGCACGAAAGCGTCGGTAGTCTGCCCAGTGGCGCGAGCGGCACGATCGTATCCACGGGGGTGCAACCTCCCTTCCAGGCACATGAAGCCTTGCTTGCGGTGACCGATCTCAAAGTCCACTTTCCCATTCGCAAGGGAATTTTTCGTTCGGTGGCAGGGTACGTGCGTGCCGTCGATGGTGTGGATTTGGAGATACCTTCTCACCGTACGCTGGCACTGGTGGGCGAATCAGGATGTGGTAAGACCACCATCGGTAAGGGTATCTTGCGATTGCTTCCGCTTAGCGGTGGCGAGGTGTGGTTTGGCGCAGAGAACATCAGCGCGCTTTCCCATCAGCGGATGCGCAAGCATCGCAAGGATCTGCAGATCATCTTCCAGGATCCGTACAGTTCGTTGAATCCGCGCATGCGCGTGACGGAGATAGTGGAGGAGGGATTGCGCTCCCTAGGTGTCGACGAAAGCTCGGGGGAGCGCCAGCGCCGTGTGGATATGTTGCTCGAACAGGTGGGGCTGTCCTCTGATATGCGCTATCGCTATCCACACGAGTTTTCTGGCGGACAACGCCAACGTATCGCCATTGCGCGCGCGCTGGCCGTGCAACCCAGACTCATCGTGTGTGACGAGCCGACCTCGGCTCTGGATGTCTCGGTGCAAGCGCAGATTCTGAACCTGTTACGCGATCTGCAGCAGCGCTTGGGGCTTGCCTACCTGTTCATCACGCACAATATTTCCGTGGTGGAATACTTGGCACACCATGTGGCGGTGATGTACCTCGGCCGCATCGTGGAGACTGGAACGGTAGACGAAGTGTTGAAATCGCCCAAGCATCCCTACACTCAGGCTTTACTCTCGGCGGTGCCGGTCATTGACCCGTCCAAGAAAACAGAAGTCATGCGGCTGCAAGGCGAACTGCCTTCCCCGAGCAATCCGCCACGCGGTTGTCATTTCAACCCGCGCTGCCCCAAGGCGGGTGCGCTTTGTAAACAGATCTATCC
>JANNFC010000450.1:0-5709 GCA_031379405.1 Betaproteobacteria bacterium | reverse complement strand
GGCGATTTTTCCGACGCGCACCGCATGATCGCGCGTTGCATGGGGAGCGAGGATTACATCGAAGGAAGGCGCGCGTTCATGGACAAGCGTAAGCCGCAGTTCAAAGGCAAGTAGACTTTTTTACTTTGAACTGCGGCTTACGCTTGTCCATGAACGCGCGCCTTCCTTCGATGTAATCCTCGCTCCCCATGCAACGCGCGATCATGCGGTGCGCGTCGGAAAAATCGCCAGTGGCCTCGGTGAGTTCGTTGATGATGACCTTGGAGGTGGCGATGGTAAGCGGCGCGTTGGCGGCAAGGTCGGTGGCCATCCGGTGCACGTACTCGTCGAGTTCGGTGCTTGGAAGTACGCGATTAACCAATCCCATGGCGAGCGCTTCTTGTGCGCTATAGCGCCTGGCGCTATACATGATTTCGCGCGCGGCGGCCGGCCCGACTGTTGTCACCAGCCGATTGTGACCGTGCACGCCGTAGCCCAATCCTAGGCGCGCGGCGGGCACGGCGAACTGACTGTTTTCGGCGCAGTAGCGCAAATCGCAGGACAGCGCCACCGCCATGCCGCCACCGACGCAGAAGCCATGAATCAATGCGATGACGGGTTTGGGTGCGGATTCGAGGGCGTGATGGGCGGCGGTAGTGGCTGCCTCATAGGCCTTGACGTTGTCTTCACTGGAGCGATTCTTTTCGAATTCGGAAATGTCGGCACCCGCTGCGAACGCGACATTGCCTTGACCGCGAAGGACAATGACTCGAACATCCGGATCGGCGATAAATTCTTTCACCGCTGCCGGGATGCCTAGCCACATGTCCATGTTGATGGCGTTGCGCCGCTCCACGTTGTCCAGCAGCATGCGGCCGATGGGACCGTCGCGTTCGACTCGTAGTTTGCCTGTACTCATTGTTTTCCTCAGATCACTTTGTCTTTGGCGAGCGTGGAGATTTCGCTCTCGTTCATCCCAAGCTCGCGCAAGACCTCAGCATTGTGTTCACCGGCACGGCCCATGGCGCGCTTCATTTGCGCTTGAGTGCGAGACAGCTTGAACGCCGGTGCCACCAGCGATATTTCTCCACCGTCGGCTTTCGGCACCGCGGTTGCCATGCCGAGATGTTGCACTTGCGGATCGGCGAATACTTCATCCATCTTGTAGATGGGCCCGCAAGGCACGCCCGCCTTGTTGAGCAATGCGATCAAATCTTTCGAGGCGTAACGACGGGTGTGCTCAGCGATCGCTTGATTGAGTGCCACGCGATGCGTGGAGCGTAGATCGGCCGTGAGGTAATCCGGGTGCATGGCAAGCGCTGGGGCACCCAGCGTTTCGCATAGACGCACGAAAATAATCTTGCCGCTGGCGGCGATGTTAATGAACCCATCGGCGGTCGGATACACGCTGGTGGGCATGGAGGTTGGATGATCGTTCCCGGCCTGGCCGGGGATCTCGCCTTCCACCAGCCAGCGTGCGGCCTGAAAATCCATCATCGCCACCATGGCCGAGAGCAATGAACTTTGCACCCATTGCCCTTTGCCTGAGCGCGAGCGTTCTTGCAAGGCGATAAGAATACCGAGTGCGGCGAACAACCCCGCACTCAAGTCCGCCACCGGAATGCCGGCTCGCACCGGGCCGCTACCAGGCAAGCCGGTGGTCCACATCAACCCGCCCATGCCTTGCGCGATCTGGTCAAAGCCGGCATGAGCGCGATAGGGGCCATCCTGACCGAAGCCCGAGATGCTGGCGTAGATGAGTGCGGGATTGTCTTTCGCCAGCGATTCATAGTCGATGCCCAGCTTGAACTTCACATCTGGCCGGTAGTTCTCCACCAGAATATCCGCCTTGCACACGAGTTTCCTCAATATCTCCACACCGCGCGCGTCTTTCAGGTTGAGCGTGATCGAGCGCTTGTTGCGATGAAGATTCTGGAAATCGGAATGCGTTCGATTGCCGAAACCGTCGTCGTCCTCGCCCGGCATCTCCACCTTGATGACATCCGCGCCCCAATCGGCGAACTGCTTTACGCAACTGGGTCCGGCGCGCACTCGCGTGAGATCAATGACGCGCAAATGAGAAAGTGCTTCCGTAGATACCATGATGTTTACTTCCGAGTGTTCCAGCGTCCGTTCTCGACCTGGTGGAAAAAATCTTCCACGAGGCGGTTGAACAGACCCGGTTCTTCGATGTTCAGGACGTGGCCGCTCTTGGGCAATACCGCGAGTCCGCAGTTGGGGATGGTGCGCTTCATCAACAGTCCGGGTTCAAGTGTCGGATCGTCCTCATCGCCGGCCACAATCAACAAGGGGGCGGTGATCTTGGCCATCTCGGCGGTTAAGCTGTACAGCGACGGACGGCGTCCCTGATAACCCAGCATGGTGAGCGACGAGCCTTTGGATGAGTGCTCACCGAAGTGCTGAATGAATTCCGCGAATCCGCGTGAATCCTTGTCGCGAAATTGCAGCCGGCCTGGCCCGTGGCCATAGGTGGAGGCGAAGTAGGGCATGCCTTTTTCCACCATGATCTGCGCGTTATTCCTAGCGGTTTCTTGAAACTGCGCATGCTCCGATGGATGTGCGCCGTAGCCGCAGCCCGCCACCACGAGGGACAGTGCACGCGAGGAGTAGCTCATTGCGAAGTGCAACGTGGCAAAGGCTCCCATGGAGAGTCCGACAACATGCGCGCGCTCGATCTTGAGCGCATTCATCACACTCAGAATGTCGTCACGCTGACGGGCTTGCGAGTAGCGATCTACGTCGTCAGGTACTTCAGAGGGTGGATAGCCACGCGCGTTATAGGTAATGCAGCGGTAGCGGCGCGAGAAGTGCCGCACCTGCGGCTCCCAGCTCCGGAAGTCGCCAGCGAATTCGTGCGAAAAAATGATGGGGGTACCCGCTCCGGTTTCTTCCACGTACAGGTTTACGCCGTCGTCGGTGGTGATGGTAGCCATGTTTGTCCTCCTTGAATTACGCGGGAGCCAGCCGCCGCAGCGAACGTCGCAATAACCAGGTCGCGATGGTCAGGTTCAGCAGGTTCCAGCCAATGCCGTTGATGAATGCCGCATTGTACGAGCCCGTGAGATCGAAGATTACGCCCGACAACCAGCCACCCAAAGCCATGCCGAACATGGTGGCGGTAAGGACCATGGTGACGCGCATGCCGGCCTCTTTCGGCGAAAAATTCTCTCGCACGATGATGGCGTAAGAGGGCACGATACCACCTTGGAAAAAACCGAACATCGCGGAGATAACATACAACGAGCCCAGACTGTCGAAGGGAATAAACAACAGCAAGGCAAGACCCTGTAGACCGGAGCCGATGATAAGTGTGCGCACGCCTCCGATGCGGTCCGAAATCCAGCCGAAGGTAACGCGGCTGACGATACCGCAGCCCAGCATGATGGAGAGCATCTGTGCCCCGCGCGCGGGTCCGTACCCCAGATCTCCACAATAGGCGACGATATGAACCTGCGGCATGGACATGGCTACGCAACACCCTACGCCGGCGATGCACAGCAGTGTTTGCAAAGCGTTCGGGGAAAGGCCAAGCGAGCGTGCGCCAGTGGAAAGGCTGCTATAGGGCGTGGCCGCGGGGCTCAGAGTCGCCGGGCGGCGGCGCAGCATTAGCGCCAGCGGCGCCATGGCGACCATACAAAACAAACCGATACCGAAAAAGGTCTGTCGCCATCCTACCGTCTCGAAGAAGTGCTGTGCGACGGTCGGCCAGATGGCGCCCGCCAGATAATTGCCGCTTGCACAAATGCCCACCGCGATGCCACGCCGGCGGGAAAACCAATGGGAAATATCAGCGATCAACGGGCCGAAGGTGGCAGAGCTTCCCAGCAAGCCAACTATGAGTCCGTAGGCCGCAGTGTATTGGCCCAGACTACTTGCCTTACTCGCCAGTATGTACCCCGCGGATAGACACGTCGCGCCGAACAACACCGGTAGCATGATGCCAATCCGATCTGAAATGCGCCCCACGAGAATACTCCCGAATCCTAGTCCGATCATGGTCACCGTGTACGGCAGCGATGCGTCCGAACGCGCCACGCCGAATTCGGCTTGCACCTGAGGTATGGCAACGCTCACGATGAACATGCCGGAACTGCCCAGCGTCGTCAACGCGACGGATACTAGAAGGCGGGTCCAGGCGTAGGGTGAATCGACTTCGGAAGTTTTGCTCACGAAAGCTTTCTTGAAGGCAAGGGCGGAAGGATACTCGACGACATCGCGGTATGATGGCGGTTCATTCGGTGAATCCCATTAGGCGCGCGCAACCCATGTCTGAATCCACTCACTGGGCTTTCCCAGAAAATCTGCAACCCGACCCGAAGCAGCTCGATTACGACTTCGAGGCGGCCTTGTCCAGTGCGGTGATGATTCGGGCGGAAATCCCCGAGGACGCCTTTACCGCACCCATTCTCGGCACCGAAAGGATCGGCAATGGCGTAGTGATTCGCGAGGATGGTTTGATACTCACCATCGGCTATCTCATCACCGAAGCCGAAACCATGTGGCTCACGACGAATCAAGGCAAGGCGATTCAAGGCCATCCGATCGCCTACGATTTCGCCACTGGATTGGGATTGGTGCAGGCCCTCGGGCGACTTGATGCGCCTGCGATTCAACGCGGTTCCGCAACGCGCTGTAACGTGGGCTCCGATGTGGTAATCATCGGCCAAGGAGGCAGGGAACATGCGCTGAGCGCAAAGGTGATCGCGAAGCGCGAATTCGCCGGTTACTGGGAATACCTGCTCGATGAAGCCATCTTCACCGCACCGGCCCATCCGCAATGGGGTGGAACCGCACTGCTGGGGCAAGACGGGCGCTTGCTGGGCATCGGTTCGCTGTTGGTCCAGGAGAAGGTCGACGAGGAGACCACGCAAGGCAATATGTTCGTACCGGTGGACCTGTTGGAACCCATCCTTGCCGACCTGCTGCGTCAAGGGCAATCCAGTCGGCCCGCACGCCCGTGGCTGGGTGTATATCTGGTGGATACGGAAGGAAAGCTGGGTGTGGGCGGTTTGGCCAAAGGCGGACCGGCGGATCGCGCCGGACTGCGCCAAGGGGATTTGATCGTGGGCGTCGCTGGGCAGCGCGTCGAAGCGCTAGCCGATCTGTTCCGCAGCATCTGGCGGTTGGGACCGGCGGGCATAAGTGTGCCCGTCACCATCTCCCGTCGAGGCACCTTGGCTCAGATCAATGTCACATCCGCCGATCGCAGCGAGTTCCTCAAGAAGCCTAAGCTGCATTAGCCTTGTTGTAGTTCCCGCAGAGCCACGCAGGATCGGAACGTAGGGCGGAAGGCACTGCGCTTTTCCGCACTTGGAGACAGCCCCTCATGGCGGAAGCCCTAGTTTCTTGCGGAACGCTATCCAGCGGGGGTCCTCATACCAGCCATCCCACCAGCGCGCACTCGTAGCAACCAGATCAAGGCCGTGCTCGTCGTAGGCCCTGTCAAGCCATCGGAACGCATCCTCGCGATAGCGCACATCGCGAGTCGCAAGCGCCCAGTAGACCACCGCGACTGTATAGGCGGTACCTGGAGCATTCTGCGATTTGGCTTTCAGCCGATCGAGGGTAGTCAGCGCTTGTGCCGTGTCTCCGGAGAAAGCGTACGTGGATGCGATGCCAGCCAACGCCAACACCTCCTGGCCTGGGGTCTCTATCTGCTTCTGAAAAGTCGCCAAGGCTTCCTTGTACATTCCCTTGCCAACATAGGCC
>JANNFC010000440.1:0-20924 GCA_031379405.1 Betaproteobacteria bacterium | reverse complement strand
GGATAGGCGATTTCCGCTGGCATGATCTGCGGCACACTTGGGCCAGTTGGCACGCGCAGGCGGGAACACCCTTGCACGTGTTGCAGGAGCTGGGGGGCTGGGAATCACCGGAGATGGTGCAACGCTATGCGCACTTGTCCGGCGATCATCTGGCCCTGTATGTGGTGCGCCTGTCCAACGCCACCCGAGTACGTACAGATCAGCAGGCGCCTGAAGTTGAATCGGTCTGATGGAAGCAGCCGTTGTCTGAAACAGCAGTAGAACCAAGCAGCAAGAGCACGAAGGATCGCGAAGCTGTGGGAACGGAAGTTACGATCTGGCTACGCAACCAGAAATGATAAGGCTCGGATTGCTCCAAGCCTTTGAATTATTGGCGCGCCCAGAGAGACTCGAACTCCCGACCACCTGGTTCGAAGCCAGGTACTCTATCCAACTGAGCTATGGGCGCGCATCTCCTTCCACTACGGCGCAAAGTTTAGCATTGCCCGTCGCAAGAGAGTCGTGCCTATTGGAAACCTATCGCGTCCGCCACATTCGATATACCTCGGCGTTCTGCTTCTGACGTCGGCTGGAGGATTGAGCCTGCGATCGTCGCAGCAGGCTCGTCAGAGTTGGGGTGGAATAGTGCAGCCTATGGGCATTGGCAGCCGCGCCCTTTGCATGCTTCCCTCACCCCGACCCTTTGGTTCCGGCGCCATTTTACGGAATCCGATAATCCACATCCCATACCGAGTACCCTTCAACCGAGAATGGCGTGCCGTCTGGCGTGGCTTCCCCAGGCCGGAAACCGAAACCCTTATAGCGAACCTTGTTCTTGCCGGAGATCCCTTTGTACTTTCCGGTACCGTCGGTCCATTCAAAATCTCCCACGCACCAGCCTTTATCGTCGTAGGCACACAGCCATCGCATAAAGACTTTGTCGCCATCGGCGTCGGTGCTTCCGCAAAATCCTGTCTCCGCCGCACCTCCAGCGATCACTTTGACGGCAGCGGAACATGATGTGGGCGTCTCGTGCAAGAAGCCCTTGCCTTCGCGATTGATCACGACACCCCAGGCCGAGCCCGAGTTCAAGGCGAAACCTTCAGCCAAGGGAATCATATGGCCAATAGCGTGCCACGAGTAGTACAAGGACGCCTTGCCGGATTTGTGATGATCCGCTTGTGCGCCAACACCAGACAAACTCAAAGAAAGTCCGGTTACCAAAATACCAATAGCTTTGCGCATAATTCCTCCGATGAACTTTGTTAGTCAGTCTTTGCGTCCGACTGCCGCGGACGCCCCTTTCGCTCTAGGTTGCGATGCCGCTTTGTGTGCGTCTCGCCTGGTCATCATTGCGCCCGCCTCGCCGCGTGTCTATACGACGAAAGTTATAGTTCGGCGAGATTATCCAGAGCACACCGATCGGCTTAAACTGCGGGTCTTCCTCTTAGACTTCAGAACCATGAGCGAACAGTTCGACATCGCGATTCGCAACGGTACACTTGTAGACGGCAGCGGCAGTCCTCGTTATCGAGGTGACCTCGGCGTGCGGGGCGACCGGATCGTGTGCATCGATCCCACAGACTCTTTGCACGCGAAGATAGAAATCGACGCCTCCGGACTGGTGGTGGCGCCGGGCTTTATCGACGCCCATACTCACGACGATCGGCTGATGCTCTCCGACCCGGACATGGCGCCGAAGGTCAGCCAGGGCGTTACGACGGTGATTGCGGGAAACTGCGGTATATCGCTGGCACCGATGCCGCGGCGTCCCGCGGGTGCTGTGACACCGCCGCTCGACTTGCTGGACGACGAAGGAGGATGGTTCCGATATCCCAGCTTCGCGGCTTACGTGGGTGCGCTGCGGGCCAGTCCCGCCGCCACCAACTGCGGGCTGTTGGTGGGTCTGACAACATTGCGCGTAACGACCATGGAAAATCTCGACCGTCCTGCCCACGCGGCGGAAATCGAAAGCATGCGCACGTTGCTGATCGAGGCCATGCGCGCCGGTGCCATTGGTGCGTCCACCGGGCTCCACTACGAACCCGCCCAGGCGGCGACCACCGAGGAAGTCATCGACGTGTGCCGCCCGTTACGCGCACTTAACGGGTTGTATTGCACGCATATGCGCAACGAGGCCGAGCGCGTGATGGAATCGCTCGATGAGAGTTTCCGCATCGCACGCGAGGTGGGTGTGCCGGTGGTCATCTCCCATCACAAGGTCAATGGCGTGCCCAATCATGGGCGTTCTACGGAAACCTTGGCGTGCATCGAAGCGCATCGACACACGCAACCCATCGGGTTGGATTGTTATCCCTATAGTGCCGCTTCCACCATATTGTCCGCGCAGCGTGCCGCCGCTGCCGTGCGTACGTTGGTGACTTGGTCGAAGCCCCTGCCGCAATACGCCGGAAAAGATCTAACCGACATCGCACGCGAACTGGGCGTCAGTCGGGAACTGGCCGTGGCGCAGTTGGTGCCCGCCGGTGCCATTTATTTTTCCATGGATGAGCGTGACGTGCGTCGCATCCTGGCATTCGAAGCCACCATGGTGGGCTCCGACGGGTTGCCGCACGATACGTTTCCGCATCCGCGTTTGTGGTCCACATTTCCGCGAGTGCTGGGCCACTACAGCCGCGACCTGGGCTTGTTTTCGTTGGAAACGGCGGTGCACAAGATGACCGGGTTGACCGCCCGCACCTTTGGATTGGAAGGCCGTGGAGTGTTGCGCGAAGGCGCCTATGCCGACCTGGTGCTATTCGATCCCGAGACCGTTGGCGAGGCCGCCACCTTCGAGCACCCCATCGCGCCGGCGCATGGCATCCATACGGTTGTGGTGAATGGTGCGGTCGTTTGGAAAGAAGGGAAATCTACCGGGCACAGACCAGGGCGGGTGCTTCGGCGAGAGCAACCGTAGGATGGAAAGCGCGCCAGCGAATCCCATCACACACGCAACAGCCAAGCTGCCGAGGAGTTTTGTGAGTGCCGCTGAGCAGAATGCGCCCCGCGCGCCTGTGCTACGATCAAGCCAAATCGGCGCCACACAGGCTCGATTCATCCAACCAATACTAGGAGACTCACCGTATGAAATGGCCCCTCCGCGCGCTTGCGCTCAGCCTCGCCACCCTCGCATTCAACGCCGGCGCTGCCGGCACCATCAAGATCGCGGTCATCGACCCGCTGTCGGGTCCCTTCGCCAACGTCGGAGAATCGATGGTGCGTCACATGCAGTTGGCCGTCGATGCGGTCAACGCCCGTGGCGGTGTACTCGGGGGTATGAAGTTCGAGCTAGTCCCACTGGACAGCAAGAGCAGCCCGCAGGAGGCGCAACTCGCTCTGAAGCAGGCTCTGGATCAGGGCATTCAGTTCATCAACCAGACTAACGGTTCGAACGTCGCAGCAGCGCTGATCGACGCGCTCAACAAAAATAACGAGCGCAATCCCGACAAGCTGGCGCTGTATCTGAACACCGGCGCCGTGGACCCGGCGCTCACTAACGACAAATGCAGTTTTTGGCATTTCCGCTTCGACGCCGATGTGGATATGAAGATGGCGGCCCTATCCGACGCCATTGCGCTCAACAAAAGCATCAAGAAGATTTATCTCATTAATCAGGACTATTCCTTTGGCCAGTCCGTACAAAAAGCCGCAAGAGAGATGATTGCCAAGAAGCGCCCCGACATCAAAATTGTGGGCGACGAATTGCATCCGACCGGCAAGGTCAAGGATTTCGCGCCCTATGTCGCGAAGATCAAAGCCTCTGGCGCGGATTCGGTATTGACCGGCAATTGGGGCAATGACATGACTCTTCTGGTCAAGGCCAGCCGGGATGCGGGCTACAAGCCGGAGTTCTACACCTATTACGCCGGCGGACTGGGCACGCCCACGGCACTCGGCGAGGCCGGCATCGGTCACCTTCGCCAGGTCACCCAGTTCCACACCAACATCGGCTCGGACATGGCCACCAAACTGGTGCAGTCCTACAAGGATAAGTTCAAGGACGCCAAGGACGACTACTACTTCAGCACGCACAACATCGCCGTCGAGATGTTGGCGGCAGCCATCGACAAGGCCAAATCTACGGATCCCGTAAAGGTGGCAAAAGCCTTGGAAGGCGCCAAGCTGAATCATGCATCCGGACAGGTGGCCATGCGCGCCGACAACCACCAGCTGATTCAGCCGCTGTACATCTCCACCTACGTCAAGGCCGACGGCAAGACGGTAAAGTTCGATGTCGAGCGTACGGGGAACGGCTTCAAAACCGACTCTCGTACCGAAGGCAAAGATACGACGCAGCCGACGACTTGCAAGATGACGCGGCCGTAGGGCGCTTGTATCGGGGGTCCGTTGTCGCTTATCCGTGAACACGCACACCCCCGACAATGAACACCCCAATTCACTCTTCGGTCTGAATACTCTGCAAGAATGTGTAGATTTTCCAGAGGGTGGCGTCGTCCAAGACACCACCCCAGACAGGCATGCCTTTGTCCATTCGGCCCTTCTGCACGGTGTTGTAGAACGTAGTGATGGCGTCGTCACCGTGGCGGATGTTTAGGCGCCGCAAATCGCGCGGGCGTTCGCCCTGCACGGCGTTGGGGCCATGGCAGTGCGAGCAGTATTGATTGAGCAAACTGCCCCCCTCCGCGACGACCTCCTTGTTGCCCTGGTAAGGATTGACGGGGCGCGCAGGCGTTTCGTCGGCGCCCATCGATATCAGCGGCACGGACATCAGAGCCGCAACCAGCGTAACGCGACATCGCGCTATGCGAATTAACTCCCGTACCAAACTAACCTCCATTACATAAACAAAGCGGCGGGGCAAATATCGCCCCACCGCCTTTACGCTAAGACCACATGCGCTTACAGCGCGAACACTACGAGCACACCTCCGGGTGGGCTAGCATTGATGACGCGTTCGCCGATCTTGCCGAAGAACGAGGGCGGTCCCATGCTTCGACCACCCACCACCGCAAGGTATTGCTTGCCCTCGATGGTATAGGTCACCGGGCTGACTTGAACACCGGTGCCGACGTTGAACTTCCACAGAATATTGCCGGACTTGGCATCCACTGCTTTGACTTCACCCGACTGATTGCCATAGAAAACCAGGCCACCTGCCGTGGACATCGCACTACCTACAAAGGGCAGATCTTCCTTGATGCTCCAAGCCTTCTGCTTCTTGACCGGATCCCAGGCCATGAACTCAGCCAAATGGGAACCTGAGGCACCCGCCATATCAAGGTTGAACTCGGAGGCCAAGTAGAATTTGCCAGGCGTGTACTCCTCGTCCTTGGTGGCGATGTCCATGCACATGTTGAACGCTGGTAGATAGGTCAAACCAGTTTGTGCACTGTGAGACATGGGGGGCCAGTTCTTCCCACCGATCAGGTTCGGGCACACATTGCGCACCCATTTGCCCAATTGAGGACGCTTTTCGTTGTTTGCCGCTTCGATCGGGCGGCCTGACGCCATATCGATACGCGAGGCCCAGTTCACCGTAACGAAGGGATCGCCGGCGATGAGCTTCCCATTCTCGCGGTTGAGTACGTAGAAGAACCCATTACGGTCGGCGTGCAGCAAAGCAGGCACCGTCTTACCGCCGATGTTCAGGTCGGTCAACACCGCTTCGTTGATGCCGTCATAGTCCCAAACGTCGTTTGGCGTGTACTGGTAGCCCCACTTGATCGCACCGGTATCGCCGTCAAAGGCGAGCTGGGCGGCGGTCCAGAGGTTGCTGAAATTACCGAAGTCCATGGAGTCTGGTCCGCGCACATGCCCGCCCCAAGGACCGGCATTGCTGGTGGACCAATAAACCATGTTCAACTTGGCGTCATACGAGCCCACACCCCAGGTGGAAGCGGCACCGGTCTTCCAGGAGTCACCCTTCCAGGTGTCATTGCCGGGTTCGCCCGGTCCGGGAATGGTATAGGTCTTCCATGCCTGCTCGCCGGTGGACTGCTTATATGCGGTGATGAATCCACGGATACCGTATTCACCCCCTGCGATACCGGTCACGACCAGATCTTTGTACACGAGAGGCGGCGAGGTAATCGCATGTCCCTTCTTGTAGTCTTGCACGACCACCGACCACAGGCGTTTGCCGGTCTTGGCATCCAGGGCATCCAACTTGGCGTCCAAACGGCCAAAGAAAATGCGCCCGTTGGCGTAGGCTACGCCTCGGCTATCCAATCCGCAGCATACGGTGGCGAAGTAGTCATTCGGCAATTCCGGTTCGTGTTTCCACTTGACCTTGCCGGTCTTGGCATCCAGCGCGAAGACGTATTTCGGACCCGTGGAACTGGTGACATACATGGTATCGCCGACGATAAGCGGCGTGGACTCTTGGGTATCGGTGGTTCCGAGGGAATGAATCCACTGCACCTTGAGGTTCTTCACGTTACCTGTGTTGATTTGATTGAGAGTGCTGTAACGGGTATTGGCATGATCGCCCCCGTAAGTAGCCCACTCGCTTCCCGCTTGCGACCATGCTGATGTGGCTGCCACTGCGAAGGCTGCCCCCATCATGGTCACCGCGACCGTGCGTCTGGCTCGACTCATCTTGGTATCTCCTCATTAGTCTGTAACAGGATAGCTCACACACTGCGCTATCCACCTTTTCTTCGCGCTTGCCACACGATGCGGTCAAGTTTGAGCCGAACACTATTGGCCCTATGACCCCAATCGAGTAACCCGCGCTTCAGCTAAATGTACACCAAATCTCACCCACCCCGAGCAACGGGACTCACGACATACAGACATCGAGCAATGATCAGCGCAACCTTAACCGCTTGTCGATTCTCGGGGGCTGGCTCTACTATGTCAACACACACCTCGAGAATTTGCATGGCATACCAACATAATTTCCCGCTTTGCCCCTTACCGGCAGATGCAGAGACCCTGCGCCAGCCCATCCGAGAGTTCCTGTACGCAGAGTTGCGAGGGCAACCCCGACTGGTGGCGGCCAAGTCCTGGATGGCCTACGACTCCGAGTTCACCCGCAAATTGGCTGAGCGCGGCTGGATCGGCATGACGTGGCCCAAGCGCTATGGCGGCGGTGAGCACAGCGCCCTGGCCCGCTACGTCATCGTGGAAGAGTTGCTCGCGGCCGGTGCCCCGGTGTTGGCACACTGGATCGCGGACCGGCAAAGCGGCCCGTTGATTCTGCGCTTCGGCAACGAGGAGCAACGCCAGTACTTCCTGCCCGCCATCTGCCGGGGTGAGATGTTTTTCTGCATCGGAATGAGTGAACCGGATTCGGGGTCGGATCTGGCGTCCATCCGCACGCGTGGCACGCGCACGGCTGAAGGCTGGCGTATCAACGGCGCCAAAGTCTGGACCACCAATGCCCATCGCTGCCACTACATGATCGCGCTGGTCCGCACCGGCGACGGCTCTGAAAAGCACCAAGGACTCTCCCAGTTCCTGATCGACCTGAAAGCACCCGGGATCGTCATCCGCCCAATCCAGGATTTGACCGGCGAGTCTTCCTTCAACGAGGTGGTATTCCAGGACGTGCTGGTGCCTGCAACCCGCCTTGTCGGCGAGGAAGGCAACGGCTGGGCGCAGGTGGTGGCGGAACTTGCCCTTGAGCGCAGCGGACCGGAGCGATTTCTGAGTTGCATGGCGTTGTTCACCGAACTCATCGATCGTCTTGGCCCGCAACCCGATGCGCGCGCCGCCAGCGTGATCGGCAGCGTCGTATCACGAACGGTGGTGTATCGGCAAATGTCCGTCAGCGTCGCGGCGCAGCTGCAGCGCGGAGATAATCCCGCCACCGAAGCCGCTTACGTGAAGGACCTCGGTACCACCTTGGAACAGGAGATTCCCGAGTTGGCCCACACCCTTATCGAATGCGCGCCCACGCTTTCCGGCAGCGACTACGAGCAACTACTGACGTACCTCACCCAATTCGCCCCGTCGTTCTCCTTGCGCGGCGGCACCCGCGAAATCGTGCGCGGCATCATCGCGCGCGGGCTGGGGGTACGATAAATGAGTACCACTGAGGTGCGTGCATTATTTGAAGACAGTATCCATCGCATTCTTGGCGACCAGGTCACCCCCGCCGTGCTGCGCAACGCGGAAGCCGGAGAATGGCAAGCGCAATTGTTCGGCGTGCTGGATCAAGCAGGCTTCGCGCGTGCGATGGCAAGCGAGGAATTCGGCGGTGTTGGGGCCAGCTGGTCGGACGTGTTTCCCATCGTCTTCGCCTGCGGCCGACACGCCCTCCCGCTGGCATTGCCGGAAAGTTTGGCGGCTTGTTGGATGCTGGACAATTCCGGCATGCAGATCCCGGACGGCACATTGGGAATAGCGCAGGCGTCATCCGGTACAGCGCTCTCGCGCCAAGGTGGCGGTTGGCGCCTGCAGGGAACGCTATCGGGCACCCCATGGGGGCGAGCCGTTGATTTCGTACTGACCCACGTGCGACATGACGGCGTCGACCGACTGGTTCTGTTGAATCGAGAAGCGGCAATCGTCATTCCTGATCAGAACATCGCACGCGAGGCCCGTGACCGGCTCGAATTCAACAACGCCGAAGTGTATGCCCTCGTGCCCATGCCCGACGCCTTCCCCTTCGACCCTATTCAAACGTACGGCGCCTTGGTGCGATCGGCGCAGATTGCCGGCGCCATGGATCGCATCGTAAATCTGTGCGTGCAGTACGCCAACGACCGCATCCAATTCGGCAAGCCCATCGGCAAATTCCAGGCAATCCAGCAGCAACTCGCGGTACTGGCCGCCGATGCAGCCTCCGTCACCACCGCCGCTGAATTCGCCTTCGCGATGGCGGCACAAGGCGAGCCGGCCTTCGCCACCGCCTGCGCCAAGATCCGCGCCGGCGAAGCTGCCGGAAAAGCCGCCGCTATCGCCCATGCCGTGCATGGCGCCATTGGCTTTACCTACGAGCACACGCTGCACTACCTGACGCGCAGGCTATGGTCGTGGCGCAGCGAATTCGGCACCCACGCCTATTGGGCGGACAAGCTCGGCCGCGAGGTCTGCGCCGCCGGTGGTGCGCAAGTGTGGCCCCTTATCACGCGCACTCAAATCAAGGACTGAGTTCCATGTCAAGTTTCCTCATCTACCAACAACAAGACGCCATTGTCACCCTCACCATGAATCGTCCGGAGGAGCGCAACGCGCTTTCCGAGGCGGGCCAGATGGACGAATTCGTCGCCACCTGCGAGCGCATCAATCGCGATATGAGCGTGAAGGCCGTTATCCTGACGGGCGCCGGCACCGCCTTTTCCGCGGGCGGCAACATCAAGCACATGCGTGACAAAAAGTACTACTCGGCAGGCTCCCCGGCGCAGATCCGCAATACCTACCGTCACGGCATTCAGCGCATTCCGCTGGCTTTGTACAACTTGGACGTGCCCACCATCGCTGCCATCAACGGCCATGCCATCGGCGCCGGACTCGATCTGGCGTGTATGTGCGACGTGCGCATCGCGGCCGAACCGGCGAAGATGGCGTCGAGTTTCGTCAAGCTCGGTATCGTGCCCGGCGACGGCGGCGCGTGGTTGCTGTCGCGCGTCGTGGGATCGGCAAAGGCGCTCGAACTCATGCTGACGGGCGATACCATCGACGCATCCGCCGCACTCGCCTGCGGGTTGGTTTCCAAGGTGGTGGCGGCTGACAAACTGATGGACGAAGCGCGTGCCTTCGCGCAACGCTTCGCGGTCAATCCGGCGATGACCTTGCGGCTCACCAAACGTCTGATGCGTGAAAGCGCCCATTCGAGCCTGAGCACCTCACTGGAAATGGCCGCCGCCTATCAGGCATTGGCGCACTACACCAAAGATCACGACGAAGCGGTAAACGCTTTTCTCGACAAGCGCCCGCCGCATTTCACCGGAGAATAAGGACTAAGGAATAAGGAGCAAAGCGTATGTGGTTCGCGCCGCCGAAGACTATTGAAGCCACTGTGTGGGCAACCTTGCCCGCGGAACTGCGCGATGCGCGAGAAGACAACGAGTGGACCTTGGGGCAGCCTCCGGGATTTCCGGCCAAGGCGTTTCTGGAAGGCCCCTCCTTCGATCGCGAAGGTAATCTGTGGTGCGTGGACGTCATCAACGGCCGCATCCTGAAGATCGACGCCGAAGGTAATTTTTCCGTTGTAACGCAATACGACGGCTGGCCCAACGGACTCAAGATTCATCGCGACGGAAGAGTATTCATCGCCGACTACAAGCACGGCATCATGCTGCTCGATCCCGATACACGGCGGGTATCACCCTTTCTCGAACGCGCCAATGTGGAGCGCTTCAAGGCCGTGAACGATCTGTTCTTCGCCTCCAACGGTGATCTGTACTTCACCGATCAGGGACTCACTGGGCTGCACGATCCCACCGGCCGTTTGTTTCGCGTCACGCCGGAAGGCAAGGTGACGTGCCTATTGGACAACATTCCCAGCCCCAATGGCCTGGTCATGAATCTGGAAGAAACGCAGGTCTATCTCGCCGTCACCCGCGCCAACGCGGTGTGGAGAGTGCCCCTCGGACGCGATGGGGGTGTATCCAAGGTCGGCGTCTACGTCCAGCTCTCAGGCGGTGTGGGGCCGGACGGCTTGGCGCTGGATAGTAAAGGCGGATTGATCATCGCCCACGTTGGATTGGGGTCCGTGTGGGTCATGAGCCCCGTTGGCGAGCCACTCTATCGCGTTCGCTCCCCACAAGGTCATCTCACCACCAACATGGCTTTCGGCGGTGCTGGCAACCAGCAACTCTACATTACGGAGTCAGCCTCCGGCACCCTATTGCGGGCAGATCTTGAGGTCGCGGGGCAGGTGATGTTTTCTCATCGCTGAGGCGGTGCGGGGTTTGTGCCGAATCGCTACGGCCGCAGGTGCCGTGCTTGTCGCTGACGGCGGAAGGCGCTTCGCTTTTCCACCCTACGCGAGCGCTTCACTTTGCTTCCGGCTTCGCCGGCTTGGGGCACTCAACTTCAACTAAACAATGTCGCCAGGTCAACGGAAAATCCGGATTTGCTCAGCAAACCGGATCTACCCCGGTACTCGATGCGCTTAGAGCGCGGAAAAACTATCCACGCCTCGACCGCACCAGCGTCAAGATAGGCTTGCGCCTTCTCGCGCAGGTCTTGCATAGTGTTGGAGGGTGATGCTACTTCAACTGAGATTTCTGGTGCAACCTGCAAGGGGGTCTCGTTCCCGTGTGCCTGCCAGAAGGCATCGCTACACCACGCCACGTCGGGCGCGAAAATCCCTTCCGGCGTTCGTACCCCCACTTCCACAACTGCCTGCCCGCCAAGGTGAGTGATGAGAAGATGCGCCAGGCGCGCGGACACCCGACCATGCTCCGTGTTGACTGGTGACACCAGGATTCTCCCCCACCTATCGAGGTCCAGCTTTCCAATGAAATTCGCGAAGCATGGGTCATCGAGAATCTCCCGCCACCGTGCCGACAACGTGTCGGCATCCAGAGGATGCTCGATGACTTCGGAGGGTACGGCTTGCATTGCGCCTTCTCCATTTAGTCGGAATCACTCGCCACCCGCCCAGTTTATGCCCCGGACGGTGGCAACGATTATCCGCGATTACCCGATATCACACCACCTCAAACAACCCCGCCGCGCCCATTCCGCCACCGATACACATGGTGACCACGACATGCTTCACACCGCGGCGCTTGCCTTCGATCAAGGCATGCCCAACCAGACGCGCACCGGATGTTCCGTAGGGGTGACCCACGGCGATTGCACCGCCGTTGACGTTGAGTCGATCATCGGGAATGCCCAGGCGATCGCGGCAATAAATCACCTGCACGGCAAACGCTTCATTGAGTTCCCACAGACCGATGTCCTCAACCTTCAATCCCGCGCGCTGCAACAGCTTTGGCACGGCGAACACGGGGCCGATGCCCATCTCGTCGGGTTCGCACCCGGCCACCGCGAAGCCGCGGAAAATTCCCATGGGTTTGATATTGCGCGCGGCGGCGACCTTTGCATCCATCACGATGCAGACCGAAGAACCGTCGGAGAACTGGCTGGCGTTGCCGGCCGCGATCACGCCGCCTTCCAACGCCGGACGAATTTTGGCAACCCCTTCGTAGGTCGTGTCGGCGCGAATACCTTCGTCGTTGGAGACGGTGATTTCCTGCGTGGTCAGCCGTGCGGTTTCCTTATCCGCGATGCCCATGGTGACTTTGATCGGCACGATTTCGTCCTTGAACTTGCCCGCTGCCAGAGCCGCCGCCGCGCGTTGCTGGCTGCGAGCGCCGTACTCGTCCTGACGCTGGCGCGAGATGTTGTAGCGCTTGGCGACGGTTTCGGCGGTTTGCAGCATGGGCCAATACACTTCCGGCTTGTGCTCCACCAGCCAATCGTCTTGACCCATGTGCTTGTTCATTTCATTCTGCACACACGAAATGGATTCCACGCCGCCGGCGGCGTAGACGCTGCCCTCGCCCGCCATGATGCGTTGTGACGCCATGGCGATGGTCTGCAAACCGGAAGAGCAGAAACGATTCACCGTAAGACCGGCGGTGGTGACTGGCAGTCCGGCGCGCAACACCACTTGGCGCGCAATATTCCAACCCGTTGCGCCCTCGGGATTGGCGCAACCTAAGATGACATCCTCCACTTCCGCCGGGTCGATGCCTGCGCGCGCGACGGCGTTTTGCACGGCATGCCCGCCGAGGGTTGCGCCGTGCGTCATGTTGAAGGCGCCGCGCCAGGATTTGCACAACGGTGTACGGGCGGTGGAAACGATTACGGCTTCAGTCATTGTTCTCTCCAGAATTGAGTGTCGTGGCGTGCGCGCCAATGCGGTTTAGTTGAACGATTTTCCTTCGGCCACCAGTTTCGCCAACAGTGGCGCGGGTTGCCAGAATCCAGGATCGCCATACGGATTGGCGGCGAAACGCTTCATGCTTTCCACCACATTGAACAATCCAATTTCGTCGGCGTAAAGCATCGGTCCGCCGCGATGAATCGGGAAGCCATAGCCGGTGAGATAAACCATATCGATGTCCGAAGCGCGTAGCGCGATGCCCTCTTGCAGAATATGCGCGGCCTCGTTGATCAGCGCGAAAATCAAACGATGCACGATTTCCTCGTCGCCGATCTTGCGCCGAGTCAAACCGATTTCCTTGCTGTAGTCCACTACCATTTGTTCGACGGCCGGATCGGGCACCGCATCGCGTTTGCCCGCTTCGTAGCGGTACCAACCGAGTCCGGTCTTCTGTCCGAAGCGCCCTTGCTCGCAAAGTCGGTCACCGATTTTCGAGTACTTCATGTTGGGGTATTCCTGATAGCGCCGTTTGCGAATGGCCCATCCGATGTCGTTGCCGGCGAGGTCCGACATGCGAAACGGCCCCATGGCCATACCCCACCGCTCCACAGCGCGATCCACTTGCTTTGGCGTCGCGCCCTCATCCAGCAAGAACAGCGCTTGGCGGATGTACTGCTCCACCATGCGATTGCCGATGAATCCATCGCACACACCGGACACGACGGCGGTCTTCTTGATTTTCTTGGCCAATGCCATGGTGGTGGCCAGTACATCCTTGCCTGTCTTCGCGCCGCGCACCACTTCCAACAACTTCATCACGTTGGCGGGACTGAAGAAATGCGTGCCGATCACATCCTGTGGACGTTTGGTGAAGTTGGCGATCTTGTTCACGTCCAGAGTCGAAGTGTTCGACGCCAGAATCGCGCCGGGCCGCATGACCTCGTCCAGTTTCTTGAACACCACTTCCTTGACCGAGATCTCCTCGAACACCGCCTCGATGACCATGTCCGCATCCTTCAGATCATCGTAAGTCAGCGTTGGCTTGATGAGCGCCATGCGCTCTTCCACCTGTTGCACGGTGAGGCGTCCCTTCTTGGCGCTGCCCTCGTAATTTTTCCGGATAGTGGCGATGCCGCGATCGAGCGCCTCCTGCTTCATTTCCAGGAGCGTGACGGGAATGCCGATGTTGAGAAAATTCATCGTGATGCCACCGCCCATGGTGCCGGCACCGATCACTGCCAGGCGTTCAACCTTGCGAGTGGGCGTGTCTTCGGGCACGTCGGGAATTTTCGACGCCGTGCGCTCAGCGAAGAATGCGTGTCGAAGCGCGCGCGATTCGGGTGATTGCAGAAGCTGCAGAAACAGATCGCGCTCGGTGCGCAGCCCCTCCTCGAAAGGCTTGCTCACCGCGGCCGCCACCGCGTCCACACATTTGAGCGGAGCCGGGAGATTCTTTACCATGGCACCGACCGTGTTGCGGGCAAACTGGAAAAATCCATCGGCATTCGGCAGCGTGATTTTCAAGTCACGCACTTTTTTCAACGGGCGCCCTTCCGTGACGACTTTGTTGGCGAACGCCAGCGCACCGGCTCGCAAATCGCCGTCGATCATTGCATCGAACAATGCGGTGCCCGCCAAGTGCTCGGAAGGAACGGCGTTGCCCGACACGATCATGTTGAGCGCCGCTTCCGCGCCAATCAAGCGAGGTAGGCGTTGCGTTCCACCGGCACCCGGCAGCAAGCCGAGCTTCACTTCGGGCAGCGCGATTTGCGCACCTTTGAGGGCGACGCGGAAGTGGCATCCCATGGCCAATTCCAGTCCACCGCCCATGGCAACCCCGGAGATGGCCGCAACGACCGGCTTCTTGGCCGCTTCCAAAGTGCGGATCACGGTGTTGAGGTTGGGTTCGGCGAAAGTTTTTGGTGTTCCGAATTCCCGAATGTCCGCACCTCCGGAAAACGCGCGCGGCGTGCCGATCAATACGACCGCCTTGACGTTGCCGTCCGTCTCCGCCCGCGACAACCCTTCCACGATGCCGCGCCGCAACTCGAATCCCAGCCCATTCACCGGCGGGTTGTTCATACTGATCACGGCGACATTGCCGTGTACTTCGTAGCTAGTGCTGCTCACGCTGACTCCCTAGTGGGTTATTCCGGAAAAGTTGATGCGATTACTTGAGTGCGGAGATTTGGCCCTTCCCTTGCCCCCAACCGCAATACCGCCGATTATCCCACCGAAGCCCGCACCCCCGGCAGTGCCGCCGCCTCGTTGTACGACCCGACTTTGGTGCCGCTGTACAGAATCTGCGCATTACGCTGCGTCACGCGCTTATGAAACGCCACCATCGCGGGTTCCATATCGCGCGTGGGTCGCGGCTCAGACTCGAAGCTTTGGTACTCGTCCGTGCCACGCACCAAGGTGGCGCTGTCCTCACCGTGAATCTGCTTCACCCAAGTCGGAATCAAGCGAATGGCCACCCCGATGCGCCGGTCATTGGATGGATTCGGGGGCGATCCGTGGATCAGGCGCACGTGGTGCAAAGACATCTCTCCAGGCCGGAGGTCCAGGCGCACGGCTTTGCCTGCATCTACATCAACCATCACCTCCTGACCGCGGGTCAAAAGATTGTTCCTGGCGAAGGTGTCCCGGTGCGGCACCTGATCGAGCAAGTGCGTGCCGGGTATTACTTGCATGGCGCCGTTGCTGGCGTTACTGGGTGTGAGCGCAACCCACGCCGATACCACGTCGGGTTTGCTCAACCCCCAATAGGTAGAGTCCTGGTGCCACGAGACGAAGTCGGGGGCGTTCGCTTCCTTGATGAAGAAGTTTGTCGCCCAACACAGCAGATTGGGCCCGAACAAGTCCGCTACGGGATCGAGCACCGCGTCTTCACGAATCAGATCGGACAGCCAGGGAAACAACAGATGCGTCTTGTGCCGCAGGTCGCCGACCAGCGGGCCACCAGCTTGCTGCTCGAAACTCTCCAGCTTGGCGCGCAACTGTGCAGCGGCCTCCTCCGACATGACACGGATAGGGTACAAGAATCCATCGCGTTGAAACTGCGCGATCTGATCCGGGGTCAGGGTGTTTCGCATGGGATCTCCTCTTTGGCCCGGGCGATCGAGCGTGTCGGCGGGTTACGCTTCGCTTGCCCGCCCTAGGTGGGATTACACTACGCCATCCTTACGCGTCTCGCACACCGCATGCGCAAGCAGCGCTACTGCATCAGGCAGCATGATATTACGCCATACCATCCCGCCAATCACACCGGCACGGTCAACCAATAGAGTCGTTCGGGGCTAGCCAATGCGTGTCGTTAGAGATCTTGCGGCTGCGCTTATCGCGCTTTCATCGTTGACTGCTAACGCCCAAACCTACCCCAACAAACCCATTCGCCTGGTGGTCGCATTCGCAGCGGGCAGTTCGACGGATGCCGTCGCTCGGCTGATCGCGCAGGATTTGGGCAGGCGCCTCGGACCCCAGGTCATCGTAGAGGATCGTCCCGGCGCCAACGGGCAACTGGGCAGCGTGTTCGTCGCGAAGAGTCCCGCCGATGGCTACACCCTGCTCATCAGCAGCAACACGACCCACGCCGCCAATCAGCATCTGTACAAAAAACTTCCGTACGATCCGGTGAAAGATTTTGTGCCCCTGGTGAGGATCGGCAATATTCCTTTCATGCTGCTGGTGAATCCCGCGCTGCCGGTCAAGAGCACGCAAGAATTGATTGCCTACGCGCGCGCGCATCCCGCGAAGATTTCTTACGCCACCTCCAACAGCACCTCGCTGGTGGCCGCGGAGACCCTAAACGTCATGGCCGGAATCTCCATGGTGGGCGTGCAATACAAGGCCAGCCAGCAGGCCATCATCGATTTGATCAGCAATCAAGTGCAGGTGATGGTGTGCGATTTCGCGGTGGCAACGCCCCACGTCAGGGCGGGCAAGTTGCGCGCGCTGGCGGTGTCCATGGGCAAACGCACCGTCCTCAAGCCCGAGCTACCGCCCATCGGCGATACGCTCAAGGGCTTCGACTTCACGCCATGGAACGGAATGTTCGCGCCGGCGGGCACGCCTAAGGAAATCGTGGATCGGCTTACTCGCGAATTACTCGAGTTGATCAATCGGCCGGAGATGAAGGCCAAGTTGGCCGCCGTGGGGATCGAAGCCAACCCCCTCGGCACGGACGCCTTCGCGCGCTTTATTCAAGACGAGATCGCCCATTGGGGACGCTTGGTGCGTGCGGCTCGCATCCAGCCAGAGTGACATAGGGTCACTGGAGCGTCATGCGAGCCGAGTAGGTAAACGGACCGCTGATGACCAACTCCATGGGCACACCCTGTTCGGTCGTGGCGCCGGTCATGACTACTTGACCGGCGAGATGCGTCTCGTGGTTGATGTCACTGCTCAGGATGCGCAAGAAACGCCCCGTACTCTCGACCCCGACCAGGGTCTGCGAGCCATCATCGTTCAGCATTAATCCGGACACGGCGAGCTGCAGGGAGATTTCAGCGCACTGCGCTTTGCCGCAGGCGACCACTTGTTCCAATCGCATCGCGGCCTTGCCGTCGCTCACGGAAAAATCGCCAAGTTGCAACAAGTTGCGCAAGGGCTGTCCGGTCACTTCCCAACTCTGCCCCAAGGCGACTGGACCCTTGGGCAGCCCGTCGTCATCCGACGCAATGTGGGACTGCAGTTCGCGCAATTCGGCATCCGACAATGCTTGCTGCCCCGCATCGAAATTCCAGGTCAATCCGTTCTTGCTGGCAACCACCGACTTCCCCTGCAAAGTGTTGGTCTTATTCTCGGTCGCCTTGTCGCCGGCGATATCGCGCGTCACGCCACCCGTCATCGTGGCGAACTTCAAGCCCTCCTTGCTGATGCGACCGGCATTCACGGCCAGGACCTCGTGGTCAATCACCTGTTTTTGGTTGAACTCGGCCGTGCCCCGGATCTGCTGCCCGAGAACATTGACGACGAGCACTGCGTTGCGCAGATCGAACTGCGTCTCCTCGCGCGTCTTGCGTCCGGCTTTGATTTGTTGGGGTTGCAACGCGTAGCGGGCAATGGAATTTGGGGTGGGAGGGACGACCGCTTGTTCCCGCACGCTAGTCGCAGCGGAAAGTTCCACGCCCCATCCCTTTAATACCGCGCCCACCAAAATTGCCGGGGTGGCGATGCCGAACCCTTGCTTGACGCCGGTGATAAGCCCCACCACTTGGCCATTCCTCAGCAGCGGGCCACCGGAGTTGCCTTCCTCGATGCGCCCTTCCAGCTTGATATCGCGCCCGTCCAGCGAAGTCACGCTGGCGCGAATGACCGCCCATTCACCTTGGCCCTGGCCAAAACCGATGGCTGCCACCTCTTGCCCTCCCGCCAGCGGGTCGTCTTGCGACAAAGCCAGTGCCTGCAATTCTTTTGGGAAGCTTCCTTCACCGTGGATCAGCAGGAGCGCCAAGCCGCGCGGGTCGCCGCCTTCGAGTTTGAGCACCTGCGCTTTGACCGCAGTGTTACGCCGCGCAAAGAAGTAGACCTGCGGATTCTTATCGCCTTCGACCACGTGCGAGGCCGTCGCGATATAAAGATCGTCGCCGTCCACCTTAACGACAAATCCCGTCCCGGTGCGGCGCTGATCTTCGCTGGTGGAGACGATCTTCACCACACTGGCTTTGGCGTTCTCGTAATCCTGCGCCGTCGCCACGCCGAATACAGCAATCAGCGCGAAGCCCATCAACGAACGTATGCATGCCCTCGCCATTTGGTAGTCCTTACTGTTGCCGCGACATCGAGAAATTACCTGCCAGACCGGTGCACTGGAATTGCCCGGTCAAGGATGCCCCACCTTGTTGTATGTCTCCCGCAAGCTGGCAATATCCCGTGGAGGCAGAGTTCACTTGGCCGCGGTAATTGTTGCCCGTGATCTGTCCTTGGATGGTGCCGTAGTCGCCGCACGTATTCTGGAAATTCGCGTTCGCCAAATTGCCGGACTGCGAAAAAACGGCATACACGTTACAGATGTACTGCTGCCCATCCGACGCCTGACTCCGGCTCTGACCCGCGTACTGGCCGGAGAGATTGATGGCAGGCGGAGCCGGAACGTTCCTGACCGGAGGGGTGGGGGTGGGGGTGGGGGTGGGGGTAGGGGTGGTCTCGGGCGATTTGCCTTGCTTGCGCAACGCTTCGGACACCTCGTTGAAAGTGGTTCCGGTGGCAGTTTTGACGCCCCAACCTTTCAAGGTGAGGTTCACGATCAGCGCCGGTGTCGCCAGGCCAAATCCCCTCTTTACTTGCGTGACCAGGCCCACCACCTGCCCAGCTTGAATGACGGGTCCGCCAGAGTTACCCGCTTCCACTCGGCCGTCGAGGCGCAGGTCGCGCCCTTCCATAGACACCACGCTGGCGCGAATTACCGCCCAATCGCCCTGCCCTTCGCCAAAACCCATCAGAAAAACTTCGTTTCCGCTCTTCAACTCCGCGTGGAGGTTCAGTCCGAGTGGTTTGATACCTTTCGCAAGCACGCTCTTGTCGCTGACAGTCAAGTAAGCGAGTCCCCTTTCGTCGGCGCCTTCCCGCCGCACCATCTGGGATTTAATGCGTTTGCCGCGTGCGTGAAAGAACTCGATCGTCGGCCCCGAGTCGCCTTCCACAACGTGGGAGGCAGTAACGATATGCAAGGATTGCGCATCGGCACTCACCACGAATCCGGTGCCGATCTGGGTCGTCCCATCCGGGGGCTTGGATACAATCTTGACTACAGAAGATTTCATCGCTTCGAAATCCTCCGCCGTGACCGCCAAGGGAGTTCCCATCAACAGACCTAAGACAATAAAAGCTGTTCGCACCGCGCGCACCCATTTCAAATGACAGCGTAATGCTCTCACATTCGCGACCGGTCTGGCGGCGTTTGTGGGGTAGCGCGCGTTTGGGCCTTTGACCGAAGACGCGTATGATCGCACCAACCGGCAATGACATCCCTTTTTGTTATCCGATACGCCAAGGGGCGGGTGAAAATTCAATGGTGACTCAAATTATTCCAAGCGGCGAAACGCTTGGCGCTACGATCGAGGGCATTAACCTCGCCGATCTGTCCGATGCATCGGTCGAGACGATCACTCAGGCGCTCGGGCGTTACGGTGTCGTTCGTTTCCCCCGGCAAACGCTTGGCGCGTCGGATCTCAAAAACTTCAGCACCCGCTTGGGCGAGTTGGAAATCAACGTCACCGGCGCGTTCCAGGAGCCCGGTCATCCTGAGGTGATGATCCTCTCCAACATCGTCGAGAACGGACGACCCATCGGGCTTGGAGATGCCGGCCAAAGCTGGCACGCTGACATGTCATACAGCAAGGTGATCGCGTTTGCCAACGTACTGTACGCGCTCCAGGTTCCCCAACGCGATGGCAAGCCCCTGGGTGCCACCGAGTTTTGCGACATGTGCGCGGCGTACGACGGATTGTCCGTCGAAATTAAACAGGAGTTGGAAGGGAAAACGGCGCTGCACGATTTCAGCAAGTTCTGGGAAATGATGCAGGCGCGACCTGGAAACACCCGGCCTGCCCTGTCGGAGGCCCAGCGCAAGGCGAAACCCCCGGTATCGCATCGGGTTATCTTCACGCACCCCATCTCGGGGCGCAAAGTGTTGTATGCCAACCCCGGGTACACGATGCGCATCAACGAACTGTCGGAAGCGGAAAGCGATCGATTGTTGGAATTCTTATTCGCACACCAGACCCAGGACCCATATCGCTACGTATTTCGCTGGCAGGTAGGCGACGTGCTGGTCTGGGATAACCTGCGCACTATTCACCAGGCACTTGCCGACTATGGGCCCAACGAACATCGTCTTATCAAGCGCTGCCAAGTGATGGCCACGCGCTTCTTCCCGACGTACCCGTAACGCGATGCGGCTCGTCTCGTTCTATGGGCAGGGAAGCTGGACCTCGAAGCGGGAGACGTGATCGCAACCGGCACCCCAGCCAGAAGCGGCGCCTTCCGCCACCCGCGCCTTTGGCTCCAACCCGGTGACAAGGCGTGAATCGAGATTTCGCAATTCGGCGCCCTAGGAGCCTGTCGGACTTAGGTGTTCGATAGCGAAACGGTGGGAGAGCGAGGACAGATTTCGATGATTTCGACGCGCATATCGGGAATATGTAAGGAGAAAGCGGCTAAATATGGACCGCTCTCCCGCCGTTGCAGCCGA
>JANNFC010000423.1:0-6860 GCA_031379405.1 Betaproteobacteria bacterium | reverse complement strand
GTTGAATGAAGTGGTGATGGACTTCTTCGACAAGCTCAAATCCGTAAGCCGCGGCTACGCCTCGCTCGATTACGACTTCAAAGAGTACCGGGCGGACGATCTGGTCAAACTGGACATCTTGATCAACGGAGACAAGGTGGATGCCTTGTCCCTAATCGTCCACCGCGCCAATTCGCAAAGCCGGGGACGGGAACTGGCCGAACGCATGCGCAAACTCATCCCCAGGCAGATGTTCGATATCGCAGTACAGGCCGCCATCGGCTCCAATATCATCGCGCGCGAGACCATTAAGGCGCTACGCAAGAATGTGTTGGCAAAATGCTACGGCGGGGACATTACCCGTAAGAAAAAGCTCCTAGAGAAACAAAAAGCCGGTAAGCGAAGAATGAAGCAAGTGGGGACCGTGGAAATTCCCCAGGAAGCTTTCCTCGCTATCCTCCAGGTTGGTAGCAAATAGATTGAAAGCCACTAATTCATGAATTTCGCACTGCTCATGTTGGGTTTACTCCTCCTGACCGGGGGGGTCTGGTTGTCGGACATCCTCATTTTCCGGCGCAACCGAATGCAGGCTATCGAGGACGCCAGGCGTGACGCGGACCGCAGAATCGATCAGGTCCCGGGGACCACCGACATGGCTTTGGAGGCCAAGAAGAAGACCCTCTACCGGGATATCGAGCGCGCTGTGGGGCATGAACCCTGGTGGATCGAGTACTCCAAGAGCTTCTTTCCGGTCATTCTGATCGTATTTTGCCTACGCTCTTTCCTGGTGGAACCGTTCAAGATCCCGTCCGGATCCATGATCCCTACGTTGCTGGTGGGCGACTTCATCCTGGTGAACAAGTACACCTATGGCATTCGCTTGCCGGTGTTGAATCGCAAAGTATTGGAGGTAAACCGACCCCAGCGCGGGGAGGTGATGGTGTTCCGCTACCCCGACAACCCGTCGCTGGACTACATCAAGCGCGTGGTGGGCATCCCGGGTGACCGTATCACCTACAAGAACAAGCAGCTATCGGTGAATGACCAACCTGTGCGTACCCTGGATGACGGGACTTATGAGTATGGTGATGGAGGGCTCAATTTCGTTAGCGCCAAGCGCTTCCGTGAGAAGCTCGGGGAGCGCGAGCACCTGATCCTAGTGCAGTCCGACGTTCCAGCCTTCCAACTGTCTAGCGTCAAGTCATCGTTCCCGTACCGGGAGAATTGCCAGTACGATGACAATGGTTTTACTTGCACGGTTCCTGCTGGGCATTACTTCATGATGGGCGACAACCGGGACAGCAGTAGTGACAGCCGCTATTGGGGCTTCGTTCCGGAGGCCAATATCGTGGGGAAAGCCTTCTTGATTTGGCTCAATTTTGGCGATCTAGGTCGCATTGGGCAGTCAATCAAATGACAGGAGTACGCTATGCAGCGGGAACGTGGACTGACACTGGTGGGGTTGATTCTTGTGTTGGGAGTGAGTGCCTTCTTTGTACTGATGGGGTTTAAGCTGCTGCCGGCTTACATCGAATTCTTCAGCATCAAGCGCATCATCAAAGAGCTGGGCGAGAGTCCGGAACTCAAGGGGGCCACGGTGAAGGACGTGCAAGCTGCCTTCGAACGGCGCGCCACCATCGACTCCATTACTGCCATTCGAGGTACCGATCTACAGATCGACAAGCAGGGCGATGGCTTCGTGCTGTCGGCCAATTGGGAACGCAAGATCCCCCTTGTATCCAACGTCAGTGCCTTGGTCGAATTCGAGGTTGAAAATTAGGGCGATGTGGATGACAATCCCAGGGTGAAATGCCCCATCGCCCCTCTGCCCAATCCTTAGTCGACGTCCAACGCCTCCTTGCCCCCAAGCTCGGTCACCTATTCGAGCGGCCCACCCTCCTCCAGCAAGCCCTCACCCATCGCAGTTTCGGTACGCCGCATAACGAGCGCCTAGAGTTCCTCGGTGATGGCGTCCTGAACTGCGCCATCGCATCCCTGCTGTTCGAACGTTTTCCCAGCCTGCCGGAGGGCGATCTGTCGCGCATCCGTGCGCACTTGGTAAATCAGGAATGTTTGTCGCGGCTGGCGCAAAGCTGGGACATCGGACCGCACCTTCTGCTGGGAGAAGGGGAGCTTAAGAGCGGAGGCTTTCGCCGCCCCTCCATTCTGGCCGATGCGTTGGAGGCAGTGTTCGGGGCCGTGTTCATCGATGGCGGTTTCTACGCGGCTGACAAGCTCATCCGTGGGCTATACGAGCCTTTACTGGCGGAAATCGATTACAAGACCTTGGGTAAGGATCCCAAGACTTTGTTACAAGAGTTTTTGCAAGGCAATCGCCTTGACCTCCCGAGATACAACATCGTGGCAGTGCGCGGCGAAGCGCACGAGCAGCAATTCCTGGTGGAATGCCTGATCCCCGCACTCGATATTCGTGTGCAAGGCGAGGGCGGCAGCCGGCGCAGCGCCGAGCAGCGCGCCGCCGAGGTCGCCTACGAATCGGCAAAAGTTGCGCTGGAGGGGTCGTGCCCATGAAAGCCGCCTTTCGCACGGGTTACGTTGCCCTGGTGGGGCGTCCCAACGTGGGTAAGTCGAGTTTGCTCAATCGCATGCTTGGCCAGAAGTTGAGCATCACGTCGGATAAGGCCCAGACCACTCGCGCGCCGATTCTGGGCATCCATACCACCGAAGGTGCCCAGATGATTTTTATCGACACACCCGGCTATCAGACCCGTCGCGGCGGTAGCCTGCATCGGATGATGAATCAGTCTGCGTTGCAGGCGTTCGAACAGGCTGACGTCATTGTCTGGGTGGTGGAAGCACTCAAGCTCGGTCCGGACGACAAAACGGTCCTGGAGCGTCTTCCAAAGGGCAAGAAACTAATCGTCGCCGTGAACAAAGTCGATGTTCTCAAGAGCAAGGCGGCGCTGCTGCCGTTCTTGGCCGAACTGGGGAAACTGGCGATCTTCGATGCGGTGGTGCCGGTGAGCGCGAAAAGCGGACGCCAGATCCCGGCCATCCTGGCGGCCATAGGCGCACTGCTGCCCGTGCGCGAGCGCGTCTATGTAGGCGATGAGATCACCGATCGCAGCGAACGCTATCTTGCGGCTGAGATTTTGCGGGAGAAACTGATCCGCTCCCTGGGCGAGGAAATTCCGTACCACACCGGGGTGGAGATCGAAGCCTTTGAGTTGAAGGGGAAGCTGCGCCGCATCTCCGGCGCTATCCTGGTCAAACGCGAGGGGCAGAAGGCCATCGTCATCGGGCAAGGCGGGGAGAAGTTGAAGAAAATCTCCACGCAGGCCCGCAAGGACATGGAATCGCTCTTCGGCGCTAAGGTATTTCTCGAGGTGTGGGTGAAGGTGCGAAGCAACTGGGATGAAGACCGCCAAATGCTCAAGAGCATGGGTTACACATGAGCATCGGGGCGACCCGGGCGCCGGCGCGCGTTCGCGAAGCGTATGCCTCCAGCGGCTACGTTTTGCATACCTATCCCTTTCGCGAAACCAGTCTGATTGTCGAAATGTTCACGCGCACTCACGGGCGCGTGGGGCTCATGGCGAAGGGCGCGCGCAGACCCAAATCCGCAATGCGTGGAAGTCTCATGGCCTTCCAACCGATGCAGGCCACCTGGTCGGGGAAATCTGAATTGAAAACGCTGCACGGTGTGGAGTGGGAAGCAGGTCATCTGCAATTGCAGGGATTGAAATTGATCTGTGGTTTTTATCTGAACGAATTGCTGCTGAAGTTGCTGCCGCGAGAAGACCCCCACGAGGGTTTGTTCGAAGCCTATGAGCACGCCATTCAGTCCTTGCGTGCCACGGCAAGACCTGCGCGTTTGTTGCGCCGCTTTGAGCGAGAACTCTTGCGTGAGATGGGTTACGCGCTCAATCTGGAGTACGACGTGGACGGTGCGCCGGTACTGGCACACACGCGGTATTTATTTCAGATCGATCGCGGTCCGATACTCGTGTCCAACGGTGCATCTGCGCCTGGCTTGGTGGTGCGCGGCAAGACGTTGCTAGACTTGGCGCGCGATGACCAGGAAAGCGAACACGACGACCTCTCTGATCAGGAAGGGCGCACCTTGATGCGACACGCCATCGGGCATTATTTGAATGGGCAGGCGTTGCGTACACGACAACTGCTGCGCGAATTGCAGGACCTCTAGATGATCGAACTCGGTGTCAATATCGACCATGTCGCCACCTTGCGGCAAGTGCGTCGCACGCGCTACCCCAGCCCGGTGCAGGCCGCGCTCATGGCAGAATCCGCTGGCGCGGACTTGATTACGCTACATCTGCGTGAAGACCGCCGTCACATTCAAGACGAAGACGTATCGATACTGCGCGGTGTACTCACTACGCGGATGAATCTTGAGAGCGCCATAACGCCGGAGATGATTCGCATCGCCGTGCAAACCAAACCTGACGACGTGTGTCTGGTGCCAGAACGCCGGGCGGAACTCACGACGGAAGGCGGCTTGGATGTGGCGGGCAGGATCGATGAAGTGACGCGCGCCTGCAACGACCTGATGGGCGCAGGCATTCGTGTTTCGCTGTTCATCGATCCCGACGAGACCCAGATTCGCGCTGCAAAAACCACGGGCGCCGGCGTGATCGAAATACACACCGGGCGTTATGCCGAGGTGGAGAGCGCCGATGAGCGTCGGCATGAACTGGAGCGCATACGCAGCGCCGCCGAACTCGGCGCGCAATTGGGATTCAGGGTGAATGCTGGACACGGCCTGCATTACCACAACGTGCAGCCCATCTCCGCTATCGCGCAAATTAGCGAACTCAACATCGGACACGCCATCGTGGCGCATGCAGTGTTTGTCGGTTGGCAGCAGGCGGTCAGCGAGATGAAACGCCTGATGGTCGAAGGACGCGGCAAGTGATCCAAGGGGTGGGCATTGACATCGTCGAGATCGAGCGCGTGGCCAAGCTGTGGAAATCCTACGGAATGCGCTTCGCCCACCGGATTCTGGCGGATCACGAATGCTCGGAGTTGGACGGATTGCCTAAACCCGAATGGTTGCTCGCCAAGCGCTTTGCGGTAAAAGAGGCCTTCGGCAAAGCCATTGGCACCGGGCTGCGGCACCCAGTGACTTGGACCCGCATCGGCTTGATTCACGACACCCTTGGCCGCCCTCAATTGCGGCTGCACCCGGAGATCGACCAGATGCTCAGCGAGCGCGGAATCCATCGTTACCATGTTTCCGTAACGGACGAACGACATTTCGCCAGCGCGATAGTTATTCTGGAATCCTGACATGGCTCAATCACTGCCGCTCGGAAACCTCATGTTGGACGTCGTGGGAACCGAACTCACCGATGAAGATGTTCGCCGGCTCACGCATCCGAGCGTGGGTGGCGTTATTTTGTTCGCCCGCAACTATCGAGATCCGCAGCAGCTCAAGGCGCTAACCAATGCAATTCGCGCCCTACGTGAACCTCGGCTGTTGATTGCGGTCGACCACGAAGGCGGGCGCGTGCAGCGCTTCCGTGCGGGATTCTGCGCGATTCCTCCGATGCGAAAATTGGGCGAGATATGGAATTCAGACCAGGCCTTGGCCAGGCACAGCGCATTCAATATCGGCAAGGTAATCGCCCTTGAACTGGCGGCCCACGGCGTGGACTTCAGTTTTACGCCGGTCTTGGATCTGGACTACGGCAATAGCGGTGTGATCGGCGATCGCGCGTTTCATTCCGATCCGCACGTGGTGAGTGCACTGGCGGGCGCTTTGATCGACGGCCTGCACGCCTATGGAATGATCGCGGTTGGCAAACATTTCCCCGGACACGGCTACTGCCCCGCCGACTCCCACCACGCGGTGCCAACGGATGACCGGAGCTTGGTGGATATTGAAACTGCGGACGCGCAGCCCTTCGCAGTGCTCGCACGCGACAAGTTGGACGCCGTCATGCCGGCGCATGTGATCTATTCTCAGGTGGATGCTCAAACGGCGGGATTTTCAAGGCGCTGGCTGCAAGACCTTTTGCGCGAGAAATATCAGTTCAAAGGCGTGATATTCAGCGACGACCTCAGCATGCAGGGTGCGAGCGTC
The DNA here is from genome assembly GCA_031379405.1 of Betaproteobacteria bacterium. Taxonomy (GTDB): domain Bacteria; phylum Pseudomonadota; class Gammaproteobacteria; order Burkholderiales; family SHXO01; genus SHXO01. Next base: position 814 of record JANNFC010000423.1, on the reverse strand, counting down.
GCCGGAGGTGTTGTTGAACGGGCGCAGGCGGCGCTTAGTGCCGGTTGTGATATGGCGCTGCTGTGCAATCAGCCCGCGGCAGCTGATGCGCTTTTGAAGGGATTGGCATTCGCCCCCGTGGTCGATTGGTCCCGCCGCATCGAGTCCTTGCATGCACGACCGGTGGTGTCGAATCCGGAAGAACTCCCGGCGAACGTTGCCTACCAGAGAGCCGTATCCGAAGTCATCGCGCTGGGGTAACTCAACCGTGCCCAGAATAATGCAAACTGCGTAAACGAGTTGACAATAAAGGGCTTGCAGAAAAATCCATGGTGATACACTCGGGCCATGGATTTCGATCATTCGGAGTGGCAAGAGCTAGCGCGAACCGATCCTGAAGAGTTCGAACGGCGGCGAATTGCCCTGATCGACGAGGTGATCAGTTCAGCCCCCCCTGATGTTCAACGCAGGTTACGCGGCCTGCAGTTTCGAGTAGACATGGAACGCAGTCGCGCCGGCAATCCCCTTAGCGCTACCGTTCGCATCAGCCGCCTCATGTGGGAAAGCTTTTCCGAGCTACGCGAACAGTTGAATCAACTCGCCTCCAACAACTTCTCGACACTTAAACAGGCTAAGCACCCGGCCGCCAAGATTATTCCCTTGCGAAAGCCTGTGGCCGAGTAAATTCCTCGGCTGGGTCCTGCTGCCGCCGCCGCATTTCATGCCTCAGATTTCATCTTTCGCATTACGCCCTTCGCACTACATTCTTTCGACGTACTCGCCCGAGTCCGTGTTCACCTTGATCTTCTCGCCTTCGCCCACAAAGGCAGGCACC
>JANNFC010000415.1:0-3253 GCA_031379405.1 Betaproteobacteria bacterium | reverse complement strand
CGCATTCAACTCTATCTTGGGAATTGCGGCACATGCCTCGGCACCTACCTACGAGACACTCTACAGCGGCGAGTGGACTCACCCGATAGCATGATTGGCAACAAACCGGATAGGCAAGGACCCAACCCCCCGGGATTGACGTTTTGCGGCGAGTGCGGTTCGAAGCTGGCAACGGAATTATCCATCCTCGTCTCACCCGAAGCCTATACGCCGAAGCACCTGGCGGAAAAAATTCTCACATCGCGCTCGGCACTGGAAGGCGAGCGCAAGCAAGTTTCCGTTGCAGGATATCGTGACTGCTTCGTGCAGTTTGTGCTGTCGGCCGCAAAAAACGCCCCGCTGGTGATGGGCATCGAGGACCTGCACTGGCTGGATCGCAGTTCGGAGGAATGTCGGCGTCCGTGCGCTTTTGGTGCGCAAGCGCACCCTATACCTTTGCAAGTCCCACTAATGCACTCCTTCTCCCTGCTTGCGGGAGAAGGCAGGGGTGAGGGGCGTGTCCAAGGAAGCCGCTCGTTAAGTAAGTGCCATTCCGGTGTGCTCCCCTGATTCGTAACACCCACCTTGGCGGCCCAATCACCCTCGATCCAACCCATCCGAAGCCATATACCCGCCGTCCACAGGGATGCATATCCCAGTCACGTGATTGGACGCCGCCGACGCTAGATACAAGCAGCTCCCAACCAGATCGTCCGTTCGCCCGATACGACCGCTAGGCGTGCGTCTCATCATCGACTGTTCGAGCGGCGTGCCCGCTAACTCCGCCGTCATTTCCGTGAAGTAGTACCCAGGCGCAATCGCGTTGACCTGAATTCCAAGCGGCGCCAGTTCCACCGCGTTCACGCGAGTTAAGGCGATCAAGCCGTGCTTGGACACCGCATAGGGCACTTGCAACCCTTTGCTGGGCGCGATTAAACCGTACACTGAAGAGATGTTGATGATCTTTCCCGACCCTTGAAGCTTCATCACACGTGCCGCGTGCTTGGTGCAAAGGAAAGGGCCGGTGAGGTTGATGTTCATCACGCGCTCCCATTCCGCGCGCTCCAATTCCATCACCGATTTGCGATTTACCGCGCCCGCGTTGTTCACCAGAATATCGAGGCGGCCATAACGCGCGTTGATCCCGTTCACCGTTTGCTCGATGGCGGCTTCGTCGTTGACATCCATTTCATAAGCGGCGTGATCAGGTCCCAACTCCGCCAACACCTGCGCGTTTCGATTCGCGCGGCGCGCGGCGATCGCAACTTTGGCACCGGCGTCACGAAAGGCGAAAGCCAGTGCGCGACCGATGCCGCTGTTCCCGCCCGTGATCAGCGCAACTTTCCCTTCCAACGAAAATAAACTTCCCCCCATTATTGATTCCCCTAGTTTGTGTTGTGATCGAGTTCTGGCGCGGCATTCTATCGACGCATGCGAAGTGCGTCGTCAACCTTTGCGCGCCAAGCGGCATGCTTCGGATGGTTCTCCCAATGTTCGGGTTCGCGCGGTGAATCGGCGCAGACGGGTTTCAACGATCCCGCCTCGCGCTTCAGGGCGGGAACGTGAGGAGCCATAATGATATGCCGATGCCGAGGGTGCCGTATCCAGCCGGCAATTTATGCAGTCACATCCGGACAGCAAGGAAGCACGCGTGCGCAAAAACGTTGTTGTAATCGGCGGCGGCCCCGGCGGCCTGATGGCCGCGGAAGTCATCAGCGGGGCGGGACACTTGGTTCGACTCTATGACGCCATGCCATCGGTGGGGCGTAAATTTCTCATGGCGGGAAAGGGCGGATTGAATCTGACTCATTCCGAAACCCTCGAAAAATTTCTCGTCCGCTACGGTAAGAAACGGCAACAGTTGCAGCCGATGATCACTGCCTTCGGCCCCAGCGCCCTGCGAGACTGGGCGCATGCATTGGGTATCGAAACGTTTGTTGGTACGTCGGGCCGCGTGTTTCCGTCGGACTTCAAAGCGGCGCCGTTGCTACGCGCATGGCTACATCGCTTGCGGGGCTCCGGTGTTCAGTTTCATATGCGGCATCGTTGGACGGGATGGAGCGCTGTGGGCGCGCTCAAGTTTCAGACTTCGCAAGGAGAAATTCGGGTTAATGGGGATGCGGCGGTACTCGCGCTGGGTGGAGGAAGCTGGGCGCGCCTGGGTTCCGACGGCGCATGGGTTTCGCTACTGGAGGCAAAGAAGATTCAGGTGGCTGCACTGGAACCGGCCAACTGCGGATTCGATGTAAGTTGGAGCGAGCACTTCAGGCAGAAATTTGCGGGCGCTCCGGTGAAGGCGGTTGCTGCCAGCGCCAATTGCGAATCGTTGAGTGTTCGGGGCGAGTTCGTCATTACTGAAACCGGCATTGAAGGCGGATTGATCTATGTGCTTTCAGCGTTGCTGCGCGACGAAATTGCTGCATCAGGATATGCCAGCGTGACACTTGATCTGGCACCGGACCGAGACACACGACGCCTTATCGAAGATCTCTCCCGCCCACGCGGAAGCGAGTCCACCGCCAACTTCTTGCGACGGCGCGCGGGGATCGAGGGGGTCAAGGCGGGACTATTGCGTGAAGTCCTGGCGGCCCAAGATTTCGCGGATCCGATGCGTGTGGCGTGCGCGATCAAGGCGCTTCACTTACGCCTCAACGCAGCGCGCCCCATCGATGAGGCCATCAGTACCGCGGGTGGTGTCGCCTTCGATGAGGTGGATTCACGGCTGATGCTCAAGGCGCTTCCCGGTGTGTTCTGCGCTGGAGAGATGCTGGACTGGGAGGCGCCTACGGGGGGTTATCTTTTGACGGGGTGCTTTGCCAGTGGTAGGCAAGCGGGCTTGGGTGTTGTCGAGTGGCTTGCAGCCTGTTAGCGGCAAGCCCTTGAGGTTAGGCTCCCCTAAGATTGCCGGGCGCTTCGAAACTACGGCAACATTGGGGTTAATCTTTGGCAAAGGTGCGGCTTTAGGCGCGAAAATGGCCTTGTTTCTTAACCGAGCGGAGGAGAACTTGAGTAACTATGCGAAATGGATTGGATTACTTGCCCTATGCGCGGTCATCAGCGCCCGCGCAGAACATGGATTCGTCGACGATAAGCGCCTATTGCATGCGCAAGAGGACGGCAAGAACTGGCTAAGTCACGGACGTGACTACAGCAATCAGCGCTTCTCGCCATTGGCCAGGATCGACAAGGATAACGTTAAGAAACTCGCTCCCGCGTGGGTGTTCAAGAGTGGCGTGAACGCCACCTTTCAAGCCACCCCCATCGTAGTTGACGG
>JANNFC010000362.1:0-9028 GCA_031379405.1 Betaproteobacteria bacterium | reverse complement strand
TGTCCCTTCCGCTGTCACCGGTTTGTCGCCAAGGAAAAGCACTTTCTCGGACTTGTAGACAATGGTGGGGAATTTCTCGACGTTGAAATAGGCATCGGACTTCATCTGCTCGTCCCATTTGTCGAGGCCCATATCGATGGATCCGGCGTCGATGGTGATGTCCACGGAACCGGTCTTCGCTTCCATATCCAATACGATCCTGCCCGTGGTTTTGTTGAATCGTCCCCGCTGCAAGGAAAAATCGTAGTGCGATACTTCGAACACCGGAAAGGTGTGCCGGGGATCGAGGGAATAGTTGTCTGCGGCGACGGCCGGGACCGCTACCGTTGCGCTTAGCAACAGGGCGGCTAGGGAATGCTTCAAGGTTTCCTCCGTATTCGATGATGGGTCCGTTAAAACCCGATTGTATTGCGAGTTGGGGGTGGGGTCATTGCGCTGCTATCATGCTCCTTAGGCGCCTTGCCCCCTCCACCAATCCAGCCGACGCACGCACGGCCAAATCGACACTAAAACACTCCCCTAATTTGTCGACATCAACAGCCCCCAATCGAGCGTCCGTCCGGATAGCCTCCAGCACGACCTCTTCGAGCGTTTCCCCGGTCCTATAGACCTGCTCGCATAGCTGCGTCACCAACGCCTGCGCGGGCGCCTTCCCGAGGTCAGCCGAGAGAAAGTCGGTGAGCGCTTCGGCAAAAATCACCCCCTTCAAGGTGTCAATATTGTGACGGCAACGCGGCACGTCGACCTGCAACCCGCTCAACAGTTCAGCAAGCGCACACGCAGCGCTATGGGCGTGAATGAATATTGCCGGCCATTGAGCGAGTTCCGCATGCCAATTGCCCAATGCGCGCTCGTGCGCCTGGGGCATGCACGCAAGCAGGTTGGCAACAAACCCCGGCACCGGCTGTGTGGCCGCGATGACATGCAAGCTGAGCACGGGGTTGCGCTTGTGAGGCATGGCGCTGGAACCGCCTCGCCCCGCGGCGGGGGGCTCACTGACTTCTCCCACTTCAGTTTGCGCCATGAGCCCGATGTCGTGACCGATTTTGCCCATCGTGCCCGTAGCAAGTGCGGTGTCCGTTGCCAGTGCTACCCAATTGTGTCGTGAAGAATGCCATGTCGTTCCGGGATCATGTAGACCAAGCCCTTGCGCCAGTTGAGCACGCACTGCCGCGCCCTTATCGCCATAGGATGCGAGGTTGCCAATGCTGCCACCCAGGGAGACGGCGAGGGCGCTGCTCGCGGTATTCAGCACGCGTTGACGGACTTGCGATAAGGCGAGGCACCACTGGGCGGCTTTGTAGCCGAAACTCGTCACCCCCGCCGCCTGCATAAGTGTACGAGCGAGAATGGGCGTATGGCAGTGATGGAGCGCGAGGTCGCTTGCGGCCTGGCTGGCTTTACTTAACTGCGCATCGATGAGCGCGACGGCGTCCTTTGTCCGCAGCGCCATGGCGGTGTCGAGCAGGTCCTGGCTGGTGGTGCCATAGTGCACAAAGTCGCTTGCCGCCTGGTCGCGTGCCGCAACGTGGGCCCGCAGCGCCTTGACGAAGGGAATGGCCAGAGTGCCTGCATGCGCCCCCGCGCGGGCAAGAGCCTCGCCATCCATCACGAAACTCTCGCTGGTTTGTGCAATCGCATGCGCTGCCGGGACAGGGATTATTCCGAGGCCGGATTGCGCTCGCGCGAGTTCCACCTCGAAGCGCAGCATGGCGCAGATCAGCGCTTCATCACCGAATACCGCTTCGATTGCGGGAGTGCTGAGCGCTCGTTCGAACAGGTTCATTACAGATCGAAGAACACAGTCTCGCCCTGGCCTTGCAGGCGAATGTCCCAGCGATAACGGTCTGCGTCAGAGCGGGCGACCAGCGTGGCGCGCCGCTCAAGTGGCACCGCTGCGGGTACCGCGTCTTGCGCGAGGTATACGCGGGTGAATAGATGCTTGAGAAGGCCACGCGCAAATAGCGTCACGTGGGCGAAGTGTTCTACTGGCATCATGAATTGAAAGCGGCCATCGTCGTCGCTGAACGCGCGCTGAAAACCTAAGTTGCCCGCAAACGATACTTCCAGCATGGCATCGGAAACTGCTTTGCCGTCCGCGTCCAACACACGCCCGGCGACGCTCACCCAACCAGGCGGCGTATCGGCATCGGCCAACAGCCATTGTGCTCCACCATGAAAGAAGGGGCCGATGGTCTGAGAGGGGGTGAGATTGGCCATAGCGTCAGACCCCTGTCGGCGTTTCGCCGCGTCCACCCAGCACGATATCGAAGCGATAGCCCAACGCGGTGCCTTCCAGGGTCAATGCAATATCGAAAGCAGATACCAAGCGCGCGCGTGCGAACTCGGGCACGCTGTTGTAGATCGGGTCGATCAGCAACAATGGATCGCCGGGAAAATACATCTGCGTGATGAGCCGTTGCGCGTACGCATTGCCGAAAAGAGAGAAATGAATGTGCGCCGGACGCCAAGCGTTCGCATGATTTCCCCACGGGTAGGCGCCGGGCTTGATGGTGACGAATCGATACCATCCCTGGTCGTCCGTGAGGGTCTTGCCGAATCCGCCAAAGTGAGGATCGAGCGGCGCGTTATGCCGGTCGTTGGGATGGGCATAGCGGCCGGCGGCATTGCACTGCCACAACTCCACCAGAGAATTGCGCACCGGCATTGCGTCCGCTGCCAGTACACGTCCCGAAACCACGATGCGCTCTCCAAGCGGTGCGCCATTGGATTGTTTGGTCAGGTCCGCGTCATGCACCGCCAGCATGCCGCTCGAGACTCGCGGCAGGGCGGGCGCGTCATCGCCCAACGCTAAAGCGACCGACGCTTGTGCCGGTGCTCGCGTTGGTGTGCTCTTGTAGTCCGGGTACAGGTAGCTCGGATGCGGACTCGTCACAGCGCAGGCTCCGCTATTTCTCGAATTGCTTGATGAGGGCGCGCGCCTCCGCCACCAATTTCTTGCCGTCCCCGCCTTTGTCGCCTACCTGTTTGACCCAATCGTCGTCCACGTTCTCCGTGGCTTTGATCCAGCGCTGAAACTCAGCATCGGGCAAGGTGTAGAACGCATTGCCGCGGTCCTTTGCTAGTTTTCGATGCGGCTCCACAGAGGCGTCCCAGCCCTTCTCTCCAGCCCATGCGGAGGCGGCCAATCCGCTGTTTTTGTCGATCACCTTCTTCAGATCGGGGGGGAGGCTGTCGTACTTGGCCGGGTTCATGGCCATGACGAAGATGGTATTGGCGAACTTGGGCGCTCCCGCGGGGACTTCGACATGATACTTGGCGATCTCGTGCAGCTTGATGGCCGGCACGCCTTCCCATGGCACCATGGCGCCGTCGATCACACCCTTGGACAACGCCTCGGGCACTTGCGGCAGCGGCATTTGCACGGGCGTGGCGCCGAGCGCGGCCAGCATTTTGGCGTTGATGCGCGTCGCGGCCCGGATCTTCAAGCCTTTGAGATCCTCCAGCGTCTTGAGCGGTTTGTGGGTCAGATGGAACACGGTGCCGTCGTGCACATGCAGCAGGATGATCCGGGTGCCCTTGAATTCATCCATGGCATTCTTCTGCACATAGGCCCACAAGGACTGGCTGCCCGCTTTGGCGTTGTGGGACATGAAGGGCAATTCGAACACTTCAGACTTGGTGAAGCGGCCCGCCGAATAGGTCGGTACCGTCCACACCACATCGGCGACACCGTCGCGCACCTGATCGAACAACTGCGGCGGCGTGCCTCCGAGCTGCATGGCGGGGTAGATCTGGCACTTGAGCCGATCGTTGGATTCCTTGTTGATCTTGTCGCACCAGGGCTGGATCATGTGCACCTGCGCATTCGAGGTGCTGGGGAGCATGTGGTGCACCTTCAGTACGATCTGTTCGGCCTGGGCCAAGCCGGTGGCGAACAGCAAGGCGATCAAGAATCTTGGTTTGCAGAACACGCGCGACTCCTTAACTGGCCAGCGTATGCACCAGCCACAACGTAATACCCGGAAACAGGATGAGCAACGCCATTCGCACAGCGTCGGAAATGAGGAACGGTACCACGCCTTTGTACGTCTCGGACATGGGAACGTTCTTGGCGATGCCGTTCATGATGTACACGTTCAATCCCACCGGCGGGAAGATCATGCCGATCTCCACCACCATCAGGATCAGGATGCCGAACCAAAGTGCCTTGTCGGTAGGTGGCAGGCCGAAAAAGTCCAGCCCCATTACCACCGGGAAAATCACCGGTATGGTCAGCATGATCATGGACAGCTCGTCCATCACGCAGCCCAGCAAAATGTAGAACACCATGATTGCCGCCATGATGGCAAGCGGTGGTATGCCAACCCCTGCGACCAACGTGGCCAACTCCGAGGGTAATTGCGACAACGCCAGACAGGCATTCATCATGTCCGCGCCCATGAAGATCATGAAAATCATACCGCTGGTTTGCGCGGTGGACAGCAGACTTTGCTTGAACTTGCCCCAGTTCAACCCGCGCCGAACCAGCGCGGTGAGAAAGGTGAGCATCGTGCCGATGGAGGCGCCTTCGGTAGGCGTGCAAACGCCGCCGTAAATCCCGCCAAACACGCTCATGAAGATGAGCACGATAGGCCACACGTTGACGACGCTGTGCCACAGTTCGCTGCTACTTGGTTTCGAAGTGTTGGGCGCGTGCTGCGGCTGAACACGAACATAAATGGCAATGGCAAGAATGTAGCCCAGCGCCGCGATAATCCCCGGGACGTAAGCGGCGAGAAACAGCTTCGAAATATTCTGCTCGGTCAGAATGGCGTAGATCATCAAGGTAACCGAGGGTGGCAGCAGAATGCCCAAGGTGCCCCCGGCCGCCAGCGCTGCCGTGGACAACCGTCCGGAATAGTTCAGGCGGCGCATTTCGGGCAGCGCTACCTGCGCGATGGTGGCCGTTGTGGCCACCGAAGATCCCGAGATGGAGCCGAATGCCGCGCACGCCAGCACGCCCGCCATCGCCATGCCGCCACGAAAGCGGCCGAGCAACGCGTTGGCGAAATCGAACAACGCCTTCGACAACCCTCCGTGCATGGCGAAGGCGCCCATCAACATGAAGAGCGGAATCACCGATAAATCGTAGACCGAGAAGCGTCCAAACACCGCGCCCTTCAAATGATTGAGCAGTGGATTCCATCCTGAGAGAACGGAATAACCCACCGCACCCGGGACGAACATGGCGATGGAGATGGGGATGCGAATCGCCATCAGCCCGAGCATGGCGGCGAACAGCGCCACGCCGATGGAGAAGCTACTCATGGGCGCTGTGCCCGATCAGGCTCTGCCACGCGATATAGAATGACACCAGCGCGGTGAGAAAGAATCCCGGCAACATGAGCAGATAGGGAATCCAGATGGGAATGGCGATGAGCATGGAAGTCTCTTCGTTTGTATGCGCCATGACGGACCCCGCACCCGCTCGCCAACACACCAGAAGCGCCACCAATCCCACCAGCAAAGAGCCCAGCGCATCGAGGCGACCCTTGGTGCGTTGGGAGGCGCGCGCGGTGAAGAAGTCCACGATAATGTTGGCGCCTTGCCATTGCGTGTAGGGTAAAAAGCATGAGATGCCCACGGCGCAGGCCAACTGAACAATTTCCACGTCGCCTTGTATGGGATGCGAGAACGCACTGCGCCCCAACACGCTGGTGAGCGTGAGCAAAGCGATGCCGACGAGAATGACGCCGCCGATGGCGGCAACGACTTGAGTTGAGCGGCGCAGGGCCGTCCCGATCCGTCCCGGCCGTACGAGGGTGGTACTCATGGTTATGAGTCATGTAACTGTCGGCCGGCATTGTCTAGCCCGAAGCGGGCGGTTGCAAGAGCAAAGTGGCATAGAATTCCTACATTCCAGAAACACCACCCCATACGAGGAGAGCCACCATGACCCGATTCGGTATCGGCCAAGCCGTTACGCGCCGCGAAGATCAGCGCCTTGTCACGGGCACCGGACAGTACGTCGACGATATGATCCTACCCAACGAAGCGCATGTCGTCTTCGTGCGTTCTCCCCATGCGCATGCGCGCATCAAAAGCGTCGATGCCAGCGCGGCCCGAACGATGCCGGGCGTGGTGGCCGTCATCACCGCTGCGGAAATGCAGGCCGATGGCGTCGGGGCGTTTCCCACGGTGCCCCCGGAAGGAACTCTCAAGCGTGCGGATGGCAAGAACATGTGCTCCGCTCCATACTATCCCATGGCCAAGGATGAAGTGCGCTTTGTCGGTGAAGCGGTGGCCGTGGTGATCGCGGAAACTCGGCGGCAGGCGGACGACGCCGTAGAGCACGTCGCCGTCGACTATGAAGTGCTGCCCGCGGCGGCCCACATCGCAGACGCCATGAAACCCGGCGCGCCACTGGTGTGGAAGGACGCGCCCGGCAACATCGCCGCACAGACCGAATTCGGCAAGAAAGACGATTGCGATGCCGCCTTCGCCAAAGCCAGGCACATCACCAAAATCGACGTGATCAATCAGCGCCTCGTGCCGGTAAGCATGGAGCCGCGCGGCACCATTGCCGAGTTCGATAAGGCCAGCGGCCGCATCACCATGTGGACCAGTTGCCAGAATCCGGCGGGGCTGAAAGATGCCCTGGCGGACGCCATCCTGAAAATGCCAAAGGACAAAATTCGCGTGCGCGTGGGCGACGTCGGAGGCGGCTTCGGCATGAAGACCATGCTATACGCCGAAGACGCGGTGTGCGCCTACGCGGCGAGGAAGATCGGTCGTCCCGTGCATTGGCGCGCCACGCGCAGCGAAGAGTTTCTCGCCGGCACTCATGGTCGCGACCAGATCAATCACGCCGAACTCGCATTGGACGCCGACGGCAAGATCCTGGGCATGCGCATCAACATCCTCGGCAACGTCGGTGCTTACGTTTGCACGCCGGGCGCGGTCATTGTCGTCGCCGTAGGCCCCAAGGTGATCACCGGTGTGTATCACATACCCACGCTCCATCTGCAAGCCACCGCGCTGCTCACGCACACCAACTTGGTCTCCGCCTACCGCGGCGCCGGTCGCCCAGAGGCCATCTACCTCATGGAGCGTTTGATGGATCAAGCGGCGGCCGAACTCAAGATGGATCCCTCAGAGCTTCGCCGCCGCAATCTGATTCAACCCACGCAGATGCCTTACACCACCCCCATGGGTGAGACCTTCGACAGCGGCAATTTCCCGCATATGCTCAATCGCATCCTCGAAGCATCGGACTGGAAAGGCTACGCCAGCCGTCGCGAAGAATCCAAGGTGCGCGGCAAGCTGCGCGGGCGTGCCATCTCCACTTTCCTGGAGTGGACCGGTGTGGTGCACGAGGAAACCATCGACATGCACGTCGAGGCCGACGGCCGCGTACTGGTCTACACTGCCATGCAGGCCATGGGGCAGGGCATCGAAACCAGCTACGTGCAGATCGTCGCCGAGACCTTGAGTGTCGATGCCGACCGCATCCATATCGTGCAAGGCGACAGCGACATCGCGAATGGCATCGGCAGCATGGGCAGCCGCTCGTTGTATATCGGTGGCTCCGCCATGATGACCGCATCCAACGACACCATCGAAAAAGGCAAGCAGTTGGCCTCCGATGCCTTGGAAGCCGAGGGCGGTGACATCACCTATAAGGACGGTCGTTTCACCGTAAAGGGTACGGATCACGGCATCAACCTGTTCGAACTGGCGGGCAAGCAAGCCGGCAAGCGTATCAAGGTGCAGACCACACAAAAGGTGGGTGGACCGTCCTGGCCTAACAGCGGTCACGTGTGCGAAGTGGAAGTCGATCCCGAGACCGGCGTCACCAAAATCGTGCGCTATACCACGGTGGACGATGTGGGCCGCGTGGTGAATCCCATGATCGTCGCGGGCCAAGTGCATGGCGGAATCGCGCAAGCCGTTGGCCAAGCGTTGATGGAAGACACCCGCTACGATCCGGAATCCGGCCAGCTATTGACCGGATCCATGCTCGACTACTGCATGCCGCGCGCGGACGATTTGCCCAACTTCGATACCCATACCGACGAATCCACGCCATGCAAGATCAATCCGCTGGGTGCCAAGGGTGTGGGAGAGTTGGGTACCGTGGGGGGCACGCCAACGGTTATCAACGCACTGATCGACGCGCTGCGCCCGCTGGGTGTGAACCACATCGAAATGCCGGCGACGGCGCAGCGGGTGTGGCAGGCGATGCGGCAGGCGACGGCGGCGTAATGACGAAAGAGGTTTCCGCATGACTGATCTCTCGCAACCTTCCGTTGCCGCGCCGGTCGCGCTGCGCCGGCACCGCCTCAGCGTGGAGGACTACCACAAGCTCGGTGAGGCTGGAGTGCTCAACGAGGATGCGAGAGTGGAATTATTCCAAGGGGATTTGGTGGATATGGCACCAATCGGGAACTTTCACGCCTCCGTCGTGGATCAACTCACGCGTGTGCTGGACCGTGTGAGCGGAGATGTAATTGTGCGTGTGCAGAATCCGATTCGCTTCGATGAGCATACCGAACTTCAGCCCGACTTAGCGTTGCTGAAGGCGCAGCCCAATTTCTATCGCTACGCGGCGCCGACACCGGCAGATGTCCTGCTATTGATCGAAGTTACGGATTCGACTCTCAAGGAAGATCGCGAGGTCCGAATTTCATATTATGCGCGGCAGGGCATTGCCGCGGCTTGGTTCGTCAACATTCCGGATGAAGTTGTCGAAGTATTCACCGACCCGGCCAGCGATGGCTATCGCCAAGTTTGCCGCTATCGTTCAGGGGACGTACTCACTTTCGCACCGTTGCCTGAGCTTCGCGTTGAGGTTGCTGGTATTTTCTAGAAGACATCAACTCGTATTCCCCGCGCTCTTGGCGCGGGGGCAAACTTCGGGGGTTTCCAAAGAGGGCGAAGTTATTTTCACGTAGCCCCCTTTGGTCAATTTAGTCACGGGCGGGGTCAATACCCCGCCCGCGAAGTCCCCTTTATTGACGCGAAGTCCCTTTTATTCGTGGCACGGCTCTAGGTACACTGTCGCCATGAGCGAACAATCCATCAT
>JANNFC010000354.1:0-17491 GCA_031379405.1 Betaproteobacteria bacterium | reverse complement strand
CGAAGTGCTGGAAGGCTACGGCATCAATGAGAGTTTCGTCGGCTGCCCGACCCATTCGCAGATGGACGTGGTCGAAATCGGCAGACTCGCCAGCGGCATGCCCATCTACATGGACAAGTTGGCGGCCGCGGCCGATGGCGTAGTCATCATCCCGCGCATCAAGCCTCACACCAATTTCCGCGCGCCTATCGAGTCCGGCATCGTCAAGATGCTCACCATCGGCATGGGTAAGATCATCGGCGCTACGGAACTGCACACTGAAGGTATGGACAATTTCGGCGAGCTGCTGCCCGAAGCCGCCAAACTCATCATGGCCAAGAAGAACATTCTGTTCGGCGTGGCGATGGTGGAAAACGCCGCCGATGAGACGGCCATCGTCGAAGTCGTAACCGCTGAACAAATCTTCGAACGCGAGCCCGTGCTACAGGCCAAAGCCAAGGAATTCATGCCGCGCTTGCAGTTCGACGAGATCGATGTGCTGATCATCGACAAGATCGGCAAGAACATCTCCGGATCCGGCATGGACCCCAACATCACCGGACGCAATTGCCGCTTCGTCGAGTGGAATATGAAGCCCGACGTCAAGAAGATCGCGGTGCTTGGCCTGACACCGGAAACGCACGGCAATGCCACCGGCGTAGGCGCTGCGGACGTCATCACCATGCGGCTCTACAAAGACATCGACATCGCCAAGACCTACGCCAACATCATCACCTCGACGTACCTCGACGGCGCCTGCATCCCCATGATCATGAACACCGACGAAGACGCCATTCGATTGGCGGTGAAAACCGTGGTGCGGGTCAAGCCACTGGATGCGAGGATCGTACGGATCTCCAACACACTGGAAGTCGTGGACCTGCAGGTGTCGGAGCCTATGTTGGCGCATATCCGCCAGCATCCCGAGCAGTTCGAAATCGTCGGGGAAGCGCAAGCGATGAAGTTCGACACCAAGGGGACGCTCTACCCCATGTTGGGCAAATTGCACGAGACCGCGCACGCGTAAGCGTGTACTCGCAAGGCTAAGCGTATGCATCTGCATCTGGACGCGGTCGGTGGCATCGCGGGCGATATGTTTGTCGCGGCCCTCACCGATGCCTTCCCGCGCCTGCGTGCGGGTCTTCTGGAAACATTGCGGAAGGTTGGCTTGCCGGAGGAAATTCGTTGCGCGTTCGAAGCGCACAACGATGGCGTGCTGACGGGTTCGCGCTTTCTAGTAGAAATCCCCAAGAAGCTGATCGGCGCCGCCTCACACGCCCACACCCCCTTCTCCGAGATCAAGGCGCGTATCAATGCATCGTCTATCGCGCCGCTGGTCAAGGAACGAAGTATCGATATCTTTCACCGTCTGGCCGAGGTGGAGGCGCGCATCCATGGCGCGATCGTCGACGAAGTCGGTTTTCATGAATTGGGCGGATGGGATTCCATTGCCGACATGGTCGGAGCGGCATATTTGATCACGCAGTTGAAAGTACAACGCTGCACCGTCAGCAAACTGCCCCTCGGCTCGGGAAGAGTCAGGACATCGCATGGTCCTCTGCCCGTTCCTGTTCCCGCGGTGGCACAGTTGTTGGAAGGATTCGAATTTATCGACGACAACATTGCTGGTGAGCGCATCACGCCCACCGGCGCATCCATCCTTCGCCACCTTGACGCGAAGCAGAGCGCACGCAAGAGCGGCCGCCTCGGCGCCACAGGATACGGGTTCGGCAGCAAGCGTTTCGCGGGCATCAGCAACGTGCTGCGCGTACTGGTTCTGCAAGAATCCGATGCCACCCAGTCCGAGCAGATCGGACGCATCACCTTCGAGGTCGACGATCAATCGCCGGAAGATCTCGCCATCGGCCTCGACCGGATACGCGAACAGCCAGGTGTCGTCGATGTGATTCAGCTAGCGGCCTTCGGCAAGAAGGGCCGCATGAGCATTCAGATTCAGATGCTGGTACAACCGTCGTCCCTCGACGCCGTGTGCGAGGCGTGTCTTAAAGAAACCACCACGCTCGGTGTGCGCCATGAGATCGTTCAACGCAAAACTCTTTCTCGCACCCACACAAGCGTCGATGCCGGTGGCCAAACCGTACGTGTAAAACTCGCACAGCGGCCGCATACTCGCACAGCAAAAATCGAAAGCGACGACGTTCGCAAAGTCGCAGGGGGTCGCGACGAACGCGACTCCCTGCGACAACTAGCATCTGCTCGCGCCCTTGCGCGGGGCAGCCGATGATGATGATGATGATGGCCTTAAGGCTCTCGTCTATGGTGCTTTACGGCGTAACCAAGCATACGCTACCAACACGCTACGCCCTCGCTCCGCTTCGCGAGGAGAGGGCTGCGGTGACGGGCTTCAAATGAACGCACCACTTCCCCCCTTCGAAACCATAAGCGCAAGCAAAGATCGCTTGAGTGCCACCCTACGCGAAATGCCCAACCTCGCCGTCGCTGTCAGCGGTGGCGTAGACAGCCTGACACTCGCGACCTTCGCCCATCGCCTGTTGGGCAAATCCGTCACCATGTATCACGCCGTTTCGCCCGCCGTGCCGCCTGCCGCCACCGAACGCACCCGCGCGCTGGCCCAGCGGGAAGGGTGGCAACTAGAAGTGGTAGACGCAGGCGAATTCTCCAGCGAGGATTATCTGCGCAACCCCTCCAACCGCTGTTACTTCTGCAAGACCAGCTTGTACGGCGCCGTCACCCGCCACACGCAAGCACAGGTCGTTTCCGGCACCAATGTCGATGACCTCGGCGACTATCGCCCTGGATTGAATGCTGCGAAGGAACACGCCGTGCGCCACCCCTTCGTGGAAGCCGGCATGACAAAGAAAACCGTTCGCGCGCTCGCGCGCGAACTGGGGCTTCCGGACATTGCGGCGTTACCGTCATCACCTTGTCTTTCAAGCCGCGTGGAAACCGGCATCGCTATCGATCCCAAGATCTTGCAGTCCATCGATGCCGTAGAGCAATCACTGCGCGCTTCCCCTGACATCCACTCGGAAAACATCCGTTGTCGTTTTCGGCTACGCGGCATCGTGGTCGAGTTGGACGAAGGCGCGTTGGAAACGATCGACGAATCCCGGCGCGCCCAGTTGACCGCGAATGTTCGCGAGGCTTTCGCCCAGTGCGCCCCCACCGCCGCTGTGCTGTTCGAACCCTATCGCCTGGGCAGCGCGTTTTTGCATCCGGTGAAGCTTGTCCGTTGAGAAAGACATCAAGCTCGACCTCACTCGTGGCGAGCGCATCGGCCTTGACGAAGCGATCTATTGCGCCGGCAAGTCTAGCGCGCATCTCAATCGCATTCTCGACGAAGCGCATGTTGAAAGCGCACGTCTCCTGCTCACCAAACTCGCCGAATCGCAGTATCAATCGCTGATGCCGAAGCATCGCGATGCTTTGGATTTCGACGCGATATCACGTACGGCCTTCTTCGGTTCACCGCATCCAACCCGAACCGCTCGCGAAGTCGTGGTGCTCACCGCAGGCACCTCGGACGTACCGGTTAGTCGTGAAGCGACCCGCACGCTCCGCTACTACGGCGTGCCAGTAAAAGAGATCACCGACGTTGGCGTGGCCGGACTATGGCGCTTGTTGGAAAGGGTGGACGAGCTCAGGCGAGCGCCCGTGGTGATCGCCGTCGCCGGTATGGACGCGGCACTCGCCACCGTTGTCGGTGGACTTACACCTGCGGTGATCATCGGCGTCCCCACCTCCGTAGGCTACGGCGTGGCAACCGGCGGCGAGACGGCACTTCGCGCCATGTTGGCCAGTTGCTCGGCAGGCTTGACGGTCATGAACATCGACAATGGCTACGGCGCCGCCTGCGCCGCGTTGCGCGTATTGCGAGCGATCGGCAACTAGTCCTAGGAACTTTTCCCCTTGACGAGCACCCATCTGCTGGCATAACGTTCTCCTGCGGTCGCGCGCACCAAGCCGACGTAACCTGAGGAGTCTTCGACGACTTGGGAGTTTGTCTCCGTGGGAGTACCCCACGGCAGCGTTATGTTCTCCATCGCGTTGCCCGAGTGGCGTTGCGCTCTCACGCAAATCTGCTCGGTCCTTGCCTGCTACGTTGGTGCGCGTGCCGCCCCTGTCTTCGTGCCATTCGTGCCATGCGTGCCATTCGTGCCACTTCGCGGCAATTGGTTTTATTCGCATGAATCCTCAGTATTTTTTTCCCCCCTGCCCGCCTTTGACTTACTCGTCCAGCAAATCTTTGGATACAAGCCCATGACGAAGACCCCCGAACAATTGCGTAGTCATCGCTGGTATGGCGCCAAGGACATGCGTTCCTTTGGTCACCGCTCGCGTACGCTGCAGATGGGTTACTCGCGCGAAGACTACTCGGGCAAGCCAATCATAGGGGTCATCAACACCTGGAGCGAGATCAACCCCTGCCACACCCACTTCCGCCAGCGCGCGGAGGAGGTCAAGCGCGGCGTCTGGCAATCCGGCGGATTCCCGGTGGAAATGCCCGCCATCTCGTTGTCCGAACCTTTCCAGAAGCCCAGCACCATGATGTATCGCAATTTGTTGGCGCTGGAAACCGAAGAGCTGCTGCGCTCTTATCCCATGGACGGCGCGGTACTCATGGGTGGCTGTGACAAGACGACGCCGGCGCTAATCATGGGCGCCCTTTCCATGAATCTGCCGATGATCTTCCTACCGGCCGGTCCCATGTTGCGCGGTAATTGGCGAGGCAAGACGCTGGGCAGTGGCAGCGACACGTGGAAGTACTGGGCCGAATTGCGCGCGGGCAACATCGACGAGCAAGCGTGGTCCGAGATCGAAGAGGGCATTGCCCGTTCGGCCGGGCACTGCATGACCATGGGCACGGCCTCCACCATGACCAGCCTGGTGGAAACGCTCGGGCTGAGCCTGCCCGGATCGGCATCGATACCGGCAGTGGACGCCAGCCACTCGCGCATGGCGCAAGCCTGCGGGCGGCGCATCGTGGACATGGTGTGGGAGGATCTCACGCCACGCGAGATGTTGACCGCTGCCTCCTTCGATAACGCCATCGCTGTATTGATGGCGCTGGGCGGCTCCACCAACGCCATCATCCATCTGGTCGCGATGGCGCGGCGTGCGGGCATCGCACTCAGTTTGGATCGATTCGACACAATCTCCGGCACCGTGCCCTTGCTTGCCAATCTGCGGCCGTCCGGCAAGTATTTGATGGAGGATTTCTATTACGCCGGCGGCTTACGCGCCCTGTTGGCGGAGATGGGAGAATTGCTCGATTTGACCCAGCGCACCATTAACGGCAAGACTTTGGGGGAGAACATCGCAGGCGCCAAGAGTTACAACGCGGAAGTCATCGCCCCCCTTTCTCAGCCAGTGAAATCCACCGGCGGTCTGGCGGTACTGCGCGGCAATCTGGCCCCGAACGGCGCGGTGATAAAGCCCACGGCGATGGAACAGCACTTGTTGCAACATACCGGCAAGGCCGTGGTCTTTGCCGACTATAACGACATGGCGAAGCGCCTGGACGATGAAGCGCTCGACATCACCGCCGATTCCGTCATTGTGCTCAAACACGCCGGGCCGCAAGGCGGCCCCGGCATGCCGGAATGGGGGCAACTTCCCCTACCGAAGAAACTGCTCAAGCAAGGAGTTCGGGATATGGTGCGCATTTCCGATGCACGCATGAGCGGTACGAGCTACGGTGCGTGCGTGCTGCACGTCTCTCCGGAGAGTTGGATCGGGGGCCCGCTGGCGTTGGTGCGGGATGGCGACTTGATCGAACTTGACGTGCCCGCGCGCAAACTCAATCTCAAGGTCGGTGACGCAGAACTTGCGCGTCGGCGGACCGCCTGGGTCGCACCCAAGCCGAGATATCAACGCGGCTATGGGGCGCTATTTTCCGAGCACATCACGCAAGCCGAAGAGGGCTGCGATTTCAAGATCCTCGAAGACGGAGAGCCGACTGAGGATCCCGAGATTCACTAATGACCCCATCATCGGATCTCAGAAAAATCGACAGCCGAATCGGAAGCTGGACCTAAGCCTCTTCGTGCCAGGAAAATCCGTCGCGCACCAGCAACGCGCTGGATGCGGCCGGACCCCACGTACCGGCGGTATATGTTTTCGGTCGATCGCCTTGGGTTGCCCATCCGTGCATGATGGGTTCGATCCAGCGCCAGGCGGCGTCCAACTCATCGCGCCGCATGAACAATGTGAGTTTGCCGCGAATGACGTCCATGATGAGCCGCTCGTAAGCATCCCATTGGCGCATTTCAAAACTTTCCTCGAAGTCGAGGTTCAGGTGCACCGGGCGCACCCGCATGTCCTCGCCGGGCACCTTAGCCATCAAGTAGAGCTTGAGTCCCTGGTCGGGCTGAAGTTGAATCACCAGGCGATTGCTCTGACTGCCACGTACGGCCGACGGGAGAATGGCATGCGGCACCGGGTGGAAGTTGACGACAATCTCGGCCATGCGCTCCTGCATGCGCTTTCCGGTGCGCAGGTAGAACGGCACACCTGCCCATCGCCAAGTTGAGAGCTCCGCCTTGATGGAGACAAAAGTCTCCGTAAGGCTGTCCTTAGGAATGCCGGCTTCTTCGTGGAAACTGACGACAGGTTTGCCGTCGATGGCGCCCCCACGATACTGACCACGCACCGTGTGCTCTGCAACATCCTGCGGCGTCATGGGTTTAAGCGCGCGCAGCACCTTAAGCTTCTCATCGCGCACCGCATCCGGATCGATACTCGACGGCGGTTCCATGGCGACAATGCAGAGCAACTGCAGCAAATGATTCTGCACCATATCGCGCAACGCGCCGGTGCGATCATAGAACTCGCCGCGACCCTCAACGCCCACCTGCTCGGCGATCGTAATCTGCACGTCGCGAATAGCTCCACGATTCCACAGCGGCTCGAATAGCGTATTGCCGAAACGCAGTGCGATCAGGTTTTGAACCGTCTCCTTGCCCAGGTAGTGGTCGATGCGGAAGATCTGATCTTCAGCGAAGATGGCTCCGACTTGCTCGTTGATCTTTTGCGCGGAGGCTAGATCGCGCCCTAGCGGTTTCTCCAAAACGACTCTCGTTTTTGGGGTAACCAGATTGGCCTTGGCGAGATGGGTGCAAATAGTGACGAATAGATCAGGCACTGTCGCCAGATAGAAAACTCGCACGCGCTCGCTGGTCCCCTTGAGCGTTTCCGATAGCGCCTGATAGCCCTGCGCGTCCGTGCCATCTACCCTGACGTAGAAAATATGGGAGGCAAAGGCTTGCCAGGTGGTCTCGTCGAAGTCCTCTGCCGGAATGAACTTCCTGCAACTATCCAGGACTTTCTCCAGGTATTGCTCGCGCGTAAGGTTCTGACGCGCGGCGGCGATGATGCGGGCGTTGGTCATGTCACGCCCGCCCCGGTGCCGGTAGTAGAGCCCCGGCATGAGCTTGCGCATGGCGAGATCGCCCGTTCCTCCAAAGAGGACGAGATCGAATGCTTCCATTTTTTCTTCCATTTTGACTCCAAGGACTGGCAACAGCAGGGTTCAACATCGACCACCCACCGTTAATCATTAGCCACGATTGCCGTTATTGGCGTGACATCCCGGGCCACGCCAAAGAACCCCAGGGAACCCCCACGAACCCCTTTTGCAGTTTTGGAGATGCCGTGAACCTCAACTCCGTAGTAGTCGATGTGACGAATCGTATTCGAGAGCGTAGCAAGCGCACACGTTCCGGATATGTTAGCCGCATAAAGGCGGCGCGCGAAAAAGGTCCCCTTCGCAAGGGACTCTCATGCACCAACCTCGCGCACGCGTTCGCGGCGAGCGAACCGGCGGACAAGCTTGCCATCAAGGAAATCCACAAGCCCAACATCGGCATCGTTTCCTCCTACAACGATATGCTCTCGGCGCATCAGCCGTTTGAGCGCTTCCCCGAGATCATCAAGCGCGCCGCACGCGAAGCGGGCGCCGTCGCACAGTTCGCGGGCGGTGTGCCGGCCATGTGCGATGGTGTTACCCAAGGACGGCCGGGAATGGAACTCTCGTTGTTCAGCCGGGATGTGATCGCCATGTCCACCGCCATCGCGCTTTCCCACAATGTGTTCGACGGCGTGTTGTGCCTCGGCGTGTGCGACAAGATCGTTCCCGGATTGCTGATGGGCGCCCTGCAGTTCGGACATCTACCGGCCCTCTTCGTACCCGCCGGCCCCATGACTTCGGGAGTGAGTAACGACGAAAAATCCAAAGTGCGACAACTTTATGCCCAGGGAAAAGTGGGGCGCGAAGCGCTGCTGGAGTCCGAGGAAAAGTCCTATCACAGCCCGGGTACTTGTACTTTCTACGGCACCGCCAACAGCAATCAGATGCTGATGGAGGTGATGGGTTTGCATTTACCCGGTTCCGCCTTCGTCAATCCCAACACACCACTGCGCGACGCATTGACCGCAGCGGCGGCAAAACGCATTGCCGAAATCACTCACTTGGGTAAACAGTACGCGCCCGTGGGCGAAATAGTCGACGAGCGCTGTATCGTCAACGCTATCGTTGGATTACTCGCCACCGGTGGCTCGACTAACCACACCTTGCATCTGGTGGCCATTGCCCGCGCTGCCGGCATTCTGATCAACTGGGACGATTTCTCCGAGCTGTCCGCGGTGGTGCCGCTACTGGCGAAGATCTATCCGAACGGCGCCGCCGACGTGAACCACTTTCACGCGGCAGGCGGCATGGGCCTTCTCATACGCGAGTTGCTGGAACATGGTTTTCTAAATGGCGGTGTTAACACCGTCGCGGGCGAACGCGGATTGTGGCGATACGCCGAAGAGCCGTTTCTCGACGAGAAGAAACTCAAATGGCGGGCCGCACCCGGACAAAGTTCCGATGCCAGCGTGCTGCGCATTTTCCTCGAGCCCTTCAGCCCTGATGGTGGATTGAAACTCCTGCAGGGCAACCTCGGTCGTGCGGTGATCAAAGTGTCCGCGGTAAAGCCTCAGCATCGTGTGGTGCAGGCGCCCGCTCGCGTGTTCAACACGCAAGAGGATATGCTGGCTGCTTTCAAGCGTGGGGAATTGAAGCGCGATTTCGTTGCGGTGGTGCGCTTTCAAGGCCCCCGCTCCAACGGCATGCCGGAATTGCACCAACTCACGCCATCGCTTAGCGTATTGCAAGAAGAAGGCTACCAGGTCGCGCTAGTGACGGACGGACGCATGTCCGGTGCATCGGGTAAAGTACCTGCCGCCATTCATGTCACGCCGGAGTGCTTGTCAGGCGGGCCGCTGGCAAAGGTGCGAGATGGCGACGTCATTCGCCTGGACGCGGAGTCCGGTGTATTGGAGGTGAAACTCTCCGAATCGGAACTGGCGTCGCGCAGATTTGAGATTCCGGATTTGTCGAAGAATCAAACCGGCATGGGACGCGAGCTTTTCGCCACCGCCCGAGCCAACGCGTGCGGCGCCGAGGAAGGTGGAAGCTTCTGCGGTTGGGTAGAAGGCGACACGAGTCATAGCGACGTGTTCACAGCAGACGAACCGGCAAAGGTGTAACCACGATGAAGATACTGGAGATTATGCAGGTAGCCCGGTCATGCCCGTGCTGGTCATCGAAGACGTGGCGAAGGCCGTGCCCCTCGCCCGCGCACTGGTGGACGGCGGGATCCGTGTACTTGAAATTACGTTGCGCACTTCCGCCGCGCTCGAATGCATTGCCGCAATCATCAAAGAAGTCCCGGATGCCATAACGGGTGTGGGAACTATCACACGCCTTGATCAGTTGAAGGCAGCCATCGACACTGGCGCCGCTTTCGGTGTCAGTCCCGGATTGAGCGAAACCCTGCTTACGGAAGTGCAACGGCGCGCCTTTGCGTTTCTACCGGGCGTGATGACACCCACCGAGGTGATGCGCGCTTACGAACTGGGGTTCCGCGCGATGAAGTTATTCCCTGCGCAACAAGCCGGGGGGCTTGGGATGTTGAAAGCGCTCGCGGGTCCCTTCCTCGATATTCGCTTTTGCCCCACTGGTGGCGTGGATGCGAATACCGCTAGCGATTTTCTCGCTCTACCGAACGTCGGCTGCGTGGGCGGTTCGTGGATCGCCCCAAAAGCGATGGTAGACAAGGGCGATTGGGCGGGAATAACCGCCCTAGCGCGACAAGCCAGCACGCTACGATCCAAACAAAAAATGGGGCTCTGACGAGCCCCAAAGATGTTCTAGCCTAGGAGGAAACCACCCATCTCGAAGGGGGGCTAGAACATGTAACCGATTCCGAGATTCCAACGATCCTTCTTGTTGTCCGCGTCGTAATTCTGGTAGTCCGCCTTGATCACCACTTGCGGATGAGGTTTGTAGTTCAATCCGATGGTGATGACTTTCTCGTCGTTTTTCGGGTCGGTAGTAAAACCGGCCGCGACTTCTTTCTGTGTGTTGTAACGCTCGTAGCGCACAAAGGGAGCCAAATCGTGATTGTCTTGTTGCCAGACGTGGTAGGCGCCTTCCAAGTACCAACCGTAGAACGATTTGGGAGCCGCCCGGTTGGATCCCGCAGTGAGGCCCGCGGCGGAATTGATCGCCTCCGTATTGCCCAAGGTGCCCGCTGCATACAAGGCGCGTAGATCCACGCCCGCAATGGAGTACTTCGCGTGCAAGTCCCAAACGGTGAGCCGTGCATTCACACCTTGTAGCGCGGTATTCGGGTTGGAGCCGTTTCCGTTCTGTGCCGTATCGCCGGTGAAGGCACTGGCACCTAAGCGCAGGCCCGGTATAGCGCGCCAATTGACGGCGGCGTAAAGGCCGAAATCATTTGCGGGACTCTTGCTGGCCTTGGTGCGATATTCACGAAACCCACTCGATGCGTCCACATGACGACTGGAGTCCGGGGACGACACGATCCCGACGTTGTATTCGAACCCATCCGCGACGTTGCCTTGCAGCGCCAAACCAAGTTCCCGCCAGGTGCTCGGGATGATCCTTGTTTCCACGTCGTTGCGCTCGACGCCGTAGAAGACTGGGGGTTCGTGATACTCGTTCAATAGCCCCAACGGTAGCAGGACCAACCCTGCGCGCAGGTTGGCGGAATCGGCGAAGCGAAACTGCAGATAGGCCTGCTCCATTGCCAGCTCGCCGTTCCCCTCTCCGTTCTCAAAAAACCCGTGCTCGAATTCAAGTTCAGACACCAGTCTGATGTTCTCGTCGAAGCGATATCCGAAAAACAAAACGAAGCGGCGCAGATCGATTTGATCCTGCTTGGTCGCGTCTCGGTAGTTGTTGTAGTTGGCTTCGCCGTAGGCGCCGATGCTCAATGGATCGCTCGTTGCGCCGGACCCCGACTTACTTCTCTCCGCCTTTAGCTCTTGAACTTCCTTCGCCAGCCGATCGACTTTCTCGTCCGTCGTCTCGGCCCTGGCGAACAGCGCATTCAAGGAAATGCACGCCATTGCCCATATCACCCAATGTTTCATTGCTGTCTCCCGTACAAATCAGTTAGAACTCGAACCGCCCTCACAGCCCCTGGACGTTTGGCGAAGTTCCGTGTTCTTCAATATTACGAGAGCGAATGATAAGCGTTCTCATTTACGATCGCAAGTATTCTTGCGTAGAGCGAAAACAGCCACCATGCCGTACACCAAAAGGGATCTGAAAAAAGATCCCCGGTTCAGGTCCCCGGTTCTATCCTGCGAAGATTCCCGCTATCTCGATTGCTGTCCCAATCTTTACGCCGCCGACAACCGGCTATTAGCCCACGTCAAGCGGTCGATCAGGATGCGCAGGAAAGCCTTGTTCATTTGCTTTTGCAGCGCGTCGGAGGCACGATTGAGGTCTTCTGCCTTGATCTCGATCACGGACAAGGGCGAGAGTGCGGTGATGGTGGTAATGCGCCGTGCGTTGGTAGCTTCGAAGTAGAGCATCTCGCCAAAGCAATCACCCGCGCGCAGGATGTTGAGCAAGCGTCCGCCCTTGGAAACTTTGGCTTCGCCGGCATTGACGATGCAAAAGTAATCGCCAGTCTCACCTTCGCGAATGATCAATTGTTCGGACGAGAACTTGCGCCACGACGTGATTCGCAGGGTTTCCCAGATCTCCTGATCGCCAAAGTCTTTGAAGAAAGACAACGCCTTGATGCTGTCGAATTTCTCCGTGTCGGAGATGGTATCGCTTGGGAGTTCTAGGTTGCGGTAGGCGAAGGTGAGATCTTTGGAGAATTCCGCCCAGGATTGGTAGCGCTCGTCCAGTTTCTTTCTGAGTGCACGCATGACCACACGATCAAGTTCCGCCGGCAAGTCCTTGCGATAGGCACTGGGCAGGTGAGGCTCGATATTGACCGCCTGATACAGCAGGCTGCCGCGATTGCTGGCCACGTGCGGAAGTTTGCCGGTCAACATCTGGTACATCACCACGCCCAAGGAATAGATGTCAGTCTGATGCGTGAGTTCTTCATCCTGAATCTGTTCGGGCGACATATAAGCGGGCGATCCAATACCTTTCAGGTGGGTATGGTCGGCTTCTTCGTATTGAGCCGCGCCGAAGTCGCTAATTTTGATGTGAGTGTCCTCCTTGACCAGGATGTTGGCGGGTTTGATATCGCAGTGAATCACACCTTGCCGATGCGCGAACGCCAGCGCCAAACTGCATTTGAAGATGATCTCCACCACCTTGGAAATAGGCAGTAGATTGCCGGCGTCGCAGAAGTGCTCGAGGGTGTGACCGTCGATGAACTCCATGACGATGTAGCTGATATCGCTGTCGCTCACCGCGTCGTGAATGGCAAGGATATGCGGATGAACAAGCTTGCCGGTGAGAGCCGCTTCGTTCAGAAACACGCGCCGGAAACGCCGTTCGAGGTCCGCATCCTCGGCGGCGGGGCTGCGAATGACCTTGACGGCCACATCGCGTTCGGCAAAGGTGTCCCGCGCCAGGTACACCACGCTAGTGGCGCCACGCCCGATTTCACGCTGGACCGGGTACTTACCGATTCGCTCTGGGAGGGTTTCTTTCATCAGAAAGGGTTGCGCTGACAACCCTTTCCTTATCGGCGAATAGACCGATGGCTTGATTCGCGCAACCGGCTTATTTCTTGATCTCCGGCACGGCCATTCCTTTCCTCACGGCCGGGCGTTCGCTGATCTGGTCGAACCAGCGCTTGACGGAAGGGAAGTCGTTGAGATCCACCTTGTGCCATTCGAAGCGCGCAATCCAGGGATAGGTGGCAATGTCGGCGATCGAGTAGGCGCAGCCAAGGTACTCCTGCTTGCCAAGATGAGTGTTCAATACACCGTAGAGGCGTCGGGTTTCCTTGCTGTAGCGCTCGATGCCGTAGGGAATGGGTTCGGGCGCGGCGCGTAGAAAGTGGTGCGTCTGACCGAACATGGGCCCCACGCCCCCCATCTGAAACATGAGCCATTGCATGACGTCGAATTGATCGGTGACGCGAGTCGGCAGCAATTTCCCCGTCTTGTAAGAGAGGTACAGCAAGATTGCGCCCGATTCGAACATTGCGTAGGGCCGGTGCTCTGGGCCGGCTTGATCCACGATTGCCGGTATCTTGCTGTTGGGGCAAATGGAAACGAATTCGGCAGTGAACTGGTCGCCCATGCCGATATCGATGGGGTGCACGGCATAGGGTAATCCCACCTCTTCCAGCATGATGGAAACTTTGCGTCCGTTGGGGGTAGACCAAGTGTAGAGATCGATCACGAAAAGCTTTCGGAGGATGGGAAAGGACGCATTGTAGCGACCCAGGTCCGCGAAATTGCGGGACAATGCGCCAATACCCAGAGAACTAACCAACGCAATGCTGAAGTGGCTAGTGGTTTTTGTACTTGCGATGTTGCTGATCGGATGGTTCACGCCCTTGTTGCGGCGGCTGGGGCTGGGACGGCTGCCCGGTGATCTGAATTTCAGATTCCGAGGTCAGCATTACAGCCTTCCATTCATGTCATCGCTGCTGCTGTCCGCGCTGATGACCTTCTTGTTCTACGCATTGCACTAAGGAATCTGGCAATAGTTGTACCTCCGTCCCAAACCGCTCGCCGAGGCCAGGAACCTCTAGGTCGTAGCGGAAGGCCGCCTCAATAAGTTCCAGCTCCGCTTACGGATGGAACTCCAGCTTCATCAGCGCTTCGGACGGGAGCGCAAGTTCTCGAACACATGCTCTCCGGGCACCCCCTTTACCTTCCCGTCGAGTAGCTCGCGGTGGCGCCTTTTGGCTTCCTCCAGCCAAGCTTGCTCGACGCCAGCGTCGTCTGGTCCATCCAGGTCTGCAATGAGGGAGCGGATCAGCTCGGCTCTTTCCTCAGCGCTTAGCGCGCGGATCTTGGCCTCGATCTCTGCCACGTCTTCGGCCATCAGTTGCCTCCATTTACTTTCGACGTCGCTGGTCTAGCGCGACAACCGATTGACCGCTAACGCCAAGCTTAACCGGCAAACATAGGCGCAGCGAAGCGGAGCTTATGTTTGCCGCGTTGAAGCGCTTGTTAGCCCGCATCTCTACGCTGCAACGGCTTTTGACCGAGTTGGCCTCGCTTTTGCGCGCGGAACGGACAGCTCCTCTCGTACTACTTGCCGCACTGCGTCTATCATTGATCTCTGCTGAATATAGGCGACGAGGGCGTCATTCATCAGCGTTTGATAGC
Organism: Betaproteobacteria bacterium; assembly: GCA_031379405.1. Taxonomy (GTDB): domain Bacteria; phylum Pseudomonadota; class Gammaproteobacteria; order Burkholderiales; family SHXO01; genus SHXO01. The sequence goes on along the minus strand of JANNFC010000354.1, from coordinate 2,917 downwards.
TCCCGCTCCCGGCTTGGTCTACCACCCCGCGGAAGTACTCGATTACCGAGTTATCAATTCGAATTGATATTTTCGTCTTGCCTGGCTCGGCAGGTATTACCGGGCCGCGTTTTGCAGTGGAGAAGTCAATGTCCCGATAGGGTTCAGCGCCGCGCCTTTTCATACAGCTTCCTCTGTGGTTTGTTGGCCTTCCATGCCGAAATGATGCGATAGATATCGAGCTCGCGGTGGGTATAGACAACAACCAACATGGCGCCGGTTGCGCTCATACCCAATGTGACAAATCGCTGTTCGTCTATGGCATCGGGGTCTTCCCGCGTTAGCGCGACGTCATCCATTAGTACCGTAGCAGCTTCGCTAAAGGCTACCGCGTGGTCCTTTAGATTCGCGTCGGCCTTCGCGGTATCCCACTCGATCTTCACGGCGCGACTGTATGCACATTTGTGCTCCGTGTCAAGAAGTGACTTATCTTTGCGACAAGCGGATGTATCCGATGCGGGCTAACTTTTGAGTTCAGCGGCTGCCGAAGGCTGTCCGGTTGAACGCCGGGTTGGCCGCATTTGTCGATCGACCACCTGATTGCAGTCTTTCGAACTAAGGCAGCGGTTGAGTCGATTCTCTGCGACGCCAGCAGCAGACATCCAGCGCGACAGGCGGATTCCGCATGCTGCCGAGATTGCGGACCTTCAGCGCTTCCCGCCGGATTTGCCCAAAGCCGCCGGTCGAACCAATAAGGCCAGCTCGGCGGAAGGGCACAAGGCTGTAAGAGCCCGCACAGAAACCGCCAGCCGAGTGCTGGCGGTGATAAGGCACAAGATAGAGCGTAAAATCTCTTTTGCCGTTGTACTCAAACGCTTGGCACGAAGCGCATATGATGCCCGCGAGCCTGAGCAGCGGCCCGCATTTCCGATGAACGAAATCAAAGGGAGGCTTTTATGACAAGATTCGTGCTCGTTGCGCTTGGCGCACTGCTGTCATCTGCGGCTACCGCGGAAAACCGCTCGCTCATGGTGGTGAGCGAGATCGTCCAGATCAACGCCCAGCCCACTAAGGTTTGGAATTTTTTAAAGCCCTTCAACAGCTTTGCGAAGTGGCATCCGATGCTGTCTGGCAGCGAAGTCGTCTCAGGGCGGGACGGCCAAGTCGGCGCATTGCGCGTGATGACGGTGAAAGACGGGCCCAACTTCACCGAGGAGCTCCTAGCTTATAACGAGGAATCGATGGCGTTCACCTACAACATCATCGAGTCGCCGTTTCCGATCGATCGCTACGTCGCGACAGTCAGCGTTAAACCCGATGGGCACGGAGGCAGCATCGTGATATGGGTCGGTGAGTTCAGCCGCAAGAATCCGCGCGTCAATGCGCCCGAAAAGGAAAACGACGCTGCCGCGGTGAGCATGATCACAGGCGCGTACAAGGACGGGCTGCAGAGTTTGAAGAAGCTGATGGAGTAGCCGAGGGAGCGCGACTCGCGCAGGCGCTCCGTCGCGCCCCGTAACGTCTGGCCGATCCCAGGATGGGTGGATCGCGTTGATCGACTACGGAGAACAAGACGTGCAAGAACTGCTGCAACACCACTACGCCGACCTTGGCGAGGCGCGACTGCATTACGTCACGGCCGGTCAGGGACCCGCCGTCGTATTGATACACGGTTGGCCGCAAACCTGGTACGTGAGGCGCGACATCATGCCGGCGCTGGCCGCACGCTACCGCGTGATCGCGCCCGATCTACGTGGCCTCGGCGATTCCTCGCGGCCCTTGGGCGGCTACGATAAGAAGACGCTAGCGGACGATATCTGGCGCCTCGCACACGATATTCTCGACGAGCGCCGGCTATTTGTAGTCGGCCACGATTGGGGCGGACCGGTTGCTTATGCGCTTGCCGCACAGCACCGTGACGCTGTGCGCCGCATGGCAATCTTCGATGTGCCGGTGCCGGGCGACGGGACGCCGGTGATGTTCAACAATCGCTGGCACCACGGCTTGCACTGGGAGCTCGATTTCCCGGAAGCGCTCACCGCCGGGCGCGAAGATGTGTACCTCGGCTTTTTTTACCGCAATTGGGGCGCGCGGCCCGACGCGATTTCCGAGGAGGCACAGCGCGAATATCTACGCACTTATCGTCAGCCCGGCGCGATGCGCGGGGGCTTTAATCTCTATCGCGCCACGCCTCAAGACGTGGCGGACAACGAAGCGTTTCGGGAGCAGGGAAAACTCACCATGCCAATACTCGTTTACGGCGGGCCGCACGGGCACGGGCGCGGCATGGCGGCGATGGAATCTTGGCAGCGGGTCGCGCTCGACGTGCGGGGCGGCATCGCCGAAGGTTGCGGGCATTGGATACCCGAGGAGCGGCCCGATTGGGTAGTTCAGCAACTGATAGCTTTTTTCAGTGAAGAGGGCGGGTGATCAGGCAGGGTTAGAGGTCGTTATTGCGGCAAGGCAGGTACATTTAGACAGGAGCACCTCAATCAGCCGTTCCTGGCCGATTGGGAGACGAGTGCAATTACCGTCTGATGCCGCATGCGCTTGTTGGGCCCGCTATCTACGACTTCGCTTCGGGCAACCGGTAATCGAGCTGCTGCGCGCATTGATACTCGCCATTTGCTCCCACGCCCTTGCACTTCCACGGTCCCTTGCCCTGGATTCCGGTGTACTTGCCAGTGCCTCCAGTGATCTCGTTGGTGCCACTGGCCTCGCCGTCAGGTTTGCCAGCACCGGTGAACTGAGTAAAGATCCTGTCGCCGTCCCCATCGCTGAAGGTGCAGAAACCCATGTTCCTTACATTCCCCTCGATCGCAGAGAAAGTGTAGGAGCAGTTCGCAGGACCCAGATGTAGCGCTCCCATGCCCTTGTCGTTGAAGGTTGCCCCCGTGACCATTCCCTGACCTTGCCAGCGTTTGTCGGCGACCTGTAT
>JANNFC010000334.1:0-2817 GCA_031379405.1 Betaproteobacteria bacterium | reverse complement strand
AGATATCACCCGCGAGTTTTTGGCGTGGGAGATTGCAAGGTGCGATCTCCGTGCAGGTTGCCCGTCAGTTCTCGGATAGCGAAGTACTCACCGAGATTCCAGTGCAGACCGACATCGGAATTCGGGTGCCGGATGTTGCGTGGGGCTCGAATGAGTATCTGACGCAAAACAAGTATACGTCTCCCGCGCCGCGCGCGCTGGAGATCTGCATAGAGATCGCATCACCTTACAACTCTCCCGAGGAGATCAAAGAAAAGATTCGCGCCTACCTCGCGGCCGAAGCGATAGAGGTCTGGATCGTTCCTGAGGGGGGCCGGCGTGTTTTTTCGATAGATCAGGCGAGAAGTCCGCGTCACGGTATCCAGTAGCTCTCCACATACCGTCGCGCACCCGAAGTGGTGAATAAGCGATCCACCGACTCCACCCCCAATGCTCGCAACTCCGCGAGCAATTCCTACTGCGGCCGCGCCCCTCCAGGGTGATGACATCCGGGCGATGCTCCCGCGCCAGTCGAATACCTTCCTCACCGCCTGCCACCGTCAGTATATGAAAGCCTTCCTTGTTCAAAAAGCGCTACATGATGTCGCGCCCAGAAGTTTCATCGTCGATCACGAGTACGGTGCCTGCGTGGCCCGCTGTGGTCGCGCCGCGTTGCGTGATCTGACTCACATCTACGGGAAGTCGCACGCTAAAAGTGCTGCCTTCGCCGGGTTCGCTGCTTACCGAAATGTCCCCGCCCATCAATCGGCATAGGCGGCGGCTCAAGGCAAGCCCGAGTCCGGTGCCGCCGTACTTGCGCGAGGTCGAGGCGTCGGCTTGCGAGAACTCTTCGAAGAGTCGCCTCGATTGCTCAGGCGTCAATCCGATACCGGTGTCACGCACGTTGAATTGCATCCAATTGCCATTCGCCGATTCTTCGCGTCTCGCACTCAGTGAGACTGTGCCGCTTTCAGTGAACTTGCAGGCATTGCTCAGCAGATTGAACAGCACCTGCCGCACCTTGGTTGAATCGGCGTTGATCGATCCCACCGATTCATCGCATATCACTTCGAGCTTGTTGCTGTTTTTGTCCGCCAGAGGGCCCACCATGGCGGCGATGTCGTGGACCGTAGCGGCCACCTCAAAATCCACCAGCTCCAACTCCATCTTCCCGGCCTCGATTTTGGACAGATCCAAAATCGAGTTGATGAGCTCTAAGAGGTGCTTGCCAGCGGCGGTCACTTTCTTCAGGTCTGGGACGAGTTCGTCGGCGCCTTGATCGGCGGCATCTTCTTGCAGCATCTCGCTGTAACCGATGATGGCATTCAAAGGTGTGCGCAATTCGTGCGACATGTTGGCTAGGAAGGCGGTCTTGTGCTGGCTGGCTTCTTCCAGTTGCCGAAACAGCCGCGCATTGTGCATGGCCAGGGCGGATTGGCTGGCGAAGGTCACCAACAAGTCGACGATCGCCTGGGGAAACTCTCCAGCCTGCTGCCGGCTCACTGTCAGGGTGCCCAGTACTTCTTCATCGCGCAGCAACGGTACCGCCAACACTGCCCTGAATCCATCATCGTGCATCAGGCCACGAATGCGGCTGTCGTAGGCGCCTTCCACATTGATGTCGTGAACCTGCACGGGTCGTTTGAGCGCGACCGCCTGGCCGCTTACGCCTTCGCCCTTGCGCAAGGGATGGGTGCGAAGAACTTCTTCTACGGCAGACGTGATCCCCTCTGTCGCCCGTAGGCGAAGCTCGTCCGCGGGCTCATCATAGTCAGAGATCATTCCGGCTTGGGTGCCGGAGAGTTGCAGGGCATGAGAGATGATGGTTTTCAATACCGTATCGAGGTCGAGCGATGAACCCACGGCGTGCCCCACCTCGCCTAGCGCCTGTAGTTCGTCCACCGAGCGGGTGAGTTCGGCGGTGCGTGATTGCAGCGCATTGAGCAGCCGTGTGTTTTCGATGGCTATGACCGCTTGGTCGGCGAACGTCTGTAGCATCAAGATCTGACTTTCCGAGAACATGCCGGGTTCAGTGCCAGTCACGCTAATGGTTCCAATCACCTTGCCATCTCGAAGCATGGGTACGGCCGCGACACTTCGAAAGCCCGCTTTCTCTGCGAGGCTATGCATCCCGTATTCCGGGTGCTCGAGAATATCCGGAAAGTAGGTGACGACACCGGTGAGGATGGCGCGAGTCGTCGCACTGTCGCGATCCAATGACCTGGGATAGAGCGCTTTCAACGCTTCGATATCAAGGTCGGGTCCATTTGCGGCGGCCCAACGAATTAGCTCGCCGTCAAATTTATATACCCATCCGCTACTCGCTGAACACAGCCTCCGAGCATTTTCGGCGATTACTTCAAAAACCGGTTGCGGATCGTTTTGCGAACGACTAATTGCGCGCAAAATCTCACTTGTTGCCGTTTGCTGTTCGAGTTTTTCTTGGAGTTCGGCGAACAGCCGCCTGTTTTCAATGGCAATCACCGCCTGCTCGGCGGAAGTTTGCAACAGCGCGAGCTGCTGCGCGAAAACGGGTTTCGTTGTCCACGGCCGTGGCAAGGTGCAGCGCGAACGTCGGCAGTACGCACAGCGAGTTTGGGTCGAGCGGCGCACGGGCGTACTTGTTGTCCGCTACCAGCAATCCCAGGACTTGCCCATGTGCAGCCAAAGGTACGACGGCGAAGCAATTGGTACGCAGAGCTTTGATGCCGGAGTAGGGAGGTTTGAGGCAAGAATTGATTTGAATGGGATGCTCGTCATCCACAACAAGTGCGGCCTGCTCGCGGTAGGCTTTGGCGAGCGTGCCGGCCTTGGACAGAGGTATCTCAAGCGGACCGG
>JANNFC010000265.1:0-19093 GCA_031379405.1 Betaproteobacteria bacterium | reverse complement strand
CCGATAGAGGCTTTAGTGACCTTGTGCAGACGCGAGAAACTGCCGAACGTGATGTCATCACCCGGAGTGCGGGGTGAGACAAACAGTGGCGGAAGCTCATCCAAGACGTAGTATGGAATGACCGCGGGCACATCCGCACGCTTTTCCGTGAAGCATTCCATATCCTCGTCAGGTAGGTATGCAGCGTCCGCCAGGATGTAGTCCATCTCGCGCATACCCGTACCATTGGTATATCCCCACGCGGTCATCTGCACTGGGGCCGGGCGGTAGGCGAATACGTTCAAACGATGCCCGCGCGAGTGGCCGGACAGATCGATCAGAATATCCACCCTATCGGCGGCGATGAGCTGGGCGGCTTCCGCGTCCGTCAGGCCCGCGATGCTGCGCAATGCCGTGACCGCCCTGCGCATGCTTGTCGTGACGTCATCCTCGGTGATGCTGTTCGAATAACAAAGGACATCGAAGCGATGCCGATCGTAGTGGAACAACATGGGCGCGAAGCACATGGCGGCCGAGGTTCTGCGAAAGTCCGCCGATACGTAGCCCACGCGTAGCTTCTTGCCGGGATCCGGTCTGGTGTAGACCTCCATGGGTGCAATGGCCAATGGTTTGATGCATTGCTCATACCAATCTCGACGTACCTGCTGCTGGCTCGGTGTATCGGCGCTCAAGTCATAGTCGAGCGTGAAGATCAGACTCGAGTAGGCTGCCGAATTGTCGGGTTTCAGCTCGATCGCCTTTTTGAGCGCTTCGATGGCCTGCGTCGTTTGACCTAACCCATTGAGCGCGGTACCCAAGTTAAGATACAAATCGGAATACGACGGATGCCGGACGATGGCAGCTCGATAGGTGGCAATGGCCGCATGCAAGGCACCGGTTTCTTTTTGCACAGCACCTAAGTTGAGGGCCGCGTGCACATGGTTCGGATCAATCTTGAGAACTTGCTCGAAACAGCGCTGCGCCTCACCCTTCTTTTGCAGATCGCCTAATGCCAGTCCTATATTGTTCCAGCCGTCGACGTGATCCGGATGCGTCCGAAGCAGCTCCGAATAGAGCAGCAAGGCCTCGTGCAGTTGCTTGCGCTCTCTTAACACGTTGGCGAGGTTGAACGTTCCTTCCATGTGGTCGGCCCGCAACGCCAGAGTCTTTCGATAGGCTTGTTCGGCCAGATCGAGTTTTTGCAACGCATGCAGCGCGGTGCCGACATCACACCAAAGATCCGCGTTATCCGGTTGACCTTGTACCGCCTTCTCCAAAAATGCAATCGCCTGCGCCGGCTCTTGTGCGCTCAGTGCCACCGCGCCGATCAAGTGCAATGCCTCAACGTTGTTGGGATTACGCGCCAGCACCTTCTCCAGCAGCCCGGTTGCCTGGTGTAGCTTGCCCGCTTCCCAAGCGCTGCGTGCGAGGCTGATAGGGTCCTGAGCGATGGAGTGCTTGAATCGTTTCATCCCAGTGCCTCCTGCAACGCATGCGCGCGGTCGCGCCATTCCTCCTGTGCTTGTCGCAAGGATTGCGCACTACCAATGTCTCTCAGATAGGTTTTCGGGTCATACCATGCTTGCATCTGGCCGATGAAATGGGGCAACACTTGAGTGCTTAGGTCATTGGGCTGACTACCGTTGTCCGCGATGAAGCGCAAGACTGCCGAGTCCATCCAGTACACCGCGCCATTGGCCAGCGTTCCGGGCGGGTGCGCGACCTTCTCATAAAAACCTGACACCATACCGTTGCTATCCAATTCGAGAATTCCGCAAGCACGCGGTTTGTCAGTCTGAAAGGCCAGAAGTGTCAGGTGAATGCCTTCGGCTCGAGCACTATGCATAGCCTTGAACTGGGAAAACGAAAAATCCGCCAGATTGTCTGCGTGCGCCACGAAAACAGACTCGATCCCTAGGTGAGGCGCCATTGCCCGCAGTGTTCCGGCCGTGCCTAGCAAGCGCTCCTCATGCATCAGTGCGATGCGATCGCGTGCGTGGTGATGCGCCACGAAATCTCGCACCACACCTGGCAAATGATGCGTATTGATTAAAATTTCCTCGACTCCGTTGCGCAACAGCAAGTCTATCCAGTGCCCCAGCAATGGCCTGTCGTCGATGGGCACCATGCATTTCGGTAGATGGTCAGTCAGCGGTCGCAGGCGCGTACCGAGGCCACCAGCGAGTAGAACGGCCTTCATCGACTCAGCGCCTCCTCCAGTTCCGCGGTACTTAGGGGAATGTTCCCTACCCTGCTCACCTGGCAAGCCGCCGCCAGCGATCCTAGATAGGCGCCTTGCCAGATACTGGCGCCGGCGGACAGTGCCAAGGAGGTGGCAATCAACATGGAGTCGCCGGCCCCGGACACATCCTTCGGAGAAGTATTCAAGGCAGGCAAGCGATCGGTGTGAGAGCGGTCTTCCGCGCCGGGTTGAATCAAGACACCTTCAGAGCCCAGTTTGACCAGCACGTCACCGGCCTTTGTCTGCTGTTGTAGAGATTGCGCCAGCACCACCAGTCCGGAACTGAAATCGCGCAGCGCGAGGCGCGCTTCACGCTCCGTGGGCGTCAACAGACGCATGTTGCGATAGCGAGCGATATCCCCGATCTGCGATGACGATTGGCAATCTGCCACCATCATTATTTGATGCGACTTGCAGTACTCGGAGATGCGATCCACCAGGATCTGTGGCAAGCATCCATAGTTGAAATCGGAGAACACGACAAGATCCGCGCGCGACAGTGAAACTTGCATGCTGGCGTAGATCTCTTCACACAATCTTGCTCCGATGGCATGCTCGCGCAAGTGACTGACACGCAGCAGGGTCTTGCCGTGCGCGCGAAATCGTTGCTTGAGCGTGGTGGGACGGCTACCATCCTCGAGATGATTGCAATCCACACCGTACTCGACAAGACGCTCAAGAGCGAACTTTGCGGCGTCGTCCGTGCCGGTCACCGTGAAGTAGGTCACGTTCGCACCCAGGCCCTTGGCATGGGCGGCGACGATCCCAGCACCTCCGAGAAACTTGTCGCTCTTAATCGGCGTCACCACAATAGTGGGATCCTCCTGCGACATCCCCAGTGGTTCGCAGTTGATGTACTCATCCACGATGAGATCGCCGATCACCACAACGTTGAGGGCGGGAAAGCGGCGCAAGACTCCCTTGAGATCGCCCAGGGCGAGCCGGTGGCGGCCGACATAGTCCAGAGGTTGCTGAAACAAAGATAGGTTGGCGCGCTGAACCTCCTTCTGCAACACCTCCAATAGCGAAAAACGGGTTTCGCCGGAACTGAAGATGAGCTTGCCTCCGTAGCTTTCCACTACGCTGGCCTCCGGGTTGTCTGCCGACTCCCGCTCCTTGCCTTTGACGACGACATCGGGCCTTAGTCGCGCCACAAACTCAGCGGGGGCTTCACGCAGCACGAAAGCGAATGTCACCGCGGCGATGGACTTGATCCCTTCCAAACGCAATGCTTCCGGCAGGCTGACACCCGGTGATCCGTCGGGGTGAACACCAACGACCAGTACATCACCGCAGCTGGCCGCAAAATTCAACAAGCGCAGATGTCCCGGGTGCACGATATTGAAGTTGCCCTCCACGAATACAACCTTCGAGCGGTTCGAGGCTACGCGTCGGATCGCAGCGGCCAAGGCTTCCATTTCGGCGCTCATGCAACCCTCATGCAACCAGTGCTCTGGTGCTGTGGAAAGAAACCACGCCTTCGATCACTGCCGAAATTTCTGCCTCCGTGAGTTCAGGGAAAATGGGCAGGCTCAACATACTACGTGCGTAGCGCTCGCAATTGGGAAAATCCCCTTCGCCATATCCCAGTTCAATGGCGGTCTCCTGCATATGGATAGGGATCGGATAGTGAATGCGCGTGTCCACGCCGCGTGCCAACAAATGCGCCTTCAACGCATCTCTTTCAAGACTACGAATAACGAAGTTGTGATACACCGCTTCCTCATGCGCTGCGTCGACCGGTACTTCAACTTGAGAACCAAGCGCTTTCCTATAGTGCTGCGCAATGGCGCGGCAGCGCGTATTCCATTGGTCCAGATGCGCCAGTTTTATTTCCGCACATGCCGCCTGCAGCGGATCCAACCGGGAGTTGTATCCCCACACGCCGCATGCATCCCGATTGCGCAATCCGTGGTTACGCAACAAGCTAATTTTGCGCGCAAGCGCCTCATCATCAGTCGTGATCAATCCGCCATCACCATATACACCGAGGTTTTTTAGGGGGTGCAAGCTGAAGCAGCCCGCTGTACCCAACGAGCCCACCCGCTTGCCGTGATAACGCGCGCCGATAGCCTGCGCCGCATCTTCGATGACGTGCAACCCGTGCTCGCGAGCGACTTCGCAGATTTCGTCCATGGCAGCCGGCCGCCCCGTGATGTGCACGGGAATGATCGCACGCGTGCGTGGAGTGATTGCCTTGCGCAACCACGCCGGATCCATGTTCATGTCCGCGCCCACATCCACGAACACCGGTCTCGCGCCAGTCGCCACGATGGCCCAGGCCGTGGCGATGAAGGAGTTAGGGCAGGTGATGACCTCATCTCCGCGGCCAATCTGCAGCGCTTTCATCACCAGAAACAAAGCATCTGACCCGTTGGCTACGCCCAATGCATAGCGGGTCTCACAATAGGTGGCCGCCTTACGCTCAAAGGACTCCAGCCGCTCTCCCATAATGTACACACCACTCTCACCCACTTCGTCGAACGCCTGCATTAGCTGCGGGCGTAGGGCGCGGTACTGGCGGGCGAGGTCGACGAAAGGCACGTTAGTCTCTGGGAAGTTAAATGTCGACATATCTGGCAAAGATTCGTGCGTGGCTCGCCTAAGCGTAGAACGCCCGCACTAAGTTGGCCACATGACGCTGCTGTGCTTCGCTCACGAATTCATGCGCTGGCAGTGAAAGAACGGACCCGGCCAGCGCCTCCGCAATGGGAAAATCGCCGCGGCGGTGATTCAGGAATGCCGCGGCCGGTTGCAGGTGCATCGGAACCGGGTAGTGCACTTTGGCGTCGATCTCCTGTGCGACCAGATGACGCAATAATTCATCGCGTCGTTCGCAGCGAATAACGTAGAGGTGATACACCTGTGTTCTATCGGCTGGACGGTCGGGAATAACCACGCCTCGGATGCCACGTAAGCATTCGTCGTAGCGCCGCGCGTTGGCAATGCGCGCGGTCGTGATGTGATCAAGCTTATCAAGCAAGTGATCCGCCACGACCGCTTGCACGGTGTCCAGTCGCGAGTTGTAGGCAAACACACGACATTCATTGCGGCCGGCCAGTCCGTGATTGCGCAGCAATCGCAAGCGCTCGGCCAGGTCGTCGTCATCGGTGGTGACCGCACCTGCGTCGCCCCAGACATTGAGGTTCTTCAGCGGATGAAAGCTGAAGCATCCGGCCGTCCCCAAGGATCCGGTTGCTCGATTCTTATAGCGTCCTTTGATCGCATGACAGGCATCTTCCACCACCGCCAGTCCATGCCGATTGGCGATGTCCCCGATGCGACCCATATCGCAAGGTAGCCCCGACCAGTGCACGGGAAGGATGGCTTTGGTGCGTGCGGTGATCTTCTCCTCAATGCGGCTTGGATCGAGATTGCAATCCAATCCCGCATCGGCGAAGACCGGCGTCGCGCCGGCGGTAACGATGGCACCAATGGTGGCGTAAAAGGTAAAGGGTGTGGTGATGACCTCATCGCCCTTGTCGATGCCCAATGCCTTCAGCGTCAAAAACAACGCATCCGTACCGCTGCCCACACCGATGGCATGGCGCGTTTCGCACAGTTCGGCGATGCGCCCCTCCAGTCGATCGACAGCTCTGCCTAAGGTGAAATCACCGCGCACGACCACTTCCCGCACCTTCGCCAGGATGGCGTCCACATCAGCGAACTGCTGCGGCAAGTAGTTATGATTGATGCATAGGGGGTTGGTCTGTTCGTATTGCTCAGGTAGGTAGTTCTGCACAAGATGCATGACGGGTTCCTAGCTTCGGTGTATGTAGTCCCACGGCAGCGTCCGCATCGACGCGAAATTGGCTTCAACCCAAGCGATGGTCTGGCGTATCCCCACTGGAAAATCCAACGTTTCCCGCCATCCCAGCGATTCGCGTGCTTTGGTGGAATCCATCAGGTAAGCGTGGTCCTTACCTGGCCGCTCGGCCGAGACCTGTACCCGTGCGTCGAAGGCTTGTCCCAGTTCGTTGCAAATCGCCGTAACGGTCTCTCGAATGCTTAGAAAGGACTGTGGTGAGAAGTGATAGATCTCTCCGGTCGCTGCGCGCTCGATGACACCGCGTAGCGCCTGCGCCACGTCTTGCACGTGAATGAAGGCGCGTACCGACGTGCCGCCACCGTGCAACGGCAATTTGCGCTCGGACTTGCAGTAAAGAATGGTGCGCGGGACGATGCGATAGAGCTGCTGCCCCGGCCCATAGAAGTTCGCGAAGCGTGCCAACATCGCAGGAAACCCGTACTGCTTATGCAGCGCCAGCACATGCATATCGATGGCCGCATGAGAAATGGCGTAGGGCGTGCTCGGACTATAGCCGGCATCCTCCGCGATAGGGCGCTCGTGGCTGCCGTACACCTCAGGTGTCGACACGCGTACGTAGCGCTCCAGCCAGGGGCATAGACGCAAATGTTCCAGCAACCTGGCTTTCGCCAATACATTGGTTTGATACCACTGCACAGGATCGTTCCAACTTTCCGCCACCATCCCCTGCCCCGCGAGATCCACCACCACTTCGGGCTTTATTTCGTCGATGAGCGCCAGGATTCGATCCGTATCCAGGTTGATATCCGCTTGCACGAAGCGGTAGTGTTCGCGGCGCGAATGGCGGCGATAGGGTATAAAGTATTCGGGACCTTCCGCTGAGCGGTTCAATCCCACCACCCGATCCGCCAGATCCAGCGCCACTGGAACAAATCCCGCACCGGCGAAGGAGTTGGAGCCGATGACGACTAAGCTGCGATATCGCATGCAATGGCTCGCGGCACGCACCTTAGGGTGTGAAACTCGGCCCATAGGTCGGTGACGACTTTGTCTACCGGCTGCGGCTGCAGGCCGGTAAGGTCCCGAGTCCGCCGCATGTCCAGGGCGCTATGCATAGGCTTGTAACTGGGCTGCACATCGGCCTGCATTGCGCTACGGGATAGAACGACATCCTCATGCTGTACTGCTCCCGCGATCCGTCGCGCCAGCCCGGCGTAGCTCAGATCGCGCTGCGCAGATAAATGAAAGATTCCATGCTGCCTGCCGGTGGCGATCTGCATGAGTCCTTGCACGGCATACATCAGACTGATTGGGGCCAGAATGAGATCGTACAACGGTTCGATGAGTCCTCCGGTATGCAACGTCGCGCACCAGGTGGCAAATGGATCGCGCCGCGCGGACACCACTTTGGTCAATCGCACGATAGCCAAGCGATCGCTGTACCCATCATCGCGCGCGGTTTCGAGCAGCAGCGCCTCTGCCTCGGCCTTCAAGGCGGGATAGACGTGGCTGCCAGGACTGATTGAGTCGCTTTCTCCACGAGCCACATTGGTCTCACCGAAGACACTGTCGGTGGAAAGAAATACAACATGGATCCCTCGTTGCATCAGAGCCCTGGCCAGCGCAACGGGTCCTTGCACATTGACGGCATAGGCGGTGCGAGGGTCTCCGGCACAGCGATCGTGCTGACTTACGGCGGCGCAAAGAATGGCCACGTCATAAGTTTCCGCGAGCCCGGCAACGCAATTGGGCATACTCAAATCCAGATGCAAATACTGAGAATTCCCGTCGCGCCGAGAGGTGCCCCGCGTTCGAACGCCAGCTTGCTGGAGCAGTTGCGCCCCGATCAAACTATCCGCACCCACTACCAAAATCTTACGCTCAGCGAGCATCAATCACCCGCCATATCGATCAAGCATCGTCCACGCACCGCGCCGCTACGCATACGGCCGATAGCCATGTTAACGTCCTCCAGTGGGTGACGTTCAGTGATCAGTTCACGAAGCTGCAGTCGTCCATGACGATATAGGTTGAGATAGCGCGGTATGTCGGTTTCCGGAACCGCCTCGCCTCCATGAGAGCCGGCGAAACCTTTGCCAAAATGCAGCGGCAGCGAATGCAAGCTGACGTTCTGACCTTGCCGAGGCACACCCACCAGCACCACTCTACCCTGCGGCTTGGTCAAGCCATATCCCAGTTCGATAATGGCTGGCAGCCCGGTGTTGTCGACGAAGCAATCCACACCTTGTTGCGTGCCGATTTCCCGGATCGCGCTTGCCGCGTCCTGATGACTGGCGTCGATGATGTGCGTGGCACCCATATGCCGGGCGAGATCCAGCTTGTGCGCTTGCAGATCCACCGCAATGATGGGATAGGCATTCACCAGCGCGGCAGCTTGCACGATACTCAACCCTACGCCGCCAGCGCCATAGACCACGATCGATTCTCCGATCTTCAGTCGCGCGTTGTTTTGCACTACGCCGAATCCTGTCGTGACCGCGCAGCCAAACAACGGAGCAATTTCCAGATCCGAGTCCGCCGGAATGGGGGTCAATCGATTCTCGGAAACGACGGCGTACCGATTGAAGGTGGTCACCCAGCCCGCATTGACCGTGCGGTCATTCCACCGATACTTGGCGGGCGCCGCCTCGATGCCTTGCCCCTTGCGCCAATGCATCACCACCGTATTGTCGGGTTTGACGAAGCGCACGCCGGGACCGATCGACAGTACCTGCGCCACGCCCTCATGGCCGAGAAGATGCGGAAGAAATTTGTCTTCCCCTTTCGCACCGTCGATCTCGCCGATCTGCGAGCCGCAAACTCCGCTGTGGAGAACTTTGACCAAGACCTGCCCGGCTTCCAATTGGACAGGCAATTCAATATCCGCCAATATCAGCGGTTTGTTGAGTTCGACCAGAACGGCGGCAAGAGTCTTCGTCGGCAGCATGCGTTACTCGAAATAGATGAACGAATGATCGCCGGTATAACCGGTGTGTTTGAACCACCAGTCCCACTCTAGCGGGCTGCAGAACATCTCGCAGGTCACTTGCCAGTAGAGCAGATTGGCCTTTTCCGCCTCGCTGCGATACGACTCGACGCAGATGTATTTATTGCGCTTGCCTACCCGCTCGATCTCACGCAGTGCCTTGTCGAAGTCATAGCAATGCAGGTTGTGCAAAGTGGTGATGGAAATAACCAAGTCGAAGCTGTTGTCCGGGAACGGCAGTTGGGTGGCGTTGCCCACCTGCAATCGATCGCGAACTTCCTCTTTCGATTGGCTGACGGCGTATTGAGAAATGTCCAGACCCACGACTTCAACGCCCGGCACCGCCAGCGTGAAGTCGTGCAACAGGAATCCCTTGCCGCAGCCCACGTCGAGAATGCGGTCTCCCGCCTTCAAGCCGTAATGCTGCGCCATGAGGTGAGCGACCTTTTCCCAACGCCCTGGCATATAGCGATATCCGCCGTAGCACACGCGCCGGTCACCGTCCCAGTAGTCGAAGTCGAATCGCTTGGCGAGCTCGGCGGCACGCGGCTTCGGATACTCCGGATCGTTTACACGCGCGAGGTAATCACGTTGCGTGCTATGGTGTAGCGGCGACATGAAATCGATATAGGCCATTAAACTTCCACCTTCACGCGGCCACCTGAGAGAACATGCTTTGCGCGATTCTTAGCTGCCGGCGCTTGTGGTGATCCTCCTCGAAGTGGGCACGAGAAAATTGTCGACGGGCCAGTGACACCGGAAGGAATAGATTGAGCACGATAGCGCACCAGCGCAGTTGGAAAGCGGGCAACAGCACTTGCGCACGCGCAGCGATCCGAGCAGGACCATCCAAGTACGCGAAGGCGGTGTCAATGAATTCATCCCAGTAGCGCAGCGATACCGGCACTTCGGGTTGACAGAAGAAATCCGCAGCCATCTTGGCCGGATCATCCCATCCGGCATACTCGAAGTCCACGAACACCAGTTGCCCTGACGCCGTTTCGATGACATTGTGGAAGCCGAAGTCCGATGGAGATAGACAACGCTCGTCGGCGCGAATCTCCTCGTCGGGATCCAATCCTGCCTGCAGTGCTTGACGATAAGTGCGATCCTTGAGGGCAGGCCATAGGCGCGTCATCTCATCCACCAGTTCCGCCGCCACGCGATCGGCTCCAGGCTTGCGCGATACGTGCATCAAGGACGCCAACCGGCGCTCAACCGACTCCAAGGCTTCGGCAATGGAGAAACTCGCGTCGGACGCCGAGCCAAGTTCAGTGGTGATGGCGCGTCCCCGATTCATTTCGGAGAACAACTGTCCGGCGGCGCGTACGTGCGCCGAAGTCACCGTGCGGGGACGCACACCGTCCACCCAGGTAAATAGCGCCAAACTTTGTCTCGCGTTGGCGTAGATGCATTTAGGCAATGCGCCCACGCCCGCGTGTTCGAGGTAGCGCAAGATGCCGGTTTCAGCCCCCAAGCGGTCACGCCGATCCCCTGGATGAGAGAAGTAGTGCTTCAACGCAAATCGTCCACCGGCGCATTGCACCCGATACACCCGATTGTTTCCGCCGCTGCCCAACTCGTGTACGGATAGTTGCGCGGCATCGATGCTCGCTTGCCGCAACAGCATCGTCGTGCGTGTAATCAGATCACTCATGCGTGGACCCTCGTCCGATCGAGATGTGCGGCAATGCCACACCAGCTCTGCAGGCGCAGGTAGCGCGCATCGTCTTGAAAGTGATTGGCCGGGTCGAACAACAGCGCGTTGGTGTGCTCGGGAAACGCGGCTGCCGTCAATATTTCGGGTAAGTCATCGATGAAAGTCTCGCAATCGCAGTTGTCGATGCGGGCAAGCTTTGCCTCCTTGGTGAGTTCGAAGTAGACGAGCTCGTCAGATATCAATCCATCGCCAAGATGCCGATGAATCCAGGCGCGCGCGGCCTCGTGCAGATCCGAATGCGGTCCCTTGAATGGGTGGCGGGTCTTGTGGCTTACGATGCACAGGCTGAGGTCCGCTGCCTTGGCTTGCTGTACAAAGGCAATCATGCCTGGAAACGGTTCGGCCGCTTGCATGCGCTTGCCATAGACTTCTCCTTGCAGCGCAATCCAATCGTCTTCGCCACCCTGGGCGCGAAGAAAATCACGCACCGCAATTTTGTTGACCGCAACGCTCGCGGGAATCAGTTCCATCTCAACGGCCGCGGTGTGGAACACACGGTCGTAGCAAACCATGGTGTTGTCGAAATCTATGCCGATGCGACGCATGGGCTTTCCTCGGACGCGACCATCTTCGAGCACATCTCGGCGCAACGTTGCGCGATATTTCCCATCGTCAAGCCGTGCAGACTGCGCGCATAGTCTTGCGATCCGATCTCGTGCATGAACACATCATCGGCTCCAAAGCTGATGAGGCGCGCAGCGCTGTTCTCGTGCTTGACGCGCCACTGTGCCACTAGAGCTCCCAAGCCGCCGATGCGGCTGTGCTCTTCGATGGTGGCTACCAATCTATAGCGCGAAAAAGCGTCCTGCAAGTAGGCTTCGTCGAATGGTTTGATGCAAGGAGCACTCACCACTGCCGTGGATAATCCCCGTTTGTTGAGTTCACGCGCGGCATCCATCGCCACCGGCACGATAGTGCCGGTGGCGATGAGGCAGATCTCGCTGCCTTCCAGCAGCGGAATGACTTTTCCCAGCTCAAAGGAAGACAGCGCGTGGTGCACTTTAGGCTCGCCCTTCTTGCCGATACGCATATAACTCGGGCCTGGTATGGTCAAAGCGGCCGCCAAGCCGGCGCGCAGTTCCAACTCGTCGCAGGGGGCTAGCACGGTCATGTCAGGCAATACCCGCATGATGGCCAGATCTTCCAAGGAGTGATGGGTCGGACCCAACTCCGCGTACGAAAGACCCGAACCTGTGCCCACCACCACGACGGGAGCGCCGTGATAACACAGGTCTACACGAATCTGCTCGTAGCAGCGCGTCGTGGTAAAGGGCGCAATGGTGTAGACCACAGGACGCAGGCCCGACAGCGCCATACCTGCCGCCACGCCCATCATGTTTTGTTCGGCGACCCCGCAGTTGTAAAAGCGCTTGGGAAAGCGCTCCTTGAAGGCATCGAACAGTTTGTTGCCGATATCCCCGGAGAGCAGTACGATCCGATGGTCGCGCTCGCCCAGTCGGGTGATTTCATCCGCGAAAGCGTTTCTCACGCGAGCACCTCCGACATGCCCAGTTCGCGTACGGCGCGCTCGGTGTCCTGTTCGTTAGGAATGCGATAGTGCCAATTGTTGTCGTCTTCCATGAATGACACGCCCTTCCCCTTCACCGTATGCGCCACCAGGGCCACGGGTTTTCCGCTGCCATCGGGAACGCACGACAAATGTTCTGCCAATCCCATCAAGTCATGTCCGTCCACTTCCCGTACGCTCCAACCGAAGGCCCGCCATTTGTCGGCCAGCGGCGCCAGCGCCATCACGTCTTCGCTGCGACCGGTGGCCTGCCACTTGTTGTAGTCGATCACCGCGCATAGGTTCTGCACCCGTTGCGCCGCCGCCAGCATGGCGGCCTCCCAGACGCTGCCCTCATTACACTCGCCATCCGATAGCAGTGCGATCACACGGTAACCGGCGTGGTTTACTCGCCCCGCCAAAGCCATACCGAGCGCGATGGGCAATCCATGTCCGAGGGACCCCGTGGCGGCTTCCACGCCTGGCAAATAGTTGGGCGCCGGTGGGTGCTCCGCGAACAAGCTCCCGTCCTTTCCGTAATCCGCCAGCAGCGTCTTCGGATAGAAGCCGCGCATGGCCAGCACCTGGAACAACGCCGGTGCGCCATGCCCTTTGCTCAAAATGAAGCGGTCACGTTGCGCCGAGCGCGGATCGCTCGGATCGATGCGCAGCGCGTGAAAGTAGGCCGCCGTCAGGATATCCATGCACGACAGGCACGAACCCAAGTGCGGCGTTCCCGTGCGGTGCGCGTTGACGATGGTGCGCGCACGCAACTCACGAGAGATTCGGGATAGTTCGGCCGCCTGCATCAAGCCTCCACGCCGCGAGCGGCCAACCACTGCATGAGCATGTGGCCAATGATCAATTGCATATCTTCAGCGATTTGCATGTCGTCCACTGCGAAATGGATGGGCACATCCGCCAACCGCTTGCATTCCCCACCGCCGTAGCCCAACACAGCGTAGCTTTTGATGGACATGCGTTTCGCTTGCTCCACGGCGCGTACGATATTGCGGGAGTTACCGCTGCCAGAAAAGGCCAGCAAGATGTCGCCTTCGCGGCCTTGTACAGCCAACTGCGCGCAGAAGATCTGGTCGTAGCCCACATCGTTGGCCAAACAGGTCAGCACCGAGGAGTTGGCGCTGAGTGCTTGCACCCGCATCCCCATGCCGGTTTTCTTGGCGATACCGTAGAGAAAATCGTTCGCCAGATGGATGGCGTTTCCCGCGCTGCCGCCGTTACCGCAAATGAATAGCGTGCCACCGCGCTTCCACAGCGCATGCAGATCTTCGGCGAGATCGGCCACCGCGCTCCAGTTGCTTTGCGAGAGCACCCTCGCCAAGCGATTGGCATAGTCCGCGAAAGCAAGCGTGCGCCCATCGGTGGCCACGCCTTCGCGTGCGCGGCGCTCGAATGCCACCGGCGTTTCAAGGGTACGCGGGACCGCAACCCGCAGCCGCTTGGCCACGCTCATGCGGCCTCCCGCAGCACCACGCGTTGCATCCATTTCAAGTTGTGGTGGCGATCCTCATCGCGCAATTCACCTGCGCGGTAGCGGGTAACGATCTCCGTGATGGCTCCTTCCACCGTCTTCTTTGGCACGTAGCCGGTGGCAAGGAGCTTGCCCGAATTCACGCGATAGGAGCGCGGGTCGTTGGAAGGCGTGATCTTGATCTGCGCCGGCACATGTCGCGTGACCGTTTCCGCGATCTCTAGGATGGTGATATTCTCGAACCCGGCGTTATAGACACCCGTCAAGTGCGGCCGGTCCAGCAAATGCAGATAGACATCGGTGATATCGTCGATGTGGATGTTGGGGCGCGTTTGATTGCCGCCGAATACCGTGATCACGCCCTTGGTCAGCGCTTGCATGGTCAGCATGTTGACCGAGACGTCTAGCCGCATGCGCGGCGAGTAGCCGCACACGGTGGCTGGGCGAACAATCTGCACCGCCATGCGATCGGCGTAACTCAGCAACACACGTTCGGCCACCATCTTGGTCTTGTTGTACTCGGAGATCGGCGTGAGTTCGAGGTCCTCGGTGACTTGCGGTTCATATTTGACGCCGTAGACGCTGCCCGACGAGGCGTAGATGAACTGCGTCACCCCCTGGCGCACGGCACGGTCAGCCAACTGCATGGTGGCCAGTGCGCTGATTTCCCAGGTGAGTTTTGGGTCCAGATCGCTACATGGATCGTTGGCCACAGAAGATAAATGGATGATGGCATGCATGCCTTCCACCGGCACTCGAGAGATATCGCGCACATCGCCCTTTACGACGCGTAAGCGGCGATGCGGCGTGAGTTGGTTTCCGAACCACTGCGCATCCAGCACCGTCACTTCGTGGCCTAGGGCCAGAAGCTTTGGCACCAAGACCGTGCCTTTGTAGCCACAACCTCCCGTTACCAGCAGCTTCATAGTGCGTGCTCCGCCTTCGAAGAGTGAGACAAAGATTCGCGCCGCGGTAAGCGCTTCGCGTGATGGGTTTCCGCCAGGCGCAGGAACATCTGCTGCAAATCCTGGGCACTGCGAGCGCTATCGAAGACTGGCGATGAGGTACGCGCGCTTTCCAGTAGCCCGCGCACTCGGTTACGTGCATCGCTGTCGTGCGCTAGTCGCACAGCGCGCTGCTCGTAGTCTTCCAGATCACCGGCGATCAGTTGATTCAACCCCAGCTTATGCAACAGGCTCGAAGCCATGCGGCCCACATACGTCTGTCCCGCGACGGTGAGCAAGGGAACCCCGGCATACAATGTTTGCGCGGCGGTAATTCCGGATCCGTAGGGCGCCGTATCCAGGAACAAATCCGCCAATCCCAGTCGTGCGCTATGTTCGTCAAGGGAAACCACGGGAGCGAACACCAACCGAGAAGGATCGACGCCGTGATGACGCGCAAAGCTACGCAGATTGCCTTCGGCGGCGTCGTTGAAGCGCGCAAACCACAGCACGCTTCTCGGCGTGCGCTTGAGAAGGCGCAGCCAGCATTCGAACATTTCCGGGCGCAGCTTGTAGGCGTTGCCAAAGCAGGCGAACACCATACCTTGCGCCGGCAATCCTTGCGATTCCCGGGTGGGGCGAGCTTGCGCACCAAGAGCGAAATGACGTGCGGGTTGGTAGCAGTGCGGCAAGCGCAGGATACCTTCGTCGTAATCTGTTGCGTGCAACGCGGGCACCAAATGATCATCGGCCACCAGATAGTCCACCGCGTCCCACCCCATGCTTCCGGGAAAACCCAGATAACTGACTTGCACCGGCGCTGGCCGCAGCGCCAGGACTTTGGAGCGCGAATGCTGCGTGAACCCGGAAAGGTCCACCAGCACGTCGATGCCATCTGCCGCAATTTGTTTGGCGAGGTCCGTAGTGCTGAGAATCGCCGCCGGACGCACGGCCTTAAACGCTGATAAGAGCGTCCTGCGCGTGGGGCTGTCATCGTCTGGGCTGGCGTCATAGGCGAACAATTCGCAGCGACGAGCGTCGATGAGAGGTAAGACGTCCTTGAGCAACTCGCCCACCGCGTGTTCGCGCAAATCGCCCGACAGCATGCCGACCCTGACAGCCGAGGTTTTCCGGGATCGATCGGAAGTGAATTCCCCCGCCAGGAGCGACAGGCCGGGCATCACCTTCTCGCGCGCCCACTTTCTTGCGCACGCCAGTTGTGTGCGTCGCGATTCGGAGATTGCCAGAAACCAGAAGGGCGACAACGCCGGCATCGAAGGATCGACGGCGATCTCGCTAATACGCGCAATGCGCCGCCACAAGCCCGTCCAATCGCACGCCCTGAGTTGGTTGTATACGCGTGCAATTTCGGCCTCCGCGTACGCCGGCCGTAAACTCAACGCGCGGTTCAGGTGGGCGAGCGATTGCACCGGATCGGCTTCCGCCACGCCTAAGCTATAGGCCGCCTCGGGGTTCTGGGGCGCAATCTCGACCGCCTTTGCAAAGGCGGACTTGGCACCTGCCGCGTCGCCGAATTCATAGCGCAAATTGCCCAGATTGAAGTGCGCTTCGTACAGCCTGGGATCCAAGGCCAGGGCGCGCTGGTAGCGCTCCATGGCCTTGGCAGCGTCTTGCGATGCCCGCTGCAACATGCCCAAATTACACTGCACATTGGCCAGATCCGGCGCGATGTGTTCGGCCCGCTCCAGGGCGAGGTGCGCCTGCGCTAAGTCGCCAAGGTCGAGATGACAGCTACCCAAATTATTCCAAGCCAAGGCGCACTGCGGATCGAGTTGCGTGGCGCGCGTGAAGGCCAGCATCGCCTGCCCATGATCCTGCACTTTGCGCAGCAATACACCGAGATTGTTCCAGGCGCCGGGATTGTTCGGCAATTGCTCCAGCACGGCGCGATAGGTTTCGATGGCAGAGTAGGTATCGCCGTGACCGGCTTTCAGGTCGGCGGACTGCAATACGGCGGTCAAAGATTCGACTTTGCCCACCGGGTCCTGGCGTGAGGAGACCATCTTCGCCATCGCGAGGATCTCTCGCATCGCAACGGACTCGGAAGCGCAACCTGACTCGCACTTTGCCAAAATCAGCGCCGCCACCCCTGGCTCTCCAAGCAGTCGCTTAAGATTGTTCACCGGCGCCGGATGCTCTGGATTGAGTTCCAGCGCCGTTAGGTAATTGGCGGCGGCAGCGGCGATATCGTCCGCCTGCTCCAGCGCTGCCCCCAGATTGTTGTGTGCTTCCGGGTAATTGGGTTGATAGCGGATGGCATGTCGCAGCATTTCAGCTGCTTCCGTTATCTCATCTATATTCTTAAGACTTACCCCTAAATTATTAAGTAATTGAGCATTCGTTGGGTCTGCGTCGCGTACTTTCCGAAAATACCGCACGGCATCGGCGTGGCGGCCCAACTGCATGCAGGCGATTCCTGCCAACTCCAACACCTTGGTCTGTTCTGGGCCTTTGGAGAGTAGTCGTTGATACAAATCCAGCGCACAGGCTAACTTGCCTGCACCGTGTTGGCTCACGGCTTGCGCAAACAGGTCCTGGCCGTGAGGGGACGGACCACGATGGGCGTTACTTGAAGGTGGGGAGAAGCGAACTGCCACGGTGCTGGTCGCATTTTTCTTTGGTCTCGACAAGCACGGTTACGACTGCGATACACAATACTTAACATCGACTTTAAATTTTATTCTTAATACCTCTTGTAACTTAGTAAATAAACTCTGTAAGTAATTTATTATATGAAATTAACCTTATCTCTTAACTTAGCCCACGCTTCACCATACGACACCTAGGGCGGAAAAGCGCAGCGCCTTCCGCCGCCTGGACCTGAGACGCACCTTTCAAATACCGCCGAAGTGAAGTCTTTTATATCTCACCCGTTGTGGAATCAGAAAAAGCGATCTCGCACAACGGCGAATAGCGCAAGTCGGGCTAAACTGCGCTTAAGCCACGGGCATTTCGGCGGCGGCAATCCAAGCCAGCAAGTGCCTGTCTTTCCTCTAAGGACTTAGGCAAGAACCCATGAATATCTCCAAAGTTGAAGCCCTGCACTGCGATGGCGGCTGGCGGCCATGGACTTTCGTTCGCATCGAGACCGACGACGGGCTTGTCGGTTGGGGCGAGTGCAGCGATAACCGCAGTCCGCATGGACTGGCCGGCTGCGTGCGCGACCTGACGCACCTTCTGGTTGGTCAGGATCCAAGGCCCATCGAGCGGCTGTATTGGGACATGCTGCGCGCGACACGACAGAACTTGGGCGGCGTCACACACAAAGCCATCGCCGGTATTGAGTTGGCGCTGTGGGACATCAAAGCCAAAGCCCTCGGCGTCCCGGTATACGAATTGTTCGGCGGCCCGGTGCGCGATCGCATTCGCCTGTACTGGTCCCATTGCGGCACCACGCGCGCGGCCATGGGACATATGCTGGGTACGCCGCCGCTTCGAACCTATGATGACATCACCGCGCTGGGCAAGGAGGTGGTGGCGCGCGGCTTCACCGCCCTCAAAACCAATATCGTGATTCCCGGTGATCCGGCCACTTGCTACTTCCCGGGCTTTGGCGCCGGCATCAACTCCACCGACGGCGCGCCCACCGTGGAAATCCTGGACGCCATCGAGTGTCTGATCGGCACCTTCCGCGACGCCGTGGGCCCGAAGGTAGGGTTGTGCTTGGATCTCAATTACAACTTCCGCACCGAAGGCGTACTGCGCATCGCCAAACTTCTCGAACAATTCGACATGCAATGGCTGGAATACGATAACTGGGATGCGGACGCGTTGCTGCAGATCAAGCAATCCACCTCGACCCGCATAGCCTCCTGCGAAAGTCTGGTGAGCACGCGGCAATACCGGCCGTTCCTCGAAAAGCACGCCGTGGACGTGGCCATCATCGATGTGCCGTGGAATGGTTTCTCGCAAGCGCTGCAGATCGGCCGTATGGCCGAGGCGTACGAAATCAATATCGCCCCGCACAACTATTACAGCCATTTGGCTGATTTGCACTCGCTACATTTGTGCGCGGTACTTCCCAACGTACGCATCATGGAGATCGACATCGACGATGTCTCCTGGAAAAACGAACTGATCACACGACCACCGGTGATCACGAATGGCCACATCTTTCTGCCCGAGGGGCCGGGCTGGGGCGCCGATATCAATGAAGAGGTCCTACGTGCCCATCCCTGGCCGGGACCGGACTCGGCGCCCAAGCTGTTCTACGGCATGAAGCTGGAACACATGAGCGCTAGGCCGCAGCCGTGAGTGCGCATTTTCCCGAGATGTAGGGCGGCAGGCGCTGTGGAATCCCATGGCAGGGCCAATGGGAGTTTCGGATCTTCCGGCCACCTATAGTTGGTCCGTGCCCCACGTCATGCATGCCAACGATATCCAGATCCTGGTCGATGCCTACGCGCACGGCTACTTGATCGGTCAACTCGTAT
>JANNFC010000218.1:0-5069 GCA_031379405.1 Betaproteobacteria bacterium | reverse complement strand
CACCTTCGACGTACTCCGCATGACTGCGAGCGCTTAGCCCATCAGGAGAGAAGTCCGGTTCACCGCCTAGTTCGGTAATGCGTTTTGCGAGACGATCCGCATGCATCATTTCCTCGCCGGCATGGGCTAAGAATTCGGCTTTGACCGGATCGGAATGGATGCCTTTCGCCATGAAGAAATGACGCTTATACCGCAAGACGCACACTAGCTCAGTGGCGAGCGCCCCGTTTAACATCCGGATCACCGCGTCACGGTCAGCCGCGTAGCCCTGAGTGACGGCGCCCGCTTCTATATTCTGTCGGGCGCGCGCTCGCAATGTCGGGACATCCGTCATCTTTTTCATTTCCTCGTCGGTGGAAGGATGGTTTGTAGGTTGATTCATGATTCGACTCCTTTAAGTCCGGCAAATCAGGGAAACGCAGCCAATACCCGCTGGCTGGGTTCGTAGTGAGGTGAAGTTTGGCAGCATTTGAGTGTGAATTCCGGGCAGTATCGGCTTGCCTAGCGGGGCGATGCAGGTAAACCTATGGTGCGCGCACCGCGCCCTAGGTCCAACAATACTTGATAGCATCCGCACGCAGCCGCTTCCAAACCCTTGCCATCCAGAATATTGATGTCACCCCGGCTGTAACTGATCAGTCGGCGCCGCTGCATCGCGCCGGCGGCGTTGGTAACGGCAACCCGTAGCACGCCCAGCATATTTCCGAGCAGTTCATGAGTCAGTCGAAATTGATTGGTTCCCATTCGATCTCTCGTCATC
Source organism: Betaproteobacteria bacterium (assembly GCA_031379405.1). Classification (GTDB taxonomy): domain Bacteria; phylum Pseudomonadota; class Gammaproteobacteria; order Burkholderiales; family SHXO01; genus SHXO01. The sequence continues at coordinate 4,309 of JANNFC010000218.1, read as the reverse complement.
AAAAGCCAGCGCGCGAGGCGGCCTTCTATTAAGTGGAAGCGGTTGCAGGCCGCCGTTTGTGTGATTTGCACCATCCTATCGTGGATGTAGCGATTCAATACCCTATACAGAGCACCGTAATTAGCATGTTCGCGACGAAAATCCGCAGAAGTCATGCGTAAAGCCATGCCCGTTCCCTGCACTAAGGCTCGCATCGGCGAATCTCTTACACCGAGCGCCACGGGAATACCGAGCATGCCTTCACGACCAACCAATCCGACTTCTAGATCCATATGCCCATCGACTAGCGTGAGCAACGAGACAAGCGAGTCGCACGGGAAGTAGACATGACGAATCGGTAATCCTGGCTCATACAGCACCTCGCCGAAGGTAAGCTTGACCAGCTCAAAATCGTCCATCAGCCGCTGATACTCCTTGCGGGGCAGCGCTGCAAGCAGGGTGTTTGCAATCGGAATTGTGGTCATAGTGCTCTCCTGGCACATGCAAAAGGCGAGACGACAGTAGCGGAGCCGATTAGCCCAACGATTAGCCCAACGTCGAAATCCGATGACTGGCTTAAGAAAACCACGAGTGTAAATCGTAACGTAAGGCCCTTGGTCGGCGCATTCGGCAAGATGCCTCGGTTAGAAGGTGCACAGACTACCTCCAGTAAATTAAATTGTATGTGCGGTTGCTCGCATAGTGTTCTAGAACGAGGCGGCCAGCCTGAATCTCCTTCGCGGGATGTGCGGAGCCGCACTGACAGTGAACTCGTATTCCCCGCGCCAAGAGCGCGGGGAATACGAGTTCAAGCATGGAGGAGGACATGTCAGCGCTGGGAATTTCTCCGATATGTTCGCCATCGTACAGAGCGTGGATGTTGGATAGAGCACAATTTGCGACTGATAGTTGCAGCACCGGTCTGCCGTAGTCATGATGTGTAAAGCCAAACAAGGAGAAGCAAAATGTCATTGGGATTAATACTCCTGATAGTTCTGGTCTTACTACTGATCGGGGCGATTCCAACTTGGCCCCATAGCAGTGGTTGGGGATATGGGCCTGGCGGTCTCATCGGATTGGTGCTGGTAGTCGTAGTGATCATGCTATTGATGGGAAAGCTTTGACGCCATGTTGTTCGATCTGTACGACACGTTAAAAACAAGTCGTGACGCGATGAGATGCAAGGCAAGGATGCCAGGATACTGTGTGCTGTGGTCTTTTGTATCAATGGCAGCGACTGGTGAGACGATCAACCATCTGAGTACCTCGGCGATTCCGCGGCCCGTAACGGTGGTGGTCCAAAACAACGCAGCCCCGCTGCCGGTCTCGTACACCATTGCAGAATCCAAGATCGAACCTTCTTCCGGCGCGCCATGGAACCAGAATTTGGCTCCGATATACGCCCCTGCACCTAGCGGACACTACGCAGATTCTGCGGCACTTTATTTCGTTTAAGCGTTGTTTTTCGTCTCATAGACGAGCGGCTCACGGGCTTGAATGGCTCTAATCAAGCTCCGTTCGTCGGCGATCCGACATTCGTGATTTTGCGAAACGATCCTAGAATGATCGACCGAGGCAAGGAAAAAAAAGATGTCAATGGAGGAAACTACATGAATCCCTGCGACCAAATTTTCGTGGCGGGGCATTCGGGTTTGGCCGGATCCGCGCTGGTGCGGCGATTGCACAGAGCGGGATTCTCGAACGTAATTACGAGAGAACGCAGGGAACTTGACTTAACTGATCGAGTGGCGGTGACTCGATTTTTTGAGGACGAACCCCCCGATTATGTATTTTTAGCGGCGGCGAAAGGAGGCGTGCACGCAGCTGAAATTCTCCGCGATAATCTGGCGATCCAGACCAATGTAATCGACGCAGCGTACGGGAGCGGCGTAAAGAAGCTTCTGTTCCTCGGGTCAAACTGTATATATCCTAAGTACGCACTGCAACCCTTAGGCGAATATGCTCTATTGACCGGAGCGCTAGATCCGACAGATGAAGCGTATGCGATTGCGAAAATTGCGGGTCTCAAGATGTGTTCAGCCTACAACAAGCAGTACAAGACCAATTTCCTGTGCGTGATGCCGACAACCTTGTACGGTCCGAGCGACAATTACGATCCCCAAACCTCGCAGGTGCTTCCTTCTCTCCTGCGCAAAATGCACGACGCAAAACTCGCGAATGCGACCAGCGTACGCGTCCAGGGATCCGGGGTGCCTCGCCGGGAATTCTTACACAGCGACGATATGGCCGATGCCTGTATCTATTTAATGGAGCGTTACGACGCCACTCAGATCGGAGAGGTGATCAACATCGGCACAGGCGAGGAAATCGCGATACGGGAACTCGCCAAAGCGATCGCGAATGTGGTCGGATTTGCAGGCCAAATTGAGTATGACATGTCCATGCCTGACGGCACGGCAAGAAAAGTACTGGATGTATCTCGTTTGCGAAACCTGGGTTGGAAGCATCAAATCGACTTGGAGTCGGGTATTCGGGCAACCTATGGCTCTTATCTTTCCATGCTGAGTTCGCGTCCCAAGATACATCAGGACTTACATCCTCCCCAGCGGGAAGACCGTCCTGTTCTAGCCGAGGCATAAACGGCTGGAGACTAGTTTCACCCATCCCGCCGATGTCGCTCTTCATTGCCGAGGAACACCTTTGTTTAACCACTTAATGCTGGAGAACGATCATGCAAAAACTGATAGCGGCGATATTTGGCGCAGCGATACTGTACGTGATGTTTTGGGCGCGTAGCCGACGATACCATCATATTGAAACCAAAATGGCGAAGGATGACATCAATCGCTGGGAAAACGAGGGCGGAAACCATTCTCCGATACTCAACCGGAATCCGTGAGATCAGAACTCGTGGAAATCACCGGCACGTTGGAGTGTTCTCCAACGTACAGACGCGTGCGGAGTACCTCTATAAAGTGACGAAAACGTTTAGCTGATCGAGTTGGCTTGAGAACGGGCTGCAGTATTTTCCAACTACCCACACCTCAACCACCCACACCTAATGGAGCTATGACTGATGCCTTCCCATAACAAGCTTGCCGGAGTCGGCGCACTCGCTGTGCTTGGAATGTTTACCTCGTTGACCGCCATTGCCCAAACCAGCAATACCGCGGCCGACGGCATGCCGGATTCTGCTCGCCGATCATGGATACCTTATACCACCGAGGGTTACATCGGAGGCAATATCGGGCGATCTGACTACAGTCTCGGTAGTTGTGCGCCCGGGATTTCTTGCGACGACAAATCTGTCGGATTCAAAGTTTTTACGGGCGGTCGCTTTTCACCATTGTTTGGCGTGGAACTTGGATATTTTGATCTTGGAAAGGTGGATCGCAATGGCGGAGACGTTGAAGCTCAGGGGGCAAATCTGAGCCTTTTAGGGTCGGTGCCAATTGGCGACATTTTTAGCCTATTCGGAAAAGTAGGCGGTAACTACGCTTGGACAAAAACCAGTAGCACGGTTTCCGGGATTCGCACGGGCAGAAGGAAAGACTTAGGTCTTAGCTACGGCGCCGGATTGCAGTTTGACTTCACCCCTATCCTGGCAGTGCGTGCTGACTGGGATCGATATCACCTCAACTACGCAGGCCAGCGAGAAAAATCAGATCTGTATTCGGTGGGATTGCTATTCAAGTTCTAAATCTCGTTCTGAAACAACTGACCGCACAACAACCCATTTGCGATCACGACGCGAGAATGGTGGGACGTTCCGTGGTGCTCGGCGTTACCATTCTGCGATCGGTTCTATCGTCGTCGGCGAAATCGATCTAGCAGAAGGCAAATACATCTACGGCTAGCCGTCAGTAGGAAGCAGAAACCAAGAAAATGGCTACTTCTGTGGCTAAGAATTCGGGAATACAAGACTATCTTCGGATCTTTGTGCTGGTGCTAGCCACTGGCTTAGGAATCTATCTTTGCTACCGGCTGGTCGCGCCGTTCCTGCCTGCGCTTACGTGGGCCTTGGCACTTGCGATCTTGTTCACTCCCTTCCAACGTTGGCTTGAGTCGAAGCTAAAACGCCCCAACCTCGCCGCGCTGGCCTGCGTGATGGTGATCGGCCTGATCGTGGTGCTCCCTGCGACGTTCTTAGGACAGCGTCTTTTGCTGCAGGCAGCCAGAGGCGCGGAACTCATCGAGACGAAGGTCAAGTCCGGCGAGTGGCGGCGCGCCCTCGAAGCGCAGCCGCGTCTGGTGACTCTCGTCAACAGCATCGAACGCCAGATTGATCTGCCGGGATCCATTGCGGCACTTACCACCTGGTTGAGCACCACCGCTGGGGCTATCGTTAAGGGTTCAGTACTTCAGTTGG
>JANNFC010000201.1:0-4208 GCA_031379405.1 Betaproteobacteria bacterium | reverse complement strand
CAGAGCGGAAGAATAGTTACCCAAGTAGTAGTGGATACATCCTAGAGAATAAGAAGCAGCTAGTATCATGCTCTCGTCGGATGCAAGCTCCGCCAATTTCTGAAGGGCGTCTACGGCATTCAGACTATTCTTGATTTTGCCGCTGCACATTTCGTATATCACCAGGAGAATGGATACTCGAAAGGCACTCCTGTCTACGTGGCCAGTGGACTGGGCAAGTTCTTGTGCACCTTCTAATGCCTCGCCGATCTTCGGATGCGCCCATCCTCCGTAGTCATTCCACGCCAACGCTAGGGCGCCTCGTAGCACCAGTTCCTGCCTATCGCGCTGTGGGGAGCGTGCAATCCTCTCAAGTAGTTCCATCCCCTTATCCAAGTGCGCAATGGCCTCGCGTGGTGCAACGCGCCCAATGGCGAGTTCACCGGCCTTGTGCCAATTGGCAACTGCCTGAGACCACCTCTCGCCGGCCCCAAAGTGCTGTGCCAACACTTCCGGTTGCGTGCTGGCGATCTCCGGAAACTTCTCTTCCATGACCGCGGCAATGCGCTGATGAATGGGCACTCGCTTGCTCTTCAACAAGGAATCATAGGCCGCGTCCTGGATAAGCGCGTGCTTGAAGATGTAGACGGTGTGCGCCATATCGCCGCGCCGGAACAGGATCTCGGCATCGGTCAGTTGCTTGAGCGCCGTGTCGAGCACCTGCCGGGGCAGTTGCGACACCAGGCGCAGCACTTCGAAACCGAACTCCCGTCCAATGCAAGCCCCCATCTGCGCCACCTCCTTGGCGCCGGCGAGCCGATCGAGCCGGGCCATGAGGCTGTCCTGTAGCGTGGACGGAATGGCCAGCGGCGGTAGTGGGCCCTCCAGCGTGAAAGCGTCCGCAGTTTCCTTCAGTAGACCGGACTCCAGCACCGTCTTGGTGAGCTCCTCCACGAATAGCGGCACGCCATCGGTCTTGACGAGGATCTGAGCCATCACCTCCGCGGGCAGTGCCTTGCCCTGCGTCACGCGCAGCACCAGCGCCTCGGCTTCGCGCCTGGACAAGCGCGATAGGGTCAGCAGCGTCGCCTGCGACTGACCGACCCACGCCGGCGTGAACTCGGGACGATAGGTGATCAGTGCGATGACGGGCAGCGATTCGATGCGCTCCACGATCATGTCGAGTAATTCCAAACTGGTGGGATCCGCCCAGTGCACGTCCTCGAACACGGCGAGCACGGGTTGCTTCGAGGACAATCCAGCGATCCGATCCGCAAACACAGACAGCGTTCGCTCCTTCTGGCGTTGCGGGGAGAGTTGCAGTGCCGGATAACGCGAAGTCGACAACGAAAGCAATCCCGCCAACAAAGACGGTGCCGCTTCATCAACAACCACCCCCTCACGCAACCACGCCTCTAACCGATCAAATTTTTGAGCCAAGCCGTCTTCGCGCGCGAAGACGGCTTGGACCTGCGCGATGAACGGATAGAGCGTGGAATTGGTGTGGAAGGGCGAGCACTGATGACGCAGCACCCGATGCGGGCCCTGGGCGACGCGTTCCAGGGCGGCGCGCAGGATGCGGGATTTGCCGATGCCCGCTTCGCCACACAGGAGTAGCGCGTGTCCTTCGCCGGCGCAAGCCTGCTCCCAGCGGCGCAGCACGGTGGCCAACTCGTCCTCGCGACCTACCATAGGGGATAGGCGTGATTGGCCACGCGCGGCCTCGAAGCGACCTTCCTGGGTATTCATTCCCGTCACGGCGTAGGCGCGTACCGGGTCGGTGATGCCCTTGAGGGTGTGCGGGCCCAGGTCATCCAAAGCGAAGGTGTTGCCCAGCAGGCGATGGGTGGCGGAACCTATGATTATCTGGTTCGGTGCGGCCAGCCCCTGCAGGCGGGCGGCGAGGTTGGGGGTTTCGCCCACGGCAAGTTTGGGGATGGAGGCGTCGCCCGCGCCAGTTTCACCGACGACCACGGGGCCGGTGGCGATGCCTAGGCGGACTTGGAGAGTAAGAGAGGCGCTCCCGCGCACTAACCCAGAAACGGCGTCCACCATTCCCAACCCCGCCCGCACAGCGCGCTCCGCATCATCCTCATGGGCCCGCGGCCAGCCGAAGTACACCATCAATCCATCGCCCAGATACTGGGCCACGTGACCGTCGTACGTCTCGATGACGCCCCGGCAGGCCTGCTGATAGGCTTGCATCCATTCGCGTAGAGTTTCCGGGTCCAGGGACTGGGCAAGTTGAGTCGAACCCACCAGATCGCAGAACAAGATGGTGAGCTGACGCCGCTCCGCTGCGGTCGAGGGCATGCTCTGGGGCGGTGATGGTTCGGCGGCATTGCCCGCCGCGAGTTTCTGGATGGCCGCGCGAATGCGCAGGCGATGTCCGGCGCTGCCAACCCCGATGTCTTTTAGCAACTGATCATCGACCTGCCCCAGCAGATCGAAGTCGATGTCATTGTCCTCGAAGGCACCGGCGTACTGCGCCAGTCCCAGTGTTTCGAGCCAATCTCGGATTCCAGAATTCAATGTCCTTCTCCCGTTTCGATGGGGAATTGTATGCCTGCGCAGCGCTATGCAGGCAACATTGCATGCTCGTAGAATACCGCCTGGGAATGCGCCAACAAGGAGAATGCTATGAGACTGACTCGGATGCTTTCCAACGTCTTCGCTGTCATGGTACTGGGCATTGCCGGCCTGGGGTCCGGCCAAGCGCAACGCTACACCGGTCCGGGTGTCACCGAGACGGAGATCCGCATCGGGCAGACCATGCCCTATGGCGGACCGATTTCCGCCTATGGTGCCGTGGGCCATGCGCAGGTGGCTTACTTTCAGATGATCAACGACAAGGGCGGTATCAACGGCCGCAAGATCAAACTGATCTCCCTCGATGATGGCTACAACCCCGCCAAGACCGTGGAGCACACGCGCCGCATGATCGAGCAAGACGACGTGCTGCTGTTGTTCAGCTCCGTGGGTACCACCACCAATCTGGCGGTGCGCAAATACACCAACGCCAAGAAGGTACCGCAACTCTTCGTTGCGGGCGGGGATACCGCTTGGGGCGATCACAAGAACTATCCCTGGACCATGGGCTGGATGCCCACCTTCCGTGCCGAAGGACGACTGTACGCCAAACACATCCTGCGCTATCGCCCCGACGCAAAAATCGGCGTGCTCTACGCCAACGACGACTATGGCAAGGACTATGTGCAAGGATTCAAGGAAGGTCTGGGCGACAAGGCCAACGCGATGATCGTGCGCATGGAGTCCTTCGAGTGGACCGATCCCACGGTGGATTCCCAGATCATCTCGTTGAAAGGTTCAGGGGCGGACACCTTGTTCACCGCCACCGGCGGCAAGCATGCCACCCAAGCCATCCAGAAGGTCTGGGACATCGGCTGGCGGCCCGCGCACTACACCGCCGTCCCGGCGGCCTCTCCGCGCGGCATTCTGGCGCCCGCCGGCCTGGAAAAATCCGTCGGCATGATCACCGCCTATTACGCCAAAGACCCTTCCGTGCAGCGCTTCCGCGACGATCCCGCCATCAAGGAATATTTCACCTGGGCCAAGAAGTATTTCAGCGGCGACCCCTACGACGGCATCGCCACCTACGGCTACCAGGTGGCGCAGGCACTGGAGTATGTGCTGCGCAAGTGCGGCGACAATCTCAGCCGCGAGAATGTGATGAAGGTCGCCACTACCATGAGGGACGTGGAGTTTCCCCTGCTTTATCCCGGCGTGACAGTCAATACCTCACCGACGGACTATCATCCCCTGCGCCAATTCGTCATGAGCCGGTTCGACGGTAAGGATTGGGTGCCTTTTACCGATGTGTTGACGGAGGATTGAGCGGTGGGTTGCTTAGCTAACCCACCCTACGGGAAATGAAGCTTCTCCATGTCGGGTTCCGGTAGAGTAGAGGACAGGCTCGCGCCTGCCCTCCCTCACCAAACCGTGCATGCAGTTTTCCCGCATCAAATGTGGTCGACCACATTTGATGCGATATGTGGTGTTGGCTGATATGTGGTCTTGTGGCGCCCAGCCTTACATTCCGCACATCTCGGAACGCGTTAATCCGTAAATACCGCGGGATTACCGCGGCGGCTGAAGTTTCTAGGACCCGCTGAGATCTTCGGATTCTATGAGGCGTTCTGTTTGCACCTCCCAATCTCGTAGTAGTTTCCTCACCTTCCGGTAGTTCTTGATCGCCAAGCGCAGGACCA
>JANNFC010000130.1:0-6297 GCA_031379405.1 Betaproteobacteria bacterium | reverse complement strand
CTCTCGAGAGATCAGGTTGTGGTTCCTCGCTCTTCCGCGAATCATCGTTCCGTGGTAGGTACAAACACGAGTTTCCGAATTTCGATGGAATATGAAGAAACCGAACGTCGCTCAGCGTTCAGATCAAATCGGCGCTAAAGCCCCTCACGCGCCGGCGTGGTTGATCTTTCTGCTCACTGTCCAAGGTCAGCGCAGCGCGCTGCGTATGCGCTTGTGGCGATCGCTCAAGGCGCTCGGGACAGCGGTGTTACGTGATGGCGTTTATCTTTTGCCGAATAAGCCCGAACTCCTTGATGCACTGCGCGCGATCGAGTCCGGGGTCGCCAGCAGCGACGGTAGCGTGCAGATCCTCGAACTAGATGCCCGCGATGCGCTGCAACAGCAGGAATTCGAAGGCCTGTTTGACCGAACGGCCGAGTATCAGAAATTGCTCAAAGATTTACGGGAATTGAGCAAGAAGCTCCCAAAGATGAAGGCCAGCGCCCTCGGCCAGGCGGCAGATCGTTTGCGACGCACGCTTGAAAGCATTGCGACCGTGGATTTCTTCCCTGGCGATGCAGCGGCACAGGCCACCTTGGCACTGGACGATCTGCTCGCAAGCGCCAACGCCATTCTTTCCCCGCATGAACCGCATCCTATCAAGGGACGCATACCAAGACTCGACATCGCCGAGTTTCAAGGACGCACTTGGGCCACGCGCCGGCGTCCATGGGCCGACCGGTTGTCGAGCGCCTGGCTTATCCATCGCTTTATCGATCCGCAAGCGCCAATTCTGTGGCTTAACAAACCAAAAGACTGCCCAAAAGATGCGCTTGGCTTCGATTTCGACGGCGCCACCTTCACGCACATCGGCAGCCGGGTGACATTCGAGGTGCTTACCGCAAGCTTTGACCTCGAAAACGATCCCGCCTTGGAGCAGATGGGAGGACTCATCCATTACCTTGATGTGGGCGGCGTTCCAGTGCCGGAGGCACCTGGCGTTGAGGCACTCATGAATGGCGCACGAGAGGCCTTTGCCGATGATGACACGCTCCTTGTAGAAGCCGAGAAACTCCTTGATTTCCTCTATGCCAGCTTCAAACGCCAACGTTGATATTGCACCGACGGCCGTTCCTTTCAGGAAGGCCTTGCTCTATTGGCTAAACCTTGGGTTTATCAGCTTTGGAGGCCCGGCCGGCCAAATTTCCGTGATGCACCAGGAATTGGTCGAGCGCCGCCGATGGATATCAGAGGAGAGATTTCTGCACGCACTCAACTACTGCATGGTGCTCCCAGGTCCTGAAGCCCAACAACTTGCGACCTACATTGGCTGGTTGATGCACGGCATGCGGGGAGGTATTGCCGCCGGCGCGTTGTTCGTATTGCCGTCTCTGGTCATCCTGGTCGCGTTGTCTTGGATCTACCTCGTGTGGGGGAATACCGCCCTGGTCGGTGGCCTCCTCTATGGCATCAAGCCTGCCGTAACCGCCATCGTTTTGTTCGCGGCTTGGCGTATCGGATCGCGTGCCCTCAAGAATGAGGTGCTGTGGGCACTGAGCGCGACAGCATTTATCGCCATCTACTTCTTCAATGTTCCCTTCCCGGCGATCGTGCTGGCTGCCGGGGTCATCGGAGCCATCGGTGGGCGACTTGCTCCCGCCAAATTTGCCATTGGTGGCGGTCACACCAGCGCGAAGAAAAACTACGGCGCCGCCCTCATCGATGATCACACCCCCACGCCCGGCCACGCCCGCTTTCACTGGAGTGGGTTGGCACGTGTGGTGGCGATCGGAATCGCCCTCTGGATTGCCGCCATGGGCGCCATCGTAATCCTGCACGGATGGGATAGCACACTGCGCCAGATGAGTTGGTTCTTTACCAAGGCGGCCTTACTGACGTTCGGCGGTGCCTATGCGGTGCTTCCCTACGTTGTACAGGGGGCCGTGCAAGAATTCCACTGGCTCACTCCCACACAAATGATCGATGGACTGGCACTGGGCGAAACAACACCTGGTCCGCTCATCATGGTGGTCGCTTTTGTCGGATTCGTCGGCAGCTGGACGCAGGCCGTGTTCGGCACTGACTCTTTACTCCTCGCCGGAATCGCCGGCGCCGCGGTCGCCACCTGGTTTACCTTTCTGCCGTCCTTCATATTTATTTTTGCCGGCGCGCCCGTTATCGAAACGACCCATCGTCAACCGAAATTCACCGCACCCTTGACTGGCATCACTGCGGCAGTGGTCGGCGTCATCGTCAATCTTGCCGTGTTCTTTGCCATGCATGTGTTTTGGCCCGACGGCCTACACGGCCACCCAGAGTGGCCCGCGGTGTTGATCGCAGTGGGGGCATTTTGGGCGCTATTCCACTACAAGGTTGGCATCATTCCCGTGATTTGTGCTTCAGCTGCTGCCGGGCTTGCATTGCACTTTGTACTTTAACGGCAGACTGCACCGCCTCCGTGGCGCTGGCAAATTCCGCCACCAGTATGGCCGCCAGTTTACGGGTATGGCCGGCATCGCTCATGCGGGCCTCCTAGCCATAGCGCAGCTGCGCGCATCAGCGCAAATCACCATTGGCTCCCGGTTCGTGGACGTTTGCATTTCCCCGCGCTGTTGATTGTCGGCGGTCGTCGGATCGACCTTCTCATCATTACAATTGGGCGTAACGATACACCCGAGGGTGGATTGCGCTGACATGCGAATACGGCGCGTGCGGAGAACACGCACCGGAAGACCGGGACGTGCTGTGCGACGGGATCGTGCCGGAGAAGGGAGCTGACCCCATCGCACAGGATGGGATCAGCTCAATCATCATTTTGTGGCGCCGACGTACGCCAGTTCGGCCATATCCTTCTCGGCCTCTTCGGTATTCACCAATTCGGGAATAATTCGGCCCACGATCAGACCGAGGCCCACATAGGTTCGAATGTACTTGGTCTCGCCCGCTTCGAGCACAAAAGTGACCTTCTTCTCGGTTTCCGTCGAGGACGCCACCTCGTAGTTGCCGGCGGGTCTATCGGCATAGAAGAAGGAGCCGCGCGTCGAGCGTCCAACCGCTTCGCCGCTGAGTCGGATTTCCGCCGTCACGGCTGCGCCAAAAATGCTCTTCGTTCTATAAAAATAGATCCGACCTTGGTCCGCGGCAAGCTCCGGAAAGGACGCCTTGACTTCGCTGGGCTTTGGACCGGTGGCCGCACAGCCCACGAGGAATGCGACAACGACCGTCATGCTCAAGATTCTCGGCAGCATCTTTGATCTCCCTTCAGTTGGCTTTAATAACTACCGGAGTTCCTAGAGCATTCACCTTTCGCTCCCCCGGAAGGTAGAACGCCACTAAATTATTTCCCTGTAGTACGAGATAGGCTTCATGTACATGCGCGCCTTCGATGGAAAACACTTGACCTACAGGTTTGAATACCGTTCCCATACTGATCTGCCCCACACTGCGCCACTGGGAGCCTGCTGCAATCGATCGAGAGTAGCCTGAATCCAGCGATACAGTGACGGCTTCGGCCACTCTTATCACCCGGATTTCGCTCGCATCCAATGCGGTCATCTCGGTGGGTTCGCGCCGCAGATCCCGCGCGCATCCCAGAGTAACAATCAATGAGGCGACGATTAACAACATGCGCGCAGATCGAACCATACCCCCCCTCGTTGAAGATGCTTTACTGCTTGTTCAGGCTGTGCTGAATTTCTACCCAATAACCCGACGTTGCGCCAGGAACTCGCGAAGCACGCTTCCAGTATGGGAGATTTGCTCGCAACTTTCAATATCGGAAAGGGTTCCGTGCATAACCACGCTCCCGCCGGCCTCGCCGCCTTCCGGTCCCAGATCGATGATCCAATCAGTATCGGCCATGACATCCAGGTTGTGTTCGATGACTACGACGGTGTTGCCCGCATCCACCAGTCGGTGCAAAACGCGAATGAGTTTTTCGACGTCGGCCATGTGCAGCCCGACCGTGGGTTCGTCGAGGACGTAGAGGGTCTTTCCTTGGACAGAGATTGCCACTTCGTTCGACGCAGCGGAAGGCATTCGTCGGGATACGGGTTGGGTACGCACCTTTGCCAATTCGGTGACCAGTTTGATGCGCTGTGCTTCGCCGCCGGAAAGCGTTGGGCTTTGCTGGCCTAGAGTGAGGTATCCGAGCCCGACGTCTTGCATGAGGCGAAGGGCGTGGTGGATGCTGCCGTGCGCGTCGAAGAAATTCACCGCTTCGTCCACGCTCATGAGTAGGACCTCGCCAATGCTCTTGCCCTTATGGAGAACGGCCAGCGTCTCGGGCGAAAAACGCATACCGTGACAAGCGTCGCAACCCACTTTCACGTCCGGCAAAAAACTCATCTCTATGGTCTTCATACCCTGGCCGTCGCATTCTTCGCAGCGCCCGCCGGCGGTATTGAATGAGAAGCGTCCGGCGGCGTAGCCGCGCATGCGCGCATCCGTGGTGCCGGCAAATAATTTGCGGATGGTGTCCCAGAAACCAACATAGGTCGCGGGACAGGAGCGCGGCGTCTTGCCGATGGGGGTTTGATCGACTTCCAGCACGCGCGCGACCTGTTGCCAACCTTCGATACTGTCGCACCCCAGGAAGGTCGCGGCATCCTTGGATTTGTGCTGCGCTTCACCGAGCAAGTGCCGAAGATTGGTGAACAGTACGTCACGCGCCAGCGTACTTTTACCACTACCCGATACACCGGTGACACATACCAGCCGTCCTAGCGGAATGCGTACGTCAACTCGTTTCAAGTTGTGCAAGCGTGCGCCCTTCACGTGCAATGCCGCCGAATGCGCATCCACAGCACGATATCCGTGCAGGGGGTGCTTCAGCGGTTGCGCGAGAAAACGCCCGGTAATGGAATTGGGATTGGCCGTCAGCTGCGCCGCTGTTCCTTCGGCCACGATGGCACCGCCCAACCGGCCAGCGCCGGGCCCGAGGTCGATCACATGATCGGCGCGACGAATGGTGTCCTCATCGTGCTCCACCACCACCAGGGTGTTGCCCTTGGCTTCGAGCTTGGCCAAGGTATCGAGCAGCATTCGGTTGTCACGCGGATGCAACCCGATGGTAGGTTCGTCCAGGATATAGCACACGCCGCGCAGATTCGAGCCCAATTGCGCCGCCAGCCGAATGCGTTGCGCTTCGCCGCCCGATAGCGTGGGCGCGGAGCGATCCAAGGAGAGATAGGACAACCCAACTTCGTCGAGAAAACCCAGACGCGAGGCAAGTTCGGACAAGATATCGCGAGCGATCTCTGCTGCGCGCCCTTCAAAGCTCACGCCGCGAAAGAATTCCGCCAAATTCGCGACCGATTTGCCGGTCAATTCCGCAATGGAATAGTCGTGCAGGCGCACCGCCAGCGCGGTGGGATTGAGGCGAAGGCCTGCGCAGTCCGTGCACACTTCATCCACCTCCAGCCAAGTGAGCCAGGAGTCCAGCACATGATCCTCCGTTCCCTTGCGGCTGCGCGCCTCGTCCCACTGCACGTCGGCGAGACTCAGGCCAGTGCCGTAACAGGCCTCGCACCACCCGTGCTTGGAGTTGAAGGAGAACAAACGCGGATCCAGTTCCGCGAAGCTGCTGCCGCAACTGGGACAGGCACGCTTGATGGAGAACACGACTTCGCGCATCTGGGCGTTGCCTTCCATCAAGCCATCAAGGGGTGCGATGACATGTACGATGCCTTTGCCGTATTCCAATGCACGGGCGAGGCCTTCGCGTAATGCGGCTTCATTTTCCGGCGTAACGACTAAGTCCAATACCGGAAGCTCTAACGTATGTTCCTTGAAGCGATCCAATCGCGGCCAAGGTTGTGTGGGCAAGAATGCACCGTCCACTCGCAAGTGCGTAAAGCCCTTTCCTTTCGCCCATTTGGCGAGGTCGGTGTAGAAGCCCTTGCGCGCCACCACGAGTGGCGCCAGCAAGCCAATATGTTGGCCGCGATAATTGCGTTGCACTTGTGCCGCGATGGCGTCGAAACTCTGCGGCTCTATCGGCACATCGCAGGTCGGGCAGTATTGGGTGCCGAGTTTGACGTAAAGGAGACGCAGGAAGTGATAGATCTCGGTGAGTGTTGCCACCGTGCTCTTGCGCCCTCCTCGGCTAGTGCGTTGTTCGATCGCCACGGTGGGTGGGATGCCGAAGATGGCATCCACATCCGGGCGAGAAGCCGGTTGCACGAATTGCCGGGCGTAGGCGTTGAGCGATTCCAGATAGCGCCGCTGGCCCTCGGAGAACAGGATATCGAATGCCAGCGTGCTCTTGCCGCTGCCCGACACACCGGTGATGACGGTGAACTTGTTGCGTGGGATTTC
>JANNFC010000104.1:0-18923 GCA_031379405.1 Betaproteobacteria bacterium | reverse complement strand
ATCCGGAGATCGTACATAATTGGACATTGGTATCCTTGAACTCGTATTCTCCGCGCTAAAAGCGCGGAGAATACGAGTTCAATTGTTCTATGCGTGACAACCCAGGCGGATCCCCTTGAATAACGATAGTTCCGAGTCCAGCCGCAAGGCGCACATTGACGCTCTGCTTCTCAAACTTCCGGGCGTGAGCGCGAGAAAAATAAACGGCCTTGACGCCTACTTCATCAGCGACAAGATGTTCGCCTGCATCAGCGGCGAGGGCATCGGGTTGCGCCTGCCCATCGCCACCGCGACCGAGCTGCAATTCTCAAGGAGCAACGTCGTGGTGTTTCAGCCCGGAGGTATGGCAAGTACGCGGGAATGGATACAAATCGACCGTGCCGAGGCGACCGAGTACGAGAAGGATCTCGATCTGTTTCGCGCTTCGCTCGAGTTTGTGAAGGCTGCTCGCACACGCTAGGACGCTGATCGAATGATTGAACTTCGGTTTCGGCTGCAATGATCCAGATACCCGCCGCTGAGATTGTCTGGTCCGCTATCCGCGCGCAGGGTGCCGGCGGTCAGAACGTCAACAAGGTCGCCACTGCCTTGCACCTTCGCTACGATATCCATGCATCGTCGCTCCCAGGTGAGGTCAAGGCCCGGCTGCTCGCCCGCAATGACCAGCGCATCACCACCGAAGGCGTCATCGTCATCAAGGCGCAGCGTTACCGGAGTCAGGATAAGAACCGCGCTGACGCACTCGCGCGGCTACAGGAGCTAGTGGAGGAGGCTGCCACCGTGGAAACTCCGCGCAGACCCACGAAACCGTCCAAGACCGCGAAGCGTCGGCGCATCGAAAACAAAGTCAAGCGCGGCCAACTCAAGGTGGCGCGCGGCAAAATAGTCGAGTAGTCAAGCCCGCACACATTGTCGCGCACTAATGATTGGGTCACATTCGATCCCGATACAGTATGCCCACCGATTCAGTGCATAACACTTATGCCATCAACTCGTATTCCCCGCGCTCTTTGCGCGGGGGCGAACTTCGGGGGTTTCCAAAGGGGCGAAGTGAATTTCACGTAGCCCCCTTTGGTCAAGGGTGGGGTCAATACCCCGCCCGCGAAGTCCCTTTTATTCGGCCAGATTTCCAAAATTCTCGAATCGGCGCGGTGGGACTTATCTAAGGCGCTCAATCGAGACTGCCACGGCATCCATATCAACCGGGCGTACGCCTAGTTCGGTAAATACCTTGTGCCACTTGCGCACACCCGAACGCACTTGTGCCACAATTTTTTTGGCCCGCGTGAGCTTGAGCGAGAATCGCTCGCATCCCGAAAGCGTGTTGTCGATAGTGGAATCCGAGCCGTACTTACCGACGGTCATGGCCTGGCTTCCCAGATTGGTCAGTTGGGGCGATACGTCGAACACAGGCGTCAACACCCACCCCTGCGCGTGAGCGCCGAGCGCGTGATTCTTTTCGTGGTCGTCCGTGTTGTCGATGAGGATATTGAATACCATGCGACGAAATAACTCTTCGCATTCGGACAGGAATTTATCCGCAGGGGCGAATCGGCGCAGGGCGTCCGCCAGCAAATCATAGCCGTATGGTCCACCAGAACCTTCGGATTCGGAGATCATAGTTCTGGCGGATATGACATGAAAGCGCCTGCTATCTTGGCGGTCGAAGCGCCGTACCGCGAGTGCATGGCCCTTACGCAAGGCGAGTGGCCGAGCCTCTACCACTCGCTGAAGGCCACAAGATCTCGCGAGCCGCAAGGTGCAGTATTCAATGAGCGGTACGTCCGCCATGTCGCCCGCCTGGGGAAACTTCACCATCCATGCTTCGTTCTCAATTTGAACGCACGCCTTGGGACAAGCGCCACCAAAGGTTCGGCCCGGGTCAAGCAATCTTCGCTGCCGTTCGTCGATGGATTCTCCGCCTTCAATTCGCAAAATTGCCGAATACAGACTGTCGAGGGACCCCAACTCGGCAACGGGTGAGAATGGCGGCACCTCGTACGCTTCGTTCGAAATCGAAAACCCGAGGCAACCCAAGCGTGAGTCGCCGCTAAGATAAAGGTAGTCGAGCGGCGAGAGTCGTGCGGGACGATCTAATCGTTCAATAACCAGTCGACCCCAACGATCGGGCCCCGCATCCTCAAACACACCGGGCATTTCAAATCCTGGGAGCGGCGCTCGAGGGTGGCGATCACCGGTCCGCAATCCTGGCGATAAGGCGAACTCCCATCCCTGGTCGTACTGGAACGCGCATTGACGACCTCCAGCGATAAGCTGGAGTGTGCCGACACGGCTCGGAGCTAGGGGTTCAGCGAGCCACCACACGGAGAGTTCGTTAGGCAGTTTCATTTGCCGCGCACGTTACGGCTGAGCTGTAGGGCAAGGGCTTGATCATCCGTCCCGGGATTTGCCACCTCAGGCAGAAAAGCCTCCCGTTGCATGAGCCACAAAGCCGTCGCGTAAACACCGGCTGAGACCGAAGCATCTCCTGCTTCCATGCGACGTAGCGTCGGCACTGATACGTTCATGCGGGCCGCACGCGTGCGCAAACTCTCCCCGCGGCGAATTCTGCTGATCCGCAAATTCTCACCCAATGCTTGAAGTGCCTTAGAGACAGAGTTGGGTAAGGCGTTTATGGCCTGTGAACGTTGCGACATACATATAAAGATACACGATTCAAGGAAGTATGTGTATGTATATGTTCACAACTCATCTGAATTTTCTAACGTACACAACCAACCGTAGTTCTCCGGGGCGACAGCCCCGAAGATCTCTGAATCGGTTCTCGGCGAACTACGCCGCCTCTTTCACTGAAGGCAATCCCGACAGCGCCATCGCAAGTTCATTCTCGTCGTAGTGCAGATCCACCAGCTTGCCGGCGAAGTAGTCGCTGTAGGCTTGCATGTCGAAGTGGCCGTGTCCGCATAGGTTGAACAAAATCGCCTTCGACACCCCCTGCTCCTTGCATTTCAACGCTTCGACGATGGCGCCTTTGACCGCGTGATTGGCCTCCGGCGCGGGGACGATGCCTTCTGCGCGGGCAAACAAAACACCGGCCTCGAAGCATTCGGTTTGATGGTAGGCCGCCGCGTCGATCAAACCTAACTCTTTCACGTGAGAGACTAACGGCCCCATGCCGTGATAACGCAAACCTCCCGCGTGGAAGCCTGGCGGAATGAAGGTAGAACCCAGTGTATGCATCTTGACCAGTGGCGTCAGGTGTCCGGTGTCGCCAAAGTCGTACGCGTACTTGCCGCGCGTCAAGCTCGGACAAGCGGCAGGTTCTACCGCAACCACCCTAACTTTCTTACCGCCGCGTAGCTGCGCGCCGATGAAGGGGAACGCAATGCCCGCGAAGTTGGAGCCGCCGCCTGTGCAGCCCACCACGATATCGGGATAGTCGTTGGCCATTTCCAGTTGTTTCATGGCCTCCTGCCCCAGGACGGTCTGGTGCATCAGCACGTGATTGAGCACGGAACCGAGAGCGTACTTTGTGTCGTCGCGTTGTGCGGCCACTTCCACGGCCTCGGAGATGGCGATGCCCAAGCTGCCATTGCTATTCGGATCTTTCTCCAGGATGGCGCGACCGGTCTGGGTTTCCTTCGAGGGGCTCGCGATGCAGCGTGCGCCGTAGGTTTCCATCAGTGCGCGGCGATAGGGCTTTTGGTCATACGACACTCTCACCATAAAAACTTGTATGTCCAACCCGAACAAAGCGCCGGCAAACGCCAGGGAAGACCCCCATTGTCCCGCGCCGGTTTCGGTGCTGATGCGTTTGACGCCCGCTTCCTTGTTGTAGAAGGCTTGTGGGATGGCGGTATTGGGCTTGTGGCTACCGGCTGGGCTCACGCCTTCGTACTTGTAGTAAATGCGGGCGGGCGTGCCCAGGACCTTTTCCAGTTGTCTTGCCCGATACAGGGGCGAGGGCCGCCACTGCCGAAACACGTTGCGTACCGGTTGCGGAATCTCGATTTCGCGCTCCTGCGAAACTTCCTGCATGATGAGCGACATCGGGAACAGCGGGGCCAGATCATCCGGGCCGATGGGTTGCAACGTGCCCGGGTGCAGTACGGCGGGCGGCGGCTTGGGCAGGTCCGCCACGATGTTGTACCAATACTTCGGGATATGGGTTTCGTCGAGAACGTACTTGACGGTGTCGTTTGCGCTGCTCATGTCTATCTCCTCCAGATGACAAGGTTGAGTGGGATCTCAAAGCTGGGCTGGCTTGCACCGATACACAGGCGGTGACCAAACTCAGGTCGCACGCATCTTAATTCATCCCAAGTGAATCCTTTGATGAATAAAAGGGACTTCGCGGGCGGGGTATTGACCCCGCCCTTGACCAAAGGGGGCTACGTACCACTCACTTTCTGCGGGGCCAGCGCTGAGGCGCGCCGCCAACGCCGAGGCAAGTGTGGCTGCGCGATGAGGGAGTAGGCGGCGGGGACCACTACCAGCGTGAGGAAGGTCGAAGTAATCATTCCTCCGATCACCGCGATGGACAAGGTTTGATTGGTCTCCGCGCCCGCGCCCAATCCCAAGGCCGCGGGCAGTAGCGCCAGGATGATGGTGAAGGATGTCATCAGCACAGGCCGCATGCGGATCGGGCAGGCATCGCGCAGCGCGTCGTCCACGGCCATGCCTTCCGCTCTGCGCTGGTTAGTCAGATCCACCAGCAAAATGGAATTCTTTGCCACCAAGCCGATCAGCAATATCAAGCCGATCATGGAGTAGATGTTGAGTGTCTGCCCGGTCATCCACAGCGCCATGACCCCTCCCACGATGGCCAGTGGTTGCGCCAGCATGATCACAACGGGCTGCAGGAATGAATTGAACTGGCTCGCCAGTACCATGTAGAGCAACACCAAGGCGAGTCCGAAGGCGAACCCCATGTACTTGAGTGTCTTCTGAAACTCCTCCGCCTGGCCGGTGAGTTTGACGGTGTAACCCGGCGGCAGAATCTCGCCCGCGACGCGTCGCACCGTCTTGACCGCTTCGCCCAAATCCACACTGGGGTTGCTGTAGAAATTAGCGGCGTATTGCAGATCTAGCCGTGCCACCACGGCTGGTCCGACGGACTCTTGCCATTGCGCGATTGAATCCAAGCGAACGAGCGTGTTGTCCTTGCTACGTAGATAGATCTTGCGCAAGTCGGAGGGTTGCGTGAACTCCAACTCGCGTGCCTTCAACCGCACGAAATAACGCTGGCCATCACCGGGTTCGTCGCTGTATGCGGCGACATCGATGCCGCCGGTGAGCATGTTCACAGCGAAGGCCAGTTCCTCCGTCGAGATGCCCAACGCGTTGGCGCGCACGCGATCTGGCAACAGAACTACCTGCGGCAACGTGAGTTGAAGATCTGAATCGATGCGCCCCAAGCCGGGTTCGCTTTGCAAGCGTTGTTGCAAGGTTGCGGCGTGCTTGCCCATATTTTCCAATACCGGTCCGGTGAGCGCGAACTGCAATCGTTCTCCGCGCCCACCGCCCACGAAGGATTGCGGAGCGGCGAAGGCTCGCACACCGGGCAATTGCCCGAGGTCCTTCTGCACCTCCGTCATCACTGCTTGCTGCGAACGCGTTCGTTCTGCTTTGGGCAACATGCGGGCGATCACGATGCCTTGATTGACTTGTCCCGCTGAACCCAGACCGATGAGCGAGAACTCGGTATGCACCTCCGCATAGCGATTGAGAACCGCCTCGATTTCTTGAATCTTGCTTTCGGTGTAATGAATACTGGATCCGAGCGGTGTGCGCAAGCTCACATTGAAGCGCGATTCATCCGTATCGGGCGCTAAGGTCTTGCCGATATGGGCGAAGAAATAGAAGCTGGAAAAGAACGCCGCGACCGCGATCATCAGTACCAGCAAGCGATGTCGCAACGCCATGCCTAGCAACCGGCGATAAAGATTGTCCAGCCCTTCGAACCCACGGTTCATCTTGCCGTATACGAAACCTTTGCTCTCACCAACTTTCAGGTAACGCGCGCACAGCATAGGAGTCAAGGTCAATGATACGAACCACGACACCAATACGCCCGCCACCACGACAATACCGAATGAATTCAGGAAGCGTCCCACGATACCCGACATGAAGATCACCGGAGCGAAAATGCAGACCAAGGACAACGTCGTGGCAAGGATGGCGAACACCACCTCCTTACTGCCGTTGATGGCGGCGGAAACCGGATCGGCGTCGAGTTTCTCGCGATGGCGATAGATGTTTTCCAACACCACGATGGCGTCGTCCACCACCACGCCGATCAGCAAAAGCAATCCCAGCATGGTGATGGAGTTGAAGGTGAAGCCGGCGAAGTACATCACCGCGATAGCACCGAACAAACTTACCGGAATGGCGGTGGCGATGATCAGTGTCGAGCGAACGCTGCGCAGAAACACCCACACCACCATGGCGGCCAGCAGGGTGCCTTCGATCAAATGTTGCTTAAGCGTGGCGACCAATTGCCCGATGAAGTTCGCATCATTGGACACCACCTCTAGCTTGAGCCCGGGTGGCAACTGAGGGATGATCTCCTTGTCGACTTTGCTCAGCACCTCTTCGGCGATCTCCACGGTGTTGGTGTTCGACACCTTCACCACACCGATGCCCACCGTGCCGCTGCCGTTGTAGCGCGCAAGCTGGCGATAGTCCGTTAGGCCGTCTTCAATTTCGGCGATATCGGACAGGCGCACGGGGAGCGCCTCGCGCTGAGCCACGATCAAGCCGCGCATGTCGTCGAGATTGTGGAATTCCAGATCGAGTTTGACCAGGCTCTCCGTGGTGGTGCCGACGAGGAATCCGCCTGCTAACTGTACATGCTCCTGGGCGAAGGCGCGGCGGATATCGGAGGCGGTGACGTTGAGCGCTGCCATGCGCGCGGGATCGAGGTTGATGCGAATGGTGCGGTCGCGGCGACCGCCCAGGCGCACTTCGCCCACGCCGTCGATGGTTTCCAACCTCTTCTTGATTACATTGATGGCGTACTGATTGAGTTGCTGCTGCGTGCGGTCGCCCTGCAGCGCCAGCCAGAGGATGGGTTGGGTGTTGGTTTCTACCTTGGATACGACGGCCGGATCGGTGCCGTCGGGCAACCTGCGCAGTACCTGATTGACCTTGGCCTGCACTTCGTTGAAAGCGACATCGATACGCTTATTGAGGGCGAAAGTGATGTTGATATTGGACACGCCCGGCGATGAGGTGGACTGCACGTGCTCGATGCCCGGTACGCTATTGATCGCGCTCTCGATGAGATTGGTGACACTGGAATCCACCACCGCCGGGTTGGCGCCTTTAAGGGTGGTGGAGACGGACACATTGGGCAACTCCACATAGGGCAGCCGGTCCATTCCCATACGCTGATAGGCGATCAAGCCGAACAGTACCAGCACCGCGTTCACCATGATGGCGAGTACGTGACGCTTGATGGAAAGTTCAGGCAGGGTCACGTTGCTGTTTAGTCCCTGACAAGGTTCTCGATGGTTTTGCTGCCGGCTGCGCTGGCTTCGGTGTTTGGACTGAAACCGGCGCGTCGTTGGTCAGGAATCCGGCACCATCCACGGCGACACTTTCGCCCGCCTTCAGCCCGGTGAGAATCTCAATCAGACCATCTTGCTTTACGCCCGCAGTCACGATGCGCTGCTTAGCGATGTTGCCTTCCACCACATAGACCACCTTCCCCGCGGGGCGCAGCACTACGCTTTGTTCCGGTACTACGATCGCGGCGGGATGCAGGTCCACCGATACCGCGGCATTGACCGTGGAACCAGGATGCCATCCCGGTTGCTCCTTGAGGCGAACGATGGCGCTGACGGCACGGTTGGTGGCGCCGACGGCTGCCTTTATCTCCGCGATCTCGCTTTCGAGTGCACCGGAGGCTGGAGACTGTAGCTTGACTTTCTGTCCAACCTTGAGCGCGGGAAGTAATGTTTCCGGAAATGGTAGATAGACGTTGAGCACGCGCGTGGAGACCATCTCGAACATTGGATCGCCGATCTTGACGAAATCGCCCTGGGCAATGATAGGACGCTCGATCTTGCCGTCGAAGGGAGCGTGTACTCGCGTCTTGCCGATGTTGCCGTCGGCCATAGCGAGCTGCGCTTTCGCCACGGCATATTGTTGAGCCAAGGCGCGCTGCTGCGCTACGGCATCGTCCACGGCGGACTGGGAGAGGAAGCCTTTTTGTAACAGCGCCTGATTACGCTCGACGATGGCTTCCTGGTTCTTCAGCAACACTTCGGCCCTGGCGAGTTCCGCCGCTGACGCTTGCCGAGTAAGGCGCAGATCCACCGGATCGATCACGGCGAGCAGCTGGCCCTGTTTTACCGCCGCACCTGCGCGACCGAGTACTTGCGCGATCCTGCCGGAGACCTCGGCTGTGATCTTCGGATCGATGGTGCTCTCCACAGTGCCCACGGTAGATTCCCACACTTCGAAATCGGTCTGCTTCGCTTGCACTACGGTGATGAGGGTCGCGTTCGGTCCCTTTGGTTTGGGCGCGCCATCGGATTGGTTGCCGCATGCCGTGAGCACGACGAGCATGCATGGCAATAGGATGAGGGAAAGGAGAGGCTGGCTAGGTCTGAGCACGGGAAAGGAATGGACCGCTTCCTCTGTTCGAGGCGGCCTGCGGTGTTTGGTTCAACGCTTCAGCGGGCGATTCTATACCTCCATCTGCGCGGGTTAGTCAGATCCACGAAACCAACCCATCAAAGGATTGAAGTCGAGCCATTGTTTCGCTGTACTGGTACCCATCACCTCGTAGCCCCGGGTGACCTTGCCATCACTCAGCTCGATCCATACGCCGTTGCGATCCGGCGCGAACCACCACCGTATGGTGCGCGCCGGTCCGCGAATCTCTGCCCCCACCCTTTCTCCGTCCCGGATGAGTTTGACAGCATGCGGAGCGTTTGCGTCACGAAGTGTGGGGGCCATGACCACCAGAAACAAGTCGTCCGTGTTTGGTTTAGACGGCGAAACCTCCACACGCCATGCCCCTGGGTGCCGGGCTTGCGGCGAGAGCCGGTGCATGCGCTCACGCACGGCGCCATTGTCGTCATAATTGTGATCGCCCACCCAGAATTCCTGCCCCGGGCCACCCATCAGTTCGATGGACGCGCTGGTGGGTAACAACACCCAACTTCTTAAGGTGCTACCCACATGGCCTAAGGCGCGGTTGGGAGCGACGCGTACCGAGAATCCAGCGTTCTCTACCATCGGTTGCTCTACGCTATGCAGCAGCCAGCGTTTCTTGAAGTTCGCACGTGTTGCCGACACGTTGTCGAAAATGACCACGATGTCATGCACCCGATCATAGGCAAACACTCGCCAGAATCGCTCGACGCGGCGGGTGCGGTGAGAGAAGGTGCCAAGCCCCGATAGCGTGTTGGTGTAAGCAGGTGTGATATCCGCAACCGCGACAGTTAATCCATCGGCCTCGAAATAGCGCTCGATGGTACCGGTATGATAGGTCTCGCTGTTCTCGCGCCATTCGTCAATATCGAGGGGCGCTTCTTCCACACCCCAACCTGATCCGATGCGACGCTGGCCTCCATCATTCGCAATGGGCCGAGTGGAGGGACGTGCTCCAGCGAGTGTGGCACTGGTTCCTGGCCCCGCTATGACGTCCTGCGGATCGGTAATGGTGAGCGTGTTATGTGCGATGGTTTGAGAGGTGTAGTTCATGTGATGATCGGTCATCGCTCGGTAGTACAAACCGCTGTCGATCGCCAACTCTCCGCCCTTGTAGACGGTGAAGGCCCCTTGGTCGAGATGCGTGTGGGACCAGTAGTTGTCACCCGCGCGAAAACTAACGTGCGTAGCATCCGATGTCCAATCGCTGCGCGCGAACACTGTGCCGATACCGTCGAAGTATTTGGACAACGGCAAGCGGCCGACCGCGGCAGGATCCGTCAAACTCGCGTCCAACGCAGGGCCCCAAGGCCAGCTTGTGGGCTCGGCGACGTTGTCGTTCATCAAGAACGTATAGGCCGCGGCGTTGCGCAATTCGAGCGCCAAGGCAATGGCATCGGGTGAATGCCGTTTGAAAAACGCCGCATCGCCCCAGGACACATAGCGCCCGTCAGGCTGCGTACGATGAATCAGGAAATCCAGGTGCCCGCGTATGCCCGGTTCGGATTTGAACAGATCTTCGCCCGTGGCGTGGCGCCACATATTAGGCAACTGAAATATGGCTTGCCCGATGCCGATGCCAACGTATTCGCCACCTTCGTGCCATCCACCATTGCGCCCCATAATCTGGCGCCACACGGGCAACACGCGGTTCTTCCAGAGATCGTAGGTGAAGGCCATGATGGGTGTGGCGCGCGCATGATCGGGATACAGGGCGATGGCGCACGTCATGAGTCCTTGCAGCGGCGCGTTGTACAAGATCACGTTGTAGGGGGAGAGTTTGGCCTGGCGAATGAACGTGATCTCGTGTTCGCAGGCGCTCAACGCTTTCGCCAATAGCGCTTGCCGTTGCGCGGGTGTCCAGTAGGCGTACAGCCAATCGTAAGCAAGCGCCAATGTTTTTGCCTCGTCGTCTCCACCGCCGGTAGGTACCAATGCCGTCAAGCGCTCGAACAGCGCTTGCAATACTTGTTCGCGTGGCTCGATGCGCGCAGCCAGAATGCGCGCAACCAAGTTCGATTGCGTGGCTGAATACGCCATTCGAATGTTCTGCGCGACGTTCTTGGATATCGATCCGGGAACTGGCAAACGGGGATGCTCGGATTTGATGCGGAAATCAGGCGGAAGCGCGACCGTATCGGGATGCGGCAGGGCACGTTCGGCGCGTATCGTGGAAAGTTTCTCGGCACCTGCCCTCCACGTCACGCCGGGCAATTGGTGAAACCAAATCAGTGCGGCACCCGATCCGGCGACGACAGCTCCGAACACTAACCAGCGGTTGAGGCGTGCATTGAGCAGCGCGCTCATCATGCAGTACCGGCTCTCACCGTTTGGCCCACTCTGGTGGAAAGGAAGGACAGTATGCAGACGGCGCCCATGACGAGAGGCAGCGTGATATCGCCTATGCGGCCGGGCAGCCGGGCCTGCAGCAGTTCCAGCGCCAACACACAAGAGATGACCGCGATGCTCGTCGTGCCGATGCAGAGCCACCCGGGATTTCTCACCAGCAGACCAATGCACGTCACCAAACCGATGGCAGGCCATATGCCGTCGAGCAGGGCGTCGACGCCGATCATCGGGCTGCGAAGATGCATCCTGAAGGGAATCCAGTTGAAAACTCTGTAAGTGCCTCCCATGCCCGGCAGCACTTCGCTCAGAATGAAACTCGCGACAATCGCCAATGCGGCGGCGATGGCGTAGGTCTTTCGGTTGTTCGAGGGAAAGCTCCAAACCGCGAGTGCTCCGATTAGAGCGCCGAATAGATGCTCCGATCCCAGACCATGCTCTCCCACCACGAGCCGCGCAAATACCGGAAGCATCAGCACGACGATCACCCGGCCGCGTACGCGTGCACCGTTCTGGCTCAGTGCCGACAGCAGCATTCCCAATCCGCTAATCGCCAACGACAGGATGAGCACCGTTCCCAAGCTCCATGGGCGAAGAGGACTTGGCCAATGCAACAACATGGCCACTCGCGCACGCAACTGGACAGCGTCGATCACCGGATTGAACGGGATGACTTGCGTGGCAACCCATACAATCGTGCAGGTAAGGGCCAGTCGTGTGAGCGGAGATCTCTCCAGCCAATAACGCCCGCCGGGCTGCGCTTGGCGCGCGCGCATGCGCAGTCCCAAGGCCACGAGGCTCCCCAGACTTGTGCCCAACGTGTTCATGAGCAAATCCGTTATGGAGGAGTAGCGCATTGGCAGGAACGCCTGAAACGCCTCTATAGCGAAACTGAGAAAGAAACCATGGGCGATGGCCACAGCGATGCTGCGACCAATCCGGTAGCGCGTATTGAGCGCTAAGGTGGCTGAGAAACCGAGTGGAACGAAAACGAGGATGTTGACGAACACATCCTCGTAGTTGGAGCGATGCGCTACCTTCTCGCCTAAGAAGGCAATGGCGTTTCCGGATACCCAGCCGTGAAACGGATAGAGTCCGCCGTAGAGTATCAGTGCGCTGACGAGGATCGATACGATTAAGTGCCGATGCACAGGGGAACTAGTATGAGCCGCCAAAAATCACTTTCGCTCTGGCTCCACCAGTCTAAGCCGGAAGGGTCTGCTCTAAAGAATAGAGCGAGGCGATGGGCTCGCGCGAGCGAATCAAGTGCGTGCGCTCACCATCTACCATCACCTCGGGCGACCTGGGGCGGGAGTTGTAATTGCTACTCATACTCATGCCATAGGCGCCCGCGGACATCACCGCGAGCAGGTCGCCTTCTTCAATCGCGAGATCACGGCCTTGCGCCAGGAAGTCCGCCGATTCGCACACGGGACCGACAATCTCCCACGCCTGCTTCGCACTGTCTCGCACCCGTACGGGTTGAACGTCATGCCATGCTTCGTAAAGTGCCGGGCGCAACAAGTCGTTCATGGCAGCATCCACGATGGCGAAATTGCGTGTTCCGCCTGGCTTCAGATACTCCACGCGCGTCAATAAAATTCCGGCGTTGCCCACCAGGGATCGACCCGGTTCGAGAATGATTTTGAGTGTGCGCGAACCGACCGCCTGGTAAATGGTGCGGGCGTAATCCGCCAGCGCAAGCGGAATCTCATCGCGATAGCGGATGCCCAAGCCGCCTCCCAAATCCAGATGTTCCAACACGACGCCATCGCCTGCCAGTTCATCCACCAGACTCAGCACTTTAGCGAAGGCCTCGCGAAAAGGACTCAGGTCGGTAATCTGCGATCCGATGTGGCAGTCGATGCCAACCGCGCGCACATGGGGCAACGTGACCGCGAGTTTGTACAAACGGCGCGCGTCCTGAAATGCGACACCGAACTTGTTGTCCTTCAGTCCGGTGGAAATATACGGATGGGTCTTCGGATCGACGTCCGGATTCACCCGCAGGCTAATGGGTGCTCGCATTTCCATTGCGCCCGACACCGCGTTGAGTCGATACAGCTCGCTTTCGGACTCTACGTTGAAGCACGCGATGCGGGCTCGCAAGGCTTGCTTCATTTCATGCTCGGTCTTGCCCACGCCTGAGAAAACGATCTTGCCGGGGTCCCCTCCGGCGGCAAGTACCCGCTGCAACTCTCCGCCGGAAACGATATCGAAACCACTTCCCAAGCGGGCAAACAAATTCAGAATGGCCAGAGTCGAATTGGCTTTGATGGCGTAACAAATGAGATGCGGCAGACCTGCGAGCGCCTGATCCAGTGCCTCGTAGGCATCGGTCAATGCGGCACGAGAATAGATATAACAAGGCGTGCCGAACTGTTCGGCGATCCTCGTCAAGGGCACATTTTCGACTTCTAGACCCGCAGGTCCTCGATTGAAGTACTGCATGCGAATCGTGTCTATTTCTTCTCGGGTTTTTCTTGCTCTTCCGGCGGCGGAAGGTACAAGGTGCTCTTCATGCCGCAGGCGCACAGCAACGGCGCAAGTAGCAGCGTGATGAGGACAAACTTGAACAGCGTGCGCATGATGGTGCGGAAAATGGAATCCCCTGCGAGTGTATCACTACAAACTCATGTAATGGCGCGTCAGGGCGGTAAGCTCGGTGCGCGCGCGCGCATAGTCCGGGCAGAGTTTCTCCACGATTGCCCAGAACCGCGGCGAATGATTCATCTCGAGAATATGGGAAACCTCATGGGCGACGACATAATCGATGAGGGGGGCGGGAGCTTGCATCAATCGCCAGCTCAGTCGAATTTCCCTATCTGCATTGCAACTTCCCCAGCGCGTGGTGGCGCTGGATACGATAGTGCGCGGCAACTTTCTGAGATTGAGTTCGCGAGCATAGTGCTCTACCCGTCCTGCAAAATGACTCTGCGCGTGGCGTTTGTACCATTTGGCGAGGGCTTGCTTGATGCCGATCGTGTGCTCCGGATGGGGTGTTCTTACTTCGAGCCGATGGTCGTCCATCAGCATCACCAGAGGACGTTCCATAGCCTGCACGACGGCGAGGATCAACTGCTGGCCCAAGTAGTCCAACGGATCCCCGCTTTGATAGGTGCGCGACCGAGGCGCATTGGCGTGCCAGCTTGCTAGTTTCTTCCGGATCCACGAGTCACCGTCTTGCAGAACTTTGTCGATATGCCGGTCGGCGCTGCGCCAAGGAACCAGTACGACCAGTCCTCGTTCGTCAACTTGTAGCCCGATTCGCCGGCGCTGTTTACTGCGCTTGAGCAAGTAGGGTATCTCCTCATTGCCCAGACGCGCGATGCGCGCTTCGGTAGCGGGTTTCTCGACGGGTTCGGACGTCGGCTGCGGTCGAGGTTTCGCGACAGACGGCGACGGCGGCCCGCGCAGAACTTGCCGAAGCATTTCGAATGGCGCAAACAGATCTAGCTGCAGCGGGGACTGCCCAGCCGGTGCACTTCGTTTTCTATCCAGTCTCGCGTCCTCTGGTTGATCTCTTCGGCGGACAGTCCCTTGGTGTCGATGGGCTTGCCGAAGCTGACCGTAATTTTGCCCGGAAATTTCAGGAAAGCATTGCGCCGCCAAAGATGCCCGGCATTGTGCGCCACCGGGACCACCGGCGCGCCGGTTTGCTTAGCCAGCCAAGCGCCGCCGATCTGGTACTTGCCCGTTTCCCCCGGGAGTACCCGCGTGCCTTCGGGAAACACGATGATCCAGAACCCATCGCGTAGTCGTTCGCGTCCCTGCTGCAGGGTCTGCTTGAGCGCTCGTATTCCCGCGTCGCGATCGATGGCGATGGGATTCATCATCGCCAGGCCCCAGCCGAAGAAGGGCACCATCAACAAAGACTTCCTCAGCACCCATACCTGAGGAGGCAGTATGGTTTGAAACACCAGCGTTTCCCACGCCGACTGGTGCTTCGATAGCACGATACTGGGTTCTGAAGGTAGATTGTCCAGTCCGATCACTTCATAGCGGATCCCGCAAATGACTCTGGCCAACCACACCACCACACGCGACCAAGAAGTAATGATGCGATAGCGCGTCAGCGGCTTGAAGGGGAACGTCAACAGCGCGACTGCGGAGAAAAATATGGTCAGCAGCGATTGCAGAGCGAAAAAGAAGACGGAGCGTGCGACAGTGAAGAGATGGGTCATCAAACGATGGCGCGGACCGCCTCCGCGAGATTCGCGTGGATCAAAGTGGATGGCGGTAAGTCTCCCGCTTCGTGTGTTTTCTCACCTTTGCCGGATAACACCAGGATGGGCTGCGCGCCCACGGCATGCGATGCCTGCAGATCTCGCAGCGAATCGCCGACACTGGGGGCGCCCTTCAATTCGATATTGAAGCGGCGTCCGATATCTATGAGCATGCCCGGCTTGGGTTTGCGGCACGAACAGTTGGCCTCGGCGGGATGCGGGCAGAAGAACAATGCGTCGATACGTCCGCCCAGTTGCGCCAAAGCACGATACATCTTGTCGTTGATGGCGTTAAGCGTGGCCATGTCGAACAGTCCGCGGCCGATGCCGGACTGATTGGATGCCACCACCACGCGATAGCCCGAGTGGTTGAGCTTGGCAATCGCTTCCAGAGAACCCGGAATGGCCTTCCATTCCTCGGGGCTCTTGATGTATTGGTCGCTGTCCTGGTTGATGACGCCGTCGCGATCGAGGATGATTAGTTTCATTTCGCCAACTTCGAAATATCCGCCACCCGATTCATCAGCGCCTCCAGCTGCGCCAGCAAAGCCAGACGATTGTCGCGTAGCGTTGCGTCCTCGGCCATCACCATTACCTTGTCGAAGAACGTATCCACGTCGCCCCGAATCCCGGCCAACCAACGCAGTGCTTCGGTGTAACTCTCGCTGTCTACCAATGCATTGACTCGCGGAGCCAAAGCGTTCACGGCTCCGAATAGCGCCTTCTCCGCATCCTCTCGTAGCATCGTCACGTTGCAGATCTGGGTTGTCGCCACCGCCTTCTTGAGTATGTTGCGGATGCGTTTGTTAGCGGCTGCCAGGCTGTGCGCTTCCGGCAATGCACGGAAGGTCCGCACCGCTTCCATGCGCGGCAACACTTGATCCATACGTGTTGGATTCTGACTCACCACGGCCTCGATCTCGTCCGGCTTGAAGTCGCGCTCGCGAAGATAACCACGCAAACGCTCCAGCGCAAACTGATGAATGTCCTGCGCCACACTATCGGCCACCATACCAGAGGCGAACTGACCGCGAGCAACCCGCAGCAGTTCCACAAAATCCATTGGCAATGACTTCTCCACCAGAATACGTAGCACGCCCAAGGCCTGTCGCCGCAATCCGAAGGGATCGCTATCTCCCGAGGGCTGCATGCCAATCCCGAAGATGCCCACCAAAGTATCCAGCTTGTCGGCCAGTGCCACGGCGCATCCGAGATGATCTGCCGGCAACGAATCGTTGGCAAAGCGCGGGTGATAGTGCGCTTCGATGGCGCCAGACACCTCCACGGACTCGCCGTCGTGCAGGGCATAGTACTGTCCCATGATGCCCTGCAATTCGGGGAACTCGCCCACCATATCCGAGATGAGATCCGCCTTGCATAGATGCCCGGCGCGTTCCGCCTTGGCGCTGTCAGCCCCCAGCTTGGCCGCGATGTGACCGGCGAGTTTGGCGATGCGATTGACTCTTTCCAACTGGGTGCCCAGCTTGTTGTGATACACCACCTGGCCCAGACGCTCGACGCGATCGGCGAGTGTGGTCTTGCGATCCTGATCGAAGAAAAATTTTGCATCGGACAGGCGAGCCCGCAATACTCGCTCGTTGCCTGAGATGATATGACTGGGATCATCCGTCTTGAGGTTGCTGACGATCAGGAAGCGGTTGAGAAGCTTACCCGTCGCCTTATTGAGCAGGGGGAAATACTTCTGATGCTGCTTCATGGAAAGTATCAAGCATTCTTGCGGTACCGCCAGAAAGGCTTCATCGAAACGGGCTTCGTATACGACCGGGCTTTCCACCAGTGCGGTGACTTCGTTAAGCAACTCCTCGACATCACGTAGCTCGGCGTCGCCCGCGGCGCTGTTGAGCATCTCGCGTGTGCGTTCGCGACGTTGTTCGAAACTGGCCACCACGGCGCCGCGCTCAGCGAGTGTAGCAACATACTGGTTCGCGTGCGCAATCTTGAATGTGCCCTGGCTTAAGAAACGGTGGCCTCGCGTTTCGGCACCGGCCTTCAATCCCAATACACTTCCGTCCACCACGTGCGCGCCGTGAAGCATGATCAAGCCATGCACCGGCCGCACGAACTGATCATCGCGATTGCCCCAGCGCATCATCTTCGGAACGGGCAGGTCCTTGATCGCCTGTTGCACGATGCCGGCCAAATGCGCCGCGAGCGCTTCACCTGACTTAGTGGAGCGAAACACGAAGTACTCTGCCTTGCCGTCGCTCATGCGCTCGAGTTGTTCCACCGCCACGCCGCAAGAGCGTGCGAAGCCCGTCAGGGCGGGTGTCGGTTTGCCGTCCGCACCGAAGCCGGAATTGACGGCGGGGCCTTTCCTTTCCACCTTGCGTTCGGGCTGAATGTTGATTACATCATCAATCAGAACACCAAGACGGCGTGGTGTCGCAAAAGGGGTAATCGCCGCATTCACTGCTGCAAAGCCAAGGTCCTTGACGCGCTTGCCGATGCCTTCGGCGAAACGCAGACCGAGGTTCTGCAATGATTTCGGTGGCAATTCTTCGGTGAGCAGTTCAACCAGTAATGCCTCTTGCATGGTGCTCCGCTCAGTTCTTCAGCATGGGAAAGCCCAGCGCTTCCCGTGAGTTGTAATAGGCTTGCGCCACTAGCCTCGCCAACACTCGCACGCGCCCGATATAGGCGGCACGTTCGGTGACCGATATTGCGCCGCGCGCATCCAGCAGATTGAAGGTGTGGGAGCATTTCATCACCATCTCGTAGCCCGGTAGCGGCAGCCCGACTTCAATCAGACGCTTGGCTTCGCGTTCGTACTGGTTAAAGTGCTCGAACAACATTTGCACGTTGGAGTGCTCGAAGTTGTATTTGGATTGCTCCACTTCGTTCTGGTGATAGACATCGCCGTAAGTCATGCCATTCACCCACGCCAGATCGAACACGTTGTTCACCCCTTGCAGATACATGGTGAGACGTTCCAATCCATAAGTGATCTCGCCCAGCACGGGCTTGCATTGCAGGCTGCCTACCTCTTGGAAGTAGGTGAACTGCGTCACTTCCATCCCGTTCAACCAAACCTCCCAACCCAAACCCCATGCGCCCAAGGTGGGCGACTCCCAATCGTCTTCTACGAAGCGGATGTCGTTTCTTTTTGGATCGATGCCCAAGGTGACAAGGGAGTCCAGATACAAGTCCTGGATATTGTCCGGTGATGGCTTTAACGCCACCTGGTACTGATAGTAGTGCTGCATGCGATTGGGGTTCTCACCGTATCGCCCATCTTTCGGACGGCGCGAGGGCTGAACATAGGCAGCGCGCCAAGGCTCCGGGCCCAGCGCGCGCAAGAAGGTGGCCGTGTGAAATGTACCGGCACCAACCTCCATATCGTAGGGTTGCAGCAGGGCACACCCCTGTGTGCCCCAGAAATTCTGGAGCGTGAGAATGACATCTTGGAAGTTCATCGTGGTGCAAGAAAGAGCCAGGAGACTCATGCAAAAGGGGGAATGTTACTGGGTTTTGGTGCTGAGGCTTATAGCGGTAGCTCGTGGTTCACCCTTGGAGGAAGGTGTACTTCTGGATTGTTGGCTTGGTCGGACCACTCTTCTATATTTATCCTAAAACCCCCTTACCGACCCCAATGCGAATTTCACGACAGTCCGCTTTGCAGAGGGACAATCGAACGGCGGACACCGGGCTCGCCGCCTTACGCACTGCCCTGCTTG
The DNA here is from genome assembly GCA_031379405.1 of Betaproteobacteria bacterium. GTDB lineage: Bacteria > Pseudomonadota > Gammaproteobacteria > Burkholderiales > SHXO01 > SHXO01. The sequence goes on along the minus strand of JANNFC010000104.1, from coordinate 31 downwards.
CCACGCCCACGAATGTCGCTCTTCGGTTTCC
>JANNFC010000099.1:0-3602 GCA_031379405.1 Betaproteobacteria bacterium | reverse complement strand
CGTCTTCGAGGTGCTCGATGATGGCGTCGTTTAGCTCGTCAGTCGGATCGGTGTAACCGAAGACCCCATGTTCCACCCGCTCTCGCAGGGCCTCCAGTACGCAAGGTGGCGAGCGGAAGTCCATATCGGCCACCCACAGCGGAATCACGTCGCGGCCGCCGTACTTGTTCCATTTGGTGCTGCCGGTGCCGCGGCGCCGCACCGGAAGATCGAAGTCGAAGGCGTTCATGCGGTGGAATTCTGGCATAGCGGCAAGCGTCGTATCGGTGACATGATGAAGGAATATTCTCCGGCAACTTATTCAAAACGCTAATACATTCTGGTACCATCGGAGCGATGTACAGAAGAAATGGGCGGGACGCCCATTTTTTATTTGTGCGGCGGTTTCGCGTTGTGGGCGGCATGATAGGGAGCTTTGCAACTGGCAGTGGCATTGGAGCAATTACTGGGAACGACGATCACGGGTCTGGGCTATGAACTCGTGCACGCGGAATTCCCCGGGCGCGGACGGTTGATTCGTTTGTTCATCGACCGTCCAGGAGGCATCACCTCGGATGATTGCGCCTTCGTGAGCAATCACCTGAGCCGTGTATTGACGGTGGAAAACATCGATTACGATCGGCTGGAGGTGTCCTCTCCTGGCCTTGATCGTCCTTTGAAATCACTTCAGGACTTCGAACGATTTGCCGGGCAGGAGGCGGAGTTGAAATTGCGCCTGCCCTTGAATGGTCGCAAGAAGTTCGTGGGGATATTGAAAGGGGTGCAAGAACAAGCCGTTCTACTTGAGATGGAGGGCACGCTGTTGACGCTACAGGTTGCCGATTTAGACAAGGCACGTCTGGTACCGAAGATATAGTGAGGGTTTGACGATGAGCAGAGAGATTCTGTTATTGGTGGATGCGCTGGCGCGGGAAAAAAACGTCGACAAGGACATTGTCTTTGGCGCGCTGGAACTCGCCTTGGCCTCGGCCACCAAGCGCCGATTCAAGGATGACGCCGACGTCCGAGTCGCGGTCGACCGCGTGACGGGCGATTTCCAATCCTTTCGACGCTGGCAAGTGGTGTCCGACGAAGTTCTGGAAACACCGGCCATGCAGTTCACGCTCGGGGAAGCGCACGAGCGCAACCCCGAGGCCCAGTTGGGTGACTTTATCGAAGACCCGCTGGAGCCCATCGAGTTCGGCCGTATTGGCGCCCAGGCCGCCAAGCAGGTCATCTTGCAGAAAATCAGAGATGCCGAGCGCGAGCAGATCTTGAACGACTTCCTCGCGCGTAAAGAACACTTGGTTTCAGGCACCATCAAGCGTATAGAGCGTGGCAGCGCCATCATCGAAATCGGACGCATCGAGGCCGCCTTGCCGCGCGATCAGATGATCCCGAAGGAGAACCTGAGGGTGGGCGACCGGGTGCGCGGTTACTTGTTGCGAGTGGACCGCAATAGTCGCGGGCCGCAACTGGTGCTGTCGCGCATCTCGCCGGAATTCCTGATCAAACTATTCGAATTGGAAGTGCCCGAGATCGAGGAAGGTTTACTGGAAATCAAAGCGGCCGCTCGCGATCCCGGCTCGCGCGCCAAGATTGCCGTCAAGTCCAATGATCAGCGTATCGATCCCATCGGCACCTGTGTGGGCATGCGTGGTTCACGCGTGCAAGCGGTGACCGGGGAACTTGCAGGCGAGCGCGTGGACATCGTGTTGTGGGCGCAGGATCCCGCCCAGTTTGTCATCAACGCTTTGGCGCCCGCCGAAGTCGCCAGCATTCTGGTGGATGAAGAATCCCACAGTATGGACATCGTGGTGGATGAGGAAAACCTGGCCCAAGCCATCGGACGCAGCGGTCAGAACGTGCGATTGGCCAGTGAACTCACGGGCTGGGAACTCAACATCATGACCCGGGAGGATTCCGACCGTAAGCACGAGCAGGAATCGGCATCGGTGCGCACCTTGTATATGGCCAAATTGGACGTGGATGAGGAAGTGGCGCAAATTCTGGTGGACGCCGGATTTTCCACTTTGGAACAGGTTGCCTACGTGCCCTTGAACGAATTGCAGGATATCGAGCAACTCGACGAGGACACCATTAATGAGTTGCGCAGCCGAGCGCGCAATTCGTTGCTGATCCAAGAAATCGCCACCGAGGAAAAGGTGGAAAACGTCGCCACCGATCTGCAGAGCATGGAAGGCATGGACGAGCAAACCGCGCGTTTGCTTGCTGGCAAGGGCATCAATACGCAAGAAGAACTGGCTGAACTCGCAGTGGACGACTTGGTCGAGCTCGTTGGTATGGATACGGAGCGGGCCAAGCAACTCATTATGACTGCCCGCGCACCGTGGTTCGCTTGAAATATCGTTGGAGAACTTGATGGCTCAATCGAATGTGTCGCAGTTTGCCCAGGAGTTGGGGATTCCCCCGAACGTACTTCTGGAGCAGCTTGGTGCCGCTGGCGTCGGCAAGCAATTTGTCGCCGAAACAGTGCTTACCGAGCACGATAAAACGCAGCTGCTCGAATACCTGCGCCGCATGCACGGCAACAAGGAAAGCCAGCATAAGATCACGCTGATCAAGCGCCAGACCACCGAGATCAAACGAGCCGACGCCACCGGACGTTCGCGCACCATTCAGGTTGAAGTGCGCAAAAAGCGCGTTCTGGTCAAGCGCGACCCCGGTGCGCCCGATGAGGCGGCGGAGGTGAAACCCTTTGTGCCCGTCCTCGATGCCAAAGAGGTGGCCCTGCGCGAGGAGGAAGCTCGCAAGCAGAAGGAGTTGAGCGCGATCCAAGCCGCCGAAATTGCCAAGAAGGTGGAAGATAAGAAGCCTCGCAAAGTCGTGGCGGAAGTCATTGAGCCAGTCCCCACGCCCGTCGTGGTGGTGGTGGAAGCAACGCCGGTGGTGGTGGAGCCCGTGCCAGCCATCCAACCTGCGCCCGTGGTGGAGGTTAAGCCTGCACCAATCAAAGCCAAGATCCCGGAGAAAGAACCGCTGCCAAATGCGGTGGCCGTTGCGCCGGCTGCGCCCGTTGCTGCGCAACCCGCCGTAGCGGCGCTCGCCAAAGACGGCGCCAGGCCCGATGCCAAGGCAGGAGGCGAGGGCACGTTGCACAAACCCCCGGTCGCTCGTATAGGGGATGCGACAGCGGACAAGAAAGCGGTAAAGAAACCGGCGGCGAAACCCGGAAGTTGGCAAGACGATGCGGCACGCAAGCGTGGCCTCAAAACGCGTGGCGACGACTCCGGCTCGCAAGGCTGGCACGCACGCAACCGCCACGGCAAACACCGTACGGAAGCGGTGGCTGTGCAAGCACCCGTGATGGAAAAGATGGTGTACGAGGTGCTCGTGCCTGAGACCATCACCGTGGCCGATTTGGCACACAAGATGTCGGTCAAGGCAGCCGAGGTGATCAAGACTCTGATGAAAATGGGTTCCATGGTCACCATCAATCAGGTTCTGGATCAGGACACCGCGTTGATTGTTGTCGAGGATATGGGGCACGTCGGCAAGCGCGCAAAGTTGGACGACCCCGAAGCATTCCTCACTGAACAACTATCCAGTGCGCCGGCCGAAGCACGACCACCTGTGGTGACTGTCATGGGTCACGTCGACCA
>JANNFC010000070.1:0-33810 GCA_031379405.1 Betaproteobacteria bacterium | reverse complement strand
CTTGTGACGCTCGCGTAGGAACCGAGTTGCTGTGGGGTGTTGATTTGGGCGACTATGCTACGTCGCGCAGGTGCGGCAATTAACCGTCGTTTCCTGCCTCGAAGCCCAAGGCGGAGTGGCGAATCGCGTGTCAACTGCCCTAAGTTCTTGATGTTCTTATGGGAGAAACGGCCTGCAAAGCCGTGGACGCCGGTTCGATTCCGAGCCCCGCCTCCAATATTTTCAGTAACTCCAACGCTAAGCCACCGCCTACGGCGGTGAGGATCGCAGAGGCTCTGCCGTGAACGGGAATTGGTTGGTGGAAGGACACCTGATGCCCGATCACATACACATGTGTTTGGGGACCCCGCTGAAGTACAGTGTCGCCAACACGGTAGGGGAGCTGAAAGGAACGTCGGCGATCATGATTCAACAGAAGTTTGGTCGGAAGCACAATTTCGTGGGGTTGCACTTTTGGTCGAGAGGGTACTGTGTGAGCACGGTTGGGATTGAAGAAGCCGTGATTATTCGGTACATCCAAAATCAGGAGGAGCACGACAAGAAAGGAGACCAACTAAAACTGGGTATTTAATCGATGAATATGGCAGGTCCCAAGAGCCCCCTTCAAAGGGGGCTTCCTCATACCACCCGCTATGCGGGTGGTACTTGATTTGACGGATTTGTCCTTTTAAGACGGACAGAATTGCCGTAAACTGTCCTTCATGGAAGGACAGTTTCGGGAAGTTATCAGACAAAAGATACTGGACGCGATCGCCACATCGATGGTGCATACCACGCGCCGTGATGTTCGGCTTCCGGCTGTCCCGAACAAGGCTATCGCGATCATTGGAATGCGCCGCGCGGGCAAGACAACGCTGCTGTGGCAGGTGTTGGCCGCGCGCCTTGCCGAAGGTATGGCTCGCGAAGGATTGCTCTACTTCAGTTTCGAGGACGAGCGCCTTATTGGTATGACGGCAGCCGATCTGGGGATCGTGGTCGATGAATACTTCCGCCTTTACCCCGAATGGCGTGATGGCAAGCGACCCGCTTTTTTCTTCGACGAAATACAAACGATTCCCGGTTGGGAGAGTTTTGCTCGACGCCTGCTCGACTCGGAGTCCGTGGAGTTGTTCCTTTCCGGATCGTCGGCAAAGCTGCTTTCACGGGAACTCGCGAGCGCCATGCGCGGGCGTGCGATGGAGGCGTTGGTCATGCCTTTCAGCTTCCGCGAATATTTGCGACATCGCGGTCGAGAGCCCGTCGGAAACGCCTCACGCCTGGTAAAGGCACATCGCTCAGTCCTGGAGAAGGATCTCAAGGATTATCTGAGCGAAGGGGGGTTTCCGGAGGCGCAAGGCATTGCGCCCATTGATCGACTTGACCTTCTGCGCGGCTACGTGGATATTGTTCTTCTGCGTGACGTAATCGAGCGCCACAGTGTTACGCATCCCTGGGCGCTACGATGGCTGTCCCGCCAATTGCTCGGCAACCCGGGGGGCTCATTCAGTATCAGCAAATTCCACAACGATCTTAAGGCGCAAGGTATTCCCGTGGCCAAGGACACCCTTCATGCCTATCTCGCCCATCTGGAAGATGCTTTCCTTTTCCGCACTCTGAGCGTTGCCACCAATTCCGAGCGCAGGCGCATGGTGAACCCGCGCAAGGTGTATCCGATCGATACCGGTTTCATCTCGGTGTTCGAACGCGCCGGCAGAGCCAATACCGGCCACGCGCTAGAGACGTGCGTAGCCTTGGAACTCATGCGCCGAGGCGCAGACATCGCCTATGTGCGAAACGACGATGGGTCCGAGGTTGACTTCCTGGTCAATAATCTTGATGAGGGGCGATCCCTGATCCAGGTATGCGTGGAGTTGGACAGTCCAGACACTATTGGGCGCGAAGTTCGTGCCCTGTTGACGGCGGCAGAACAGTATCCTGACGCACGATTGCAAGTAATTACGATGACCCCAGAGGTGGCGCGTGACATCCCGCCGCAGATATCGGTGCAATCTTGTGTCAATTGGCTGCTCTCAACTCCAGGGTCTGTCATGCCCGGAAAAGAAAGCCGAAGGAAAACCAAGAGGACAAGAAAAGGCTCCGAGTAAGAAGACACGGAGACAGGTCTCCCAGTTGGAAAAAGTCTCAAATCTCGGAAACGAAGCGCTCTTCACCTGGAGTATCGCCAACGGCATCTGCCGCGCGCGTGTCAGCGAGAAGGTCAGCGGCACCCACGATCGCCGCCTGCGCCGAAGACTTCGCCGCGGAAATCGAGCAGGCCATCATCACCGCGTCCTTCGACGCGCGCGCCCGCAACGCTGGATGTACTCTCGGGTCTGCTGCAACCGCTGCTTAAATGGCCTCTCGCCCATTCTCCTCTCGCCTAATCTTTAGTTCCAACACAATGCGTTGCGTGGGATTCGCCGTCGCCGGCCATGTGATGTAGAGGTCGGTGCGTCCGCGTCCCAAACTTAGTATTTCTCCGGTACGAAAAACCCCGCATGACGCGGGGTTCTCGATGGGCGCGAATAACCGCCTACCTGTTGAGGTAATGCCCGGCAACGTGTGGCCGGGCTAGTGAGTGATATGGAGTGGTTGGCTTCTTCGATAAATCTCCCTCCTTGCAACGTACGATGCCGGTGGATGGATGCCAATATCAGCGACACCATGATAGTCCAAATTGCCAAGGGTTGCAGCGCGCGTGCATGTGCTTGCGGCGGCCCCACCCATCGGATCGTGGACGCGCCCCTATGCAATAATCCTGTGCTTACCTAGGCATTTGAATCATGAGCGCACGCACACTTTACGACAAACTTTGGGACAGCCATCTGGTTCAGCAGGACTCGGACGGCACTGCCCTCATCTATATCGACCGGCACCTTGTGCACGAGGTGACCAGCCCGCAGGCCTACGATGGCTTGCGTCTAGCCGGTCGCAAGCCCTGGCGGGTGGACTCCATCGTTGCCACGGCGGATCACAACACGCCCACCAAGGATTGGGACCAGGGTATTCGCGATCCGATTTCCCGCATGCAGGTGGAGACCCTGGACGCCAATATCGCCGCATTCGGTGCCAAGGCGTACTTTCCATTTCTCGATGGTCGTCAGGGTATCGTGCACGTCATCGGGCCGGAGCAAGGCGCCACCTTGCCGGGGATGACCGTGGTATGCGGTGATTCGCACACCAGCACGCACGGTGCATTCGCTTGTCTGGCCTTCGGCATCGGCACTTCTGAGGTCGAGCATGTGCTGGCCACCCAGTGCCTGGTGATGAAGAAAGCCAGGTCCATGCTGGTGCAGGTGGATGGCCGCCTCGGGCGCGGCATTACCGCCAAGGACGTGATCCTCGCGGTGATCGGCAAGATCGGCACGGCGGGCGGAACGGGCCACGCCATCGAGTTTGCGGGCAACGCCATTCGCGGCTTCACCATGGAAGGCCGCATGACTCTGTGCAACATGGCCATCGAAGCCGGCGCGCGCGCGGGTATGGTGGCGGTGGACGATACAACTGTTGGATATCTGCGCGGCCGCACATTCGCTCCCAAGGGCGATCTGTGGGATAAGGCGGTGGCGCATTGGCGCGGCCTGCGTACCGACGACGGCGCCAAGTTCGATCGCGTGGTGACATTGGATGGCGCTGCCATTCGCCCGCAAGTGACCTGGGGAACCTCGCCCGAGATGGTGACTACCATCGACGGCCAGGTGCCCGATCCTGCCAAGGAATCCGATCCCACCAAGCGCACGTCCATTGAGCGTGCGCTGCAGTACATGGGGTTGGACCCGAATACACCGATCGATCAGATCAAGATCGATAAGGTATTCATAGGATCTTGCACCAATTCTCGTATCGAAGATCTACGCGCGGCGGCCGAAGTGGTGCAGGGGCGTTCCGTGGCGTCGAGCGTGAAGCTGGCCATGGTGGTGCCCGGCTCCGGCCCGGTAAAACGCCAAGCGGAGGCCGAAGGGCTGGACAAGATTTTTCGGGCGGCGGGATTCGATTGGCGCGAGCCAGGATGTTCCATGTGTCTGGCGATGAACGACGATCGCCTGGAGCCAGGAGAGCGTTGCGCCTCAACCTCCAATCGCAATTTCGAAGGGCGCCAGGGCGCCGGCGGCCGCACGCATTTGGTCAGCCCGGCGATGGCGGCGGCGGCCGCGATCGCCGGTCGCTTCGTGGACGTAAGAGAGATCTAAATGGAAAAGTTCGTTCGAATAGATGGTTTGGTTGCCCCACTGGATCGCCCGAATGTCGACACCGATGCCATCATTCCCAAGCAATTTTTGAAGTCCATCAAGCGCACCGGGTTCGGGCCTAACCTGTTTGACGAGTGGCGTTACATGAACCACGGCGAACCGGGTATGGACAACAGCAAGCGGCCGCTGAATCCGAATTTCGTGTTGAATTTGGCTCGCTACAAAGGCGCACAGATTTTATTGGCGCGCGAGAATTTTGGTTGCGGCTCCTCACGCGAGCATGCGCCATGGGCTTTGCTGGACTTCGGTTTCCGCGCAGTGATTGCGCCGAGTTATGCCGATATTTTCTTCAACAACTCCTTCAAGAATGGTTTCCTGCCGGTGATTCTGGATGCCAAGACGGTGGATCAGTTGTTCGAGGAGGTGGAAGGATTTCCAGGGTACAAGCTTGCGATTGATTTGCCGAGTCAGACTGTGCGCATGCCCGGTGGAGGTGAGCATCGGTTTGAGATCGATGCTTTCCGCAAGCATTGCCTGGTGGAGGGGCTAGACGAAATCGGGTTGACGCTGAAACATCGCGCGGCGATTGAAGCCTTTGAGGCCAAGCATCAAAGCGCGCAGCCCTGGTTGTTTGTTTGATCGCTCGGCGGCTACTACTTCGCTTGAATGCAGAAACTTGTAAGTGGATCCTATGAAAATCGCAGTGCTTCCCGGTGACGGTATCGGCACCGAAATCATGCGGCAGGCGCTCAAGGTGTTGAGTGTATTGGAACGTGGTGGACTCGCCATGGAAATCGCACAGGCGCCGGTGGGCGGTGCGGGCTATGACGCAGCCGGTGATCCGTTGCCGGCGTCGACTCTGGAACTGGCGAGGAAATCCGACGCGGTGCTGTTTGGCGCGGTGGGTGGGCCGAAGTATGAGGCGCTTCCCCGTGCCATGCGACCGGAGCAGGGATTACTGCGTATTCGCAAGGAGTTAGGCCTGTTCGCCAATCTGCGACCGGCGGTGTTGTATCCGGAATTGGCCAGCGCTTCAACGCTGAAGCCGGAAGTGGTCGTGGGATTGGACATCATGATCCTGCGTGAGCTCACGGGCGATATCTACTTTGGTCAACCGCGTGGCCAGCGTAACAACGCTGCCGGTGAGCGCGAAGGCTTCGACACCATGCTCTATGCCGAATCGGAGATCCGGCGCATCGCCCACGTTGGCTTTGAAACCGCCCGCAAGCGCCGGCGCAAACTATGTTCGGTAGATAAAGCTAACGTGCTCGACACCAGTATTTTGTGGCGCGAAGTGGTGATCAGCGTGGGCCAGGAATATCCCGACGTCGAGCTTTCCCACATGTACGTGGACAATGCCGCCATGCAGTTGGTGCGCGCGCCCAAGCAGTTCGACGTCATCGTCACGGGCAATATGTTCGGCGATATTCTTTCGGACGAGGCGTCCATGCTCACCGGTTCCATCGGCATGCTCCCGTCCGCATCGCTCGATAGCGCGGGCAAAGGCCTCTACGAGCCGATACACGGCTCGGCGCCCGATATCGCGGGCACGGACGTGGCCAATCCGTTGGCGACGATTCTTTCTTCTGCCATGATGATGCGCTACAGTCTCGGAAAACCGGATGTGGCGCAGCGGATCGAGGCGGCGGTGAAGTCTGTCCTCAGACAGGGCTACCGCACGGCGGACATCTACGAGCCGGGCACAAAAAAAGTGGGATGCGAGGAGATGGGCGATGCAGTGGTGGCGGCACTGCATCGGTAGCAATATTTTTCCGAAGGCAAATTGGCGAAATGGCGGCAGCAAGGGTTGGATTGATCGGATGGCGGGGTATGGTGGGCTCCGTGCTGATGCAACGTATGCGCGAGGAGCGGGATTTCGACGTGATCGATCCCGTGTTCTTTTCCACTTCCACAATGGTGAAAGCCCCCTCCATCGGGAAGGACGCACCAGCGGTCAAGGACTCGCGCGACCTCAAAGCGCTGCGGTCCATGGACGTGTTGATTTCCTGCCAAGGTGGGGATTACACCAACGAGATTTTCCCCAAGCTGCGCGCGACGGGGTGGAACGGCTACTGGATCGATGCGGCCTCGGCGCTGCGCATGAGCCAGGACGCGGTCATCATCCTCGATCCTGTCAACCTGGATGCCATCAAGACCGCCATCACGCAGGGGGTGCGGAACTACATCGGTGGCAACTGCACCGTGAGCCTGATGCTCTTGGGATTGCACGGGTTGTTCAAAGCCGGGTTGGTGGAGTGGATGACGGCCATGACCTATCAGGCGGCCTCCGGCGCCGGGGCGCAGAACATGCGCGAGCTGCTGCAACAAATGGGTGTTGCCAGTCACGCGCCCGGGGCGTTGTTGGACGATCCCGCTTCCTCTATCCTGGAGATCGACCAGAAGGTTGCCGAAACCTTACGCAGCGACGCGCTTCCCAAAGAAAACTTTGGCTACGCGCTGGCCGGCAGCCTGCTCCCCTGGATCGACAAGGACTTGGGCAACGGTCAAAGCCGAGAGGAATGGAAGGGCATGGCGGAGGCCAACAAGATCCTGGGTTCGGAAACCAAGCCTGTCCCGATCGATGGCATTTGCGTGCGCGTCGGCGCCATGCGCTGCCACGCTCAGGCGCTAACCGTGAAGTTGCGCAAGGATGTGCCGTTGAACGAGATCGAGTCCATGTTGGCGCAGGCGAACCAATGGGTACAGGTGGTGCCCAACCAGCGTGATGCGAGCCTCCAGGCGCTGACGCCCGCCGCCGTGACCGGCAAGCTTTCGATCCCCGTCGGGCGCTTGCGCAAGCTGCCCATGGGTGGAGAATACCTGACAGCCTTCACCGTGGGAGACCAATTGTTGTGGGGTGCGGCCGAACCGTTGCGGCGCATGCTGCGCATCGTGTTGGAGCGCTGAGCCCCCGACTGCATAGGGCAATGCCATATATGACTTTGAAAAATGGCTAAAGAGGGCCATCAGGGAGCCGAAAACTGGACCGGTACAGCGTTAACTGTCCTGCATACATTAGTGGATGAGACCCGCTGCCGGCCCAGATTACGAGTAGGGCTTGCATCGCCGATACCATGGTGTTATTTTCAATCTCAATGACTTAGGAATAATAGGGGGCGCAGTGAGCCGACTTTCCAGACGCGCGATCCTCTTTGCTGGCGCATTGATGAGCCTGCCTTTGTCCGCTTATTCGGCGGGATTGGGCAAGCTGACAGTGCTCTCGAACCTTGGTGAGCCGCTCAAAGCGGAAATTGAAGTGGTGGCCGTCGAAAAAGGCGAACGCGACTCTCTCTCAGCCAGGCTCGCAGCGGTGGAGGCTTATCTTCAAGCGAATCTTCCTTTCCCCAGCGGGTCGTGGGGGCTCAAGGTTGCACTCGATACACGACCGAACGGCGAGCCTTACGTCAGTATCTCCAGCGTTAATCCTGTCAGCGAGCCCTTCGTCGACGTGTTGGTTGACCTGCGTTGGAATGGGGGGCGGTTGTTGCGGGCCTATACGGCGTTGCTCGATCCACCCGCTTACGCCGCGCTCGATACGGTTTCTCCGGCTACGCCCGCTCCCGTAGCGCAGGCGCCACAGCGTGCCGTCGAAGCCGCGCCCTTAGATCAGCCCGCCACTACCGCCCCGTTGGCGGATCCGGAATCCGCGCCGACGACCGAACTCAATGCCGCGAACGAAGCCTTGCAGGAAGATTCGCAGCCTGAACCAGCGAGCGCGGCGGATGAGCCCGCTCCCGTTGCGAAGGAAAATCCGGTCGAGGCGGCCAAACCAACGCCGGCACCGGCGCCAAATGCGAGCACCGATAGGGTCCCTCCACGCGTGGTGAAGCGCGGCGAAACCCTGAGCAAGATTGCGCGCGAGGTCAAACCTGCCGACGTGTCGCTTGAGCAAATGCTGGTCGTGCTCTATCGCACTAATCCCGATGCCTTCGCCGGCAACAACATGAATCGGCTCAAGACGGGCAAGATTTTGCGTGTTCCCGAAGCCTCGGAGTTGGCGGATGTGTCGCTTGGCGAGGCGATTAAGGAAGTCCGCGTTCAAGCCGCCGATTGGAACGCCTGGCGCGAGAAGATTGCCGGCGGCGTGGATAGCACCCCGGCGATTTCCGAAACCAGCCAAAGCGCTGCCGGCGCCATCACCGCCAAGGTAGAGGAGAAGCCGGCGGATGCTGGGGTACAACCCAAGGAAGTGCTGAAGCTCTCCAAAGGTGAGGCCAAGGGCGACAATGTCGCGGGCAGCGCTGGCGGCAAAGGCGACGCCAAGGGTCGCGTGCAAGCATTGGAAGAGGAAGTGGCCGCGCGCAGCAAAGCCGTTTCCGAGGCTACCGAGCGCAGCTTGAAACTGGAGAAAACCATCAAGGACATGCAAGCCTTGATGGAGATGAAGAACAAGGACATGGCCGACGTGCAACAAGCGGCCACCCAGGCAGCGAAACCTGATGCGAAAGCGGCACCGAGCGCGGCGCCCGCTGCCGAGGTGAAGCACCCGGATGCTGCCGCCAAGCCGGAAATGCCGGCCAAAGGCGAGCCGATGGAAGCCGCGGAGTCCAAGCCCGCCGCTACCCCGGATGCTACGATTCCCTCGGCGACCACAGGGGACCCAACTGTGCAAGCGCCCGCGACCCCTACAACCCCCGCACCGCAAGCCGTAACTGCGCCCACGCTGAAGAAACCGGTACGGGTCGCGCCGCCAGAGGAGCCTTCGCTAGTGGCGAAAATCCTTGGCGAACCGCTCTATCTTGCAGGTGGAGCCGGCTTGCTGGCTCTGCTCGGACTAGGTGGCTTCGTCGCCTGGCGTAAGCGCAAGGCGGGCGCGGAAGACGCGGACGATTCCGACATCGCGGAGGACACGCAGGACCGCATGCCGCCGATGACGGAAGAAGCGCTGGCTGACACGCTGGCTGACAATATGTCAGCCACGGCTGCTGCCGCGCAAGCCGGCGACGATCACGTCACCGACGAGGCCGATGCCGTGGCCGAGGCCGAGGTCTACATGGCATACGGTCGTGATGCCCAAGCCGAACAGATTCTGAAGGACGCCCTGGAGACCCAGCCGTCGCGACAGGAGATCTACACGAAGTTGCTGGAGATCTATCACAAGCGTAAGGATGTCGCCGCCTTCGGGCCCGTTGCTCAGGCGTTGCATGATATATCCAGGGGCACTGGGAACAATTGGCAGAAAGCAGCCCGCATGGGCTTCCAAATCGATCCTTCCAACGGCCTTTACGCCGACGGTGCCGGCGCCGCGCCGATGGATTCGGATACCGCCGCTTCCGGTTCCTTCGATAATAAACTCGATCTCGACCTGGGCTTGGGTCAGGGCGAAGCGGGTACCAATACCGACATCGATTTGGGCGACATGACGCTCAATGCCGATCACACCGATCTGGATTTGGATGGGCTGGCAGGGAGCACGGATTCCGCCGATTTGGATTTGCGCACGCAGGTTCTGGATAACACACGCCAAATGGATCTGGGCAAGACTGTGGAAGCCACCGCCAAGACCCAACAGATGCGTAAGATGGGCATGACCACGGAAATGTCCCGCACGCAGGAAGGCAGGTCCGCGACAAAAGAGTCCTCTTTGGACTTTGATCTAGACCTAAGCACCATCACCGGCGCGACGTCCTCTGCCAAAGCGGAGCCAGGTGGTCTGGACTTTGATGTGGGCAAGCTTTCGCTCGACGCCACCATGGACGGTAAGTCTGAACCGAAGCTGGGGCTGACGGGGGCCACATTGCCGGACGTGGATTTGTCCAGCATCTCCTTGGATCTGGATGGTTCGGGATCGGCGGGTACCAACGGTTCCAAGGATGAGCATTGGCACGACGTTCAAACCAAATTCGACCTCGCCAAGGCCTACCAGGAGATGGGCGACAAGGAAGGCGCGCGTGAGATTTTGCGCGAAGTGGTGCAAGAAGGTGACGACGACCAGAAGAACGCCGCGCAGAAGGTGCTCGAAGCGCTGGTCTAAACCCGCAGCCGTAACCAACCCCAGGCGCCTGCGCACTGAAAAGTGCCAGGCGCTTTGCATTGCTAGCCATGCACAGCCCGACCGGCTGACACATCAGCGCAACGCCTGTCCCAAGTCGGCAACCGGGGCCTCTACATCCACTAGTTTCTCGCGCGCTCGGCGCGGGGGTGTGACGTCGGGGGATTCCAGAAGGGGCGCAGTCCCTTTTTATGTTCTGGGGTAATCTCGTGGCCATGTACAGAATCGCCTTAGGTCTGGAATACGACGGATCGAGCTTCTGCGGCTGGCAGACCCAAGCATCGGGTTGCTCGGTGCAGGACGCGGTAGATGCTGCGCTCTCAGAGATCGCAGCGGAGCCGGTGCAATCGCACTGCGCGGGACGCACCGATGCGGGCGTGCACGCGTTCGGTCAGGTCGTGCATTTCGACACGCAGGCCGAGCGGCCCCTCACGGCATGGGTGCGTGGCGTCAATGCGCGGTTGCCGAAATCGATCGCGGTACAGTGGGCACATGAAGTTACACCCGATTTCCACGCTCGCTACGCCGCTCGGGGCCGGGCCTATATCTACCTCTTGCTCAACCGTCCGCAACGTCCGGCGCTCGCCAATCAACGCCTGGGTTGGCATCACCGCCCGCTGGATCTTCTTGCCATGCGCGAGGCGGCGCGGGCGATTCTGGGCGTGCACGACTTCAGCTCGTTTCGCGCGGCGGAGTGTCAAGCGAAGACTCCCGTGAAGGATCTCAGAACGGCGAGCATCGATCGAGTAGGTTCGTTGTTTGTGCTGCGCTTTTCCGCCAATGCTTTCTTGCACCACATGGTACGCAACATCGTTGGTGGTCTCGTCCACATAGGCAAGGGCGCGCGCCCGCCACAATGGATGAAGGAGGTACTGGACGCGCGTGACCGCACGCTGGCCGCGCCCACTTTCTCTGCCGCGGGACTCTATCTCTCGGCCGTACAATACGACGCGGCCTGGAATTTCCCAGAACCCGACCATAAAGATCCGCTCGAGCTACTCATGCTCAGTGGCTTATCCAAGTAGCTCGCAAGTAGCTCAAAACAGCGTGCCCACGGCAGTCAAAATTTGCGGCATTACCCAAGTCGAGCACGGCCTGGCGGCGGCGCGCGCCGGCGTGCACGCCATCGGCTTGGTGTTCGCGCCCAAGAGTCCGCGCTTGGTTTCCATCGAGCAGGCGCAGGCCATCATGCAGGCGCTGCCGCCTTTTGTGACCTGCGTCGGCCTATTCGTCGATCCGCCTGCCGACCTGGTGCACGATGTATTGGCGAAAGTGCCGCTACCGCTGCTGCAATTCCACGGCGACGAAGCGCCCGAGTTCTGCCGGCAATTCGCTCGGCCGTACCTCAAAGCCGTGCGCGTGAGGCCGGAGATCCCTTTGCTAGAATGCGCGCAACGTTATCAGGAGGCGAAGGGCCTGTTGTTGGATTCCTTCGTCGCCGGAAATCATGGCGGCACTGGGGAATCCTTCGATTGGCGTCTGATTCCTGCCGGATTGCCGCTACCCATCGTGTTGGCGGGGGGCTTGACCCCGGAGAATGTCGGCGATGCCATACGCGCCGTGCGCCCTTGGGCGGTGGATGTGAGCAGCGGTGTCGAGATAGACAAAGGGATCAAGGATTGCGCCAAGATCGCCGCCTTCATGGAGGAAGTAAAAAATGCAGATGTATGAAGCCGGTAAGCTCTACGACCTGCCGGACGCGCAGGGGCACTTCGGCCCCTACGGTGGGATTTTTGTGGCGGAGACCCTGATGCACGCGCTCGATGAGCTCAAGCGCGAATATCTGCGTTTGCGCGACGATCCGGCCTTCAAGAAGGAGGTCGCCGACGATCTCAAGCACTATGTCGGCAGACCCAGCCCGATCTACCACGCCAAGCGACTTTCCGAGCAACTAGGCGGCGCGCAAATCTGGTTGAAGCGCGAAGACCTCAACCACACCGGTGCCCACAAGATCAACAACACTATCGGCCAGGCACTGGTTGCCAAGAGCATGGGCAAACGCCGCATCATCGCCGAAACCGGGGCCGGACAACATGGCGTAGCCTCGGCCACCGTGGCTGCACGCTATGGCATGCAATGCGTGGTGTACATGGGCTCCGAGGACGTGAAGCGGCAAGCCTCCAACGTGTATCGCATGAAGCTGTTGGGCGCCACCGTGGTGCCCGTGGAGAGCGGTTCCAAGACCCTGAAGGACGCGCTCAACGAAGCCATGCGCGATTGGGTGACCAACGTCGAGAGCACCTTCTACATCATCGGCACCGTGGCCGGACCGCATCCCTATCCGATGATGGTGCGCGATTTCCAGACAATCATCGGAGAAGAGTGCCGCGTACAGATGGTCGAAACGCACGGCCGTCAGCCCGATGCGGTGATCGCATGTGTTGGCGGTGGTTCCAACGCCATCGGCATGTTCTATCCCTACATCCAGGATGGCGCGGTGCAGATCATCGGCGTGGAAGCCGCTGGTGATGGCATCTCCACCGGGCGTCATGCCGCAACGCTGTGCGCGGGCCGCCCCGGAGTGTTGCACGGCAATCGCACCTACCTGTTGCAAGACGCCGATGGCCAGATCATCGAGACGCATTCCATCTCCGCCGGCTTGGATTATCCTGGCGTAGGGCCAGAGCATTCTTGGTTGAAGGACAGCGGTCGTGCGGAATATGTGTCCATAACGGATGCGGAGGCGGTCCAGGCCTTCCACACCCTGACCACCACCGAAGGCATCATGCCGGCATTGGAATCCAGTCATGCCATGGCTCACGCCATGAAGATCGCGCCCTTCCTATCCAAGGATAAGGTGCTGCTGGTAAATCTCTCCGGTCGCGGTGATAAGGACATGGATACCATCGCCAAATATTCGGGGATCGAGCTTTGAGGGCTGGGATCGAGCGCCCCTCACCCCAACCCTCTGCGCGCTTGCGGGGCGAGGGAGTTTGTCCCGCTCAATCCAGCGCTCGACGCATGTTCCGTCGGCAATAACACATCGATTTTCTACCAATGTCCCGAATTCAATCAACCTTCCAATCCCTGCGTGCTCGCAACCGTAAAGCCCTGATCCCCTATATCACCACTGGAGATCCTGATCTCGATACCTCGCTGGCGCTGATGCATGGGCTGGTGGATGCAGGTGCGGATATCATCGAATTGGGCGTGCCGTTTTCGGACCCGATGGCCGATGGGCCGACCATTCAACGCTCCAGCGAGCGCGCGCTAAAAGGCAAGACCACGCTGCGTGGCGTGCTCGACGTCGTAGCGCGCTTTCGCAAAAAGGATAACGCCACCCCTGTGGTGTTGATGGGGTATGGCAATCCCGTCGAAGCGATGGGATATAAGAAGTTTGCCGACGCCAGTCAGGAAGCCGGTGTCGATGGTGTGCTGGTGGTGGACTATCCGCCGGAAGAGAGCAATGAACTCACCGAGCTACTGAAGGGGCGCGCTATCGACAGCATTTTTCTGTTGGCGCCCACTTCCAAGGATGGCCGTATCGGTGACGTGGGCCGGGTCGCGACGGGCTATATTTATTACGTCTCGTTGAAAGGCGTGACGGGCGCGGCGAATCTGGATCTGGCCGAAGTACAGGCGATGCTGCCCAGGATTCGCGCGCACTCACCCTTGCCCATTGGGGTCGGGTTTGGTATTCGCGACGCACAGACCGCGCGCAGTGTGGCGCAATTGGCCGATGCTGTCGTTGTCGGTAGTCGGATCGTACAAGAAATCGAAGATTCTTCGCCCGGCGAAGTGGTAGAAAGAGTTGGGCGACTCGTCAAAGGAATGCGCGACGCGATCGATGCATGATCGCTGTGTCAATCACCATGTAGTGGCGAATATGTCCCGGTGAACTCGCCGGGGTGTTCGCTAACATCACAATGATGGAGGCGCGATGAGTTGGCTACAAAAACTACTGCCCCCGAAAATCAAGCGCAGCCCCGGCACGCTGAAAAAGGCTGTGCCCGAAGGGTTGTGGAGCAAGTGTAACGCTTGCGAGGCGACGCTCTATCGTGCGGATCTCGAGCAAAGCGTCCACGTATGTCCGAAGTGTTCGCACCACAACCGTGTGTCTGCGCGCGAGCGCCTGGAGATGACGCTTGATCCCGAGGGGCAGTATGAAATCGGCTCCGAAGTGCTGCCGGTGGATTTTCTGAAGTTTGTCGACAGCAGAAAATACTCGGAGCGCTTGGTTGCCGATGGCGATAGTTCCGGCGAGACGGACGCGTTGGTAGTGATTCAAGGCAGCATCAAGAATGTTCCGGTGGTGGCGGCCGCCTTTGAATTCCGCTTCATGGGCGGCTCCATGGGTTCGGTCGTAGGCGAGCGTTTCATCCGCGGCGTGCAGTCGGCCATCGAGCAGAAAATGCCCTACATATGTTTTACCGCCAGCGGTGGTGCCCGCATGCAGGAGGGCTTGATGTCCCTCATGCAGATGGCCAAGACCACGGCGGCACTCACGCAACTTTCAGCCGAACATCTACCCTTCATCTCAGTGCTGACCGATCCCACCATGGGCGGTGTTTCAGCGAGTTTCGCCATGCTGGGCGATGTGGTAATCGCGGAACCCGGCGCGCTGATTGGCTTTGCGGGGCCCCGCGTGATTGAGCAAACCACCAAGCAAACACTACCGGACGGTTTTCAGCGGGCGGAGTTTTTGTTGGAGCACGGTGCCATCGACATGATCGTGGATCGGCGCGAGATGCGCGACAAGCTGGCTATGCTGGCAACTTTGCTCATGCGCGCGCCTGCGCCGCAATAAAGCTCGCGACGATCACGTTGTAGGTGTGGCAAACGCACTTGGTTCCGGCTCCGCCGGCTTAGGGGACTGGCTCGCACACCTCGAGCGACTGCATCCAAAGACCATCGAGCTCGGCCTGGCTCGCGTGGAAAGCGTGTGGGCGCGGCTTGGTTTGTCGATAGCGTTTCCCATCATCACGGTGGGAGGCACCAACGGCAAGGGCTCGACTTGCGCGTTTCTCGAATGCATCTTGCGCTGCGCTGGGTATCGCGTCGCAAGCTATTCTTCACCGCACCTGCTGCGCTATAACGAACGCGTTCGCCTTGACGGCATGGCAGTCGAAGACGACGCGCTATGCGCCGCCTTCGCCCGCGTGGAAGCCGCGCGTGGCGAGACGCCCTTGACCTTTTTCGAATTCGGCACTCTGGCAGCCATGCAGATGTTCGTGGAGGCGGGTGTGGATGTGGCCGTGATGGAAGTGGGTCTGGGCGGCCGTTTGGATGCGGTCAATCTGTTCGAGCCTAGTTGTGCGGTGGTGACGAACGTCGGTATCGATCACATCGACTATCTCGGACCCACGCGCGCATCCATCGGATTCGAGAAGGCGGGCATTTTTCGGCCACGCAAGGCGGCGATCTGCGCGGACCGCGATCCGCCCGCCCGCCTGCTGCAGCACGCCCACAGTATCGGCGCGGATCTGAGAATGATCGGTTCGCATTTCGACTGCCAGGCGCATCCCGGGCATTGGGATTTTCTGAGCGCGTCGGGTCACCGCAAAGGCTTGCCCTGGCCCGCGTTGCGAGGGCGGATGCAGCTCACCAACGCCGCTACCGCACTGGCCGCACTCGACGCGTTGCGCGATCGGCTTCCCGTGGACATGGGAGCGGTGCGGCGCGCACTGGTCGAGGTGGAACTGGCCGGGCGTTTTCAGGTGCTGCCCGGGCGCCCGGCGGTGGTGCTCGATGTTGCGCACAATCCCGACGCGGCACATCAGTTGACTGAGAACTTGGCGGAACACGGCAAATTCGCCGCGACCTTCGCAGTGCTGGGTATGTTGCGGGACAAGGACATGAAAGGTGTGATGCAGCAACTCGCCGCAGTGACGCAGCGCTGGTTCCTCGCCGATTTGTCCGGTCCGCGCGCGGCAAGTGCTGAACAATTGCAGCGGGTTCTGACGTCTATCGGTGACGCTGCGCGCTCGTCCTATGCATCACCCGCGGAAGCGTTCGAAGCGGCGCGCAGCATTGCGCAAGCCGATGATAGAATCGTAGTGTTCGGTTCGTTTCATACCGTGGCCGAAGTGCTCGAACATCTGCACCGCTCATAATCATGGCAAAGGCCGCCGTCTCTCAAGAGGAAATTCAACTTCGCAAACGCGCGCGCCGCCGTTTGGTCGGTGCGGGCTTTCTGGTGCTCGTCATGGTCATCGTATTGCCGATGATCCTCGATTCCGAACCTCGTCCACAAGCCGAGTCGGTACGGGTGCAAATGCCGGCGCTGGAGCAGGTACCGAACCCTGAAATTCCAAAGTCCGAAACCCCGAAGCCACCGGTATCGCAAACGCCGGAATCTCCGAGCGCCGCGCAAATCGAGCCAGCCCCGCCGATCAGCATTCAAACCGCACCCACCACCGCGAATGCGGGAGGGACCGTGCCCCCCGCCACTTCTGCGGCCGTTGATCCGCCAAGTGTCAGTGTCGATGACAAAGATGCTCTGAAACCCCCGGTCGTGATTCAGCTCGGGGCCTATTCCCAGCCAGAGAATGCCCAGCAGTTGAAAGATGCACTGATCGCCAACAAGATCAAGGCGTTCTCCGAAGTGGTCAAGTCAGGACAGGTGTCCAAGATCCGGGTACGCGCAGGTCCGTTCGATTCGCTGGCCGAGGCCGAGAAGGCCGTTGAGCGCATCGCTAAGATGAATCTCAAGGTCGGCATGGAGCCCAAGATCGTTGCCAGTGGTCAATAGTGGTCAATTGTGATCAATAGCTCGTGACGATATTCGACTACGCTGTCTTGGGCGTACTCGCAGTGTCCATGATCCTCGGATTCATCCGGGGTGCGGTGCGCGAGGTCCTCTCGCTGGCGTCCTGGATCGGTGCCTTTCTGATCGCGCGCGCTTTTTCGGAATCCCTCTCCGTGCATCTTGCCGCCGGTATTTCCAGCCCGACGTTGCGCCTGTTGGCTACTTTCGTGGTGTTATTCCTGGTGGGACTGGCGTTGTTCATGTTGTTGGCGTGGGCGCTTTCGCAATGGATGAAGTCGCTGGGGTTGGGAGCCGTCGACCGATCCCTCGGATTGGTTTTCGGAACCGCGCGTGGTGGCCTCATCGTCGTAGGGTTGGTGCTTCTCGCCGGATTGACGCCGCTGCCTCGCGAATCTTTTTGGCGCAACGCCATGTTCAGCGCGCCCTTGGAAGCCGCGGCCAAGGAGGTGTTGCCGTATATGCCTGAAGCTTTTCGCAAGCGGGTCAGTTTCTAAGTCGAACGGCTTGCTTCCAATTCAACCGACCTGGAGGGTTATACTCCTGCGCCTTGGTGTCTGCGGTGAATCTAGGAGCTAGGAGCGCGCAAGCATGTGCGGAATCATCGGTGTGGTGGCGAAAAGCCCCGTCAATCAATTGCTCTACGACGGGCTGCTCGTGCTGCAACACCGCGGCCAAGACGCGGCGGGTATCACCACGTCGGACGGCAGTGCTTTTCATATGTTCAAAGGCCCGGGTTTGGTGCGCGATGTATTCCGCACCCGCAACATGCGCGCTTTGAGTGGAAATGCTGGTATCGCGCACTGCCGCTATCCCACGGCGGGATCGGCTTTCGACGCCAACGAATCGCAACCGCTTTACGTCAACTCCCCCTTCGGCATTACCCTCGGGCACAACGGTAATCTCACCAATACCGAACAGCTCAAGCGCGAGCTATTCCGCCAGGATCTGCGCCACGTCAACACCAATTCGGACTCTGAGGTATTGTTGAATGTGTTGGCGCATGAGCTGCAGGAACACTCGGTTTCCTCCGATCTGGATCCCGACACCATTTTCATGGCCGTGGCCGGCGTGCATCGGCGATGTCGTGGTGCCTACGCTTGCGTGGCGATGATCGCGGGATACGGACTGTTGGCTTTTCGCGATCCGTTCGGTATTCGGCCGTTGGTCATCGGCAGCGTCATGATGGACAAAGGGCGCGAGTACGCTGTGGCTTCCGAAAGCGTAGCGCTCGATACGCTGGGATTCCAACTGGTGCGCGACGTGCAGCCGGGCGAGGCGATCTTCATTGATCTCGACGGCAATTTTCACAGCCGGCAATGCGCGCTGCACAGTTCGCTCAACCCATGCATGTTCGAGTTTGTGTATCTGGCGCGGCCCGATTCGGTCATCGATGGAATATCGGTCTACGAAACGCGGCTGCGCATGGGTGAGAGCTTGGCCGAAAAGATTAAGCGAGAACACCGCAATCTCGACATCGATGTAGTCATTCCCATCCCGGATTCCAGCCGGCCCTCTGCCATGGAGTTGGCCAAGCATTTGAATCTGAGCTATCGCGAGGGCTTCATCAAGAACCGCTACATCGGGCGCACCTTTATCATGCCGGGACAGGAAGTGCGCCGGAAATCGGTGCGGCAGAAATTGAACGCCATCTCAATGGAATTCAAAGGCAAGAATGTGTTGCTGGTGGATGATTCCATCGTGCGCGGTACCACCAGCCGAGAGATCGTGCAAATGGCACGCGAGTCCGGCGCCAACAAAGTATTTTTTGCCTCCGCCGCGCCGCCCATTCGCTATCCCAACGTCTACGGGATTGACATGCCCAGCCCCAAGGAACTCATCGCCACCGGGCGCGATGCCGAGGCTGTGGCGCAGGAGATCAACGCGGATCAATTGATTTATCAGGATCTCGATGCCCTGATCAAGGATGTGGCGTCGGTCAATCCAAAGGTGCTGAACTTCGAAATCTCATGCTTCAGTGGACACTACATCACCGGGGATGTCACGCAGGCGTATTTGGACGGCGTCGAGGCGGGTCGGAATGGGAAAGCGAAAAAGGCCGAGGAAGCTCAGCAACATCAGCTCGATCTGATTCCGGCCGATGTCGATTAGACGCTTGGCGGTCGCAGCGCTGCGGTTAGCGCCGTGCGCCGTCTTCGCCTGGGGCTCGGTAACGGATGCTTCCGATGCTCCGGTAAATGCCGCTCTGAAAAAGATCGATCACATCGTCGTCATCTACGGCGAGAACCGCAGTTTCGATAACCTCTACGGATTGTTTCCAGGCGCCAACGGCATTGCGCAAGCGCGGCAGGAGAACACCGTGCAAACGGATCATGACGGCACGCCACTGCCACACCTGCCCAAGGTGTGGAATGCCCTGCCAGGGATGTTCCCCGATCAACTCCCCAATCGTCCCTTTCGCATCGACGCGCCACCCATCAATTTGCCGTTGAGTACGGCCACCCCCGACTTGGTGCATCGCTTCTACCAAAACAAGGAACAAATCAATGGCGGCAAACTCGACCGCTACGCCGCCATGTCCGATGCGGGCGCGCTGGTCATGGGTTATTACGACGGATCATCGCTCCCGCTGTGGAAGTACGCGCAAGAGTACGTGCTGGCGGACAATTTTTTCATGGCGGCGTACGGAGGCTCCTTTCTCAATCACTTCTGGCTGGCTTGCGCATGCACACCGTACTACCTGGATGGATCCCAGAACCGGAGGGCAAAGCTTGACGAGCAAGGCCGGCTGCAGCGGTTGCCGGATTCCCCTGCCAGCGTCCTCCTGGGCAAGGTTAAGCTGGCCGATGGTGTGCTCACCCCGCAAGGGTATGCGGTAAATACCATGTTCCCGCCCTACCAGCCGAGTAAGATCGTGCCGGCAGCCGGGGGGGATCCGCGTTTCGCCGACCCGGCACAGCATCCGCTGCCGCCACAGACCAACGACACCATCGGCGATTTGCTCAGCAGCAAGAGTATTAGCTGGGCCTGGTACGCAGGCAGTTGGAACTCCGCGCTGGCCGACGGCATGCAGCCTCCGGCGGCAAAGCGCACCATCATCTATTCCGGCGGCACGCCCAACTTTCAGGCACATCATCAGCCATACAATTACTTTGCTCGCTATGCGCCAGGGAGCCAGGCGCGCGCGGAGCACCTCAAAGATGGCGAGGATTTTTTCAAGGCGATCGAGGCCGGAAAATTGCCGCAAGTGGCCTTCTACAAGCCCCAAGGCAACCTCAACCAGCACCCCGGATACACCGATGCGCTTACTGGAGATCGGCATATCGCGGATGTCGTGGGAAAAATTCAAGGGAGCCCGCAGTGGGCGCGCACGCTAATCATCATTACCTATGACGAGAATGGCGGATTTTGGGACCATGTGCCCCCTCCTGCAGGGGACGAATGGGGACCGGGAGCGCGTGTTCCCGCGATCTTGATATCTCCGCACGTCAAGAAGGGATTCGTGGATAGCACACCATACGACACCACATCCATTCTCAAGCTCATCACGCGCCGCTTCGGACTGCCCGCGTTGCCCGGTTTGCGTTCCACGGCTGGCGATCTAACGGGATCTCTCGTGTTGGACTGAGTCCGGAGGGGTTCAGACCCGGAAAATAGGGTCTCTTCCACGGGAGAACTCTTTACATCCCGCCTTCCGATGGGCTACTCTGCGCGTGCAGTAAATTGAGCAGTGCTCAGGAGATTGCATGCCGCTAAAAGGGCCGTAAGAGCCAGGGAGGGGGACATCATCCACTTTCCCTTTATCTGCAGGGCTCACGCGGTGCCGGCAAACGAATGCGTTGATCATGATCTAGAGGAGACACAAGCTATGAAGAAGTCAGGTGTAGTAGCCGCGCTCGTGGGCGCGGCCTGTATGGCAGGTTCCTTGGCCGCGTCCGCGCAGGTCAAGCAGATTTACTGGACAACCAGCGGATTCTTCGGACCCTTCCCGATAACCGGGTTGATTCCTACGGTTCCGAAAGAGAAGCAGCGCGACATCACCGTACCCGTGAGCATGTGGGTGATCGACCATCCCAAAGGTGTGGTGGTGTTCGATACGGGTAACAACGCTGCTATTTCCGATAGCATGGGAAATTGCAAGGCCTACTGGGCACCCGGTAACTGCGACTTCCTCAAGCCCACGCAAAAGCGCGAGGACGTGATCGACATGCAGCTCAAGAAATTGGGCTACAGCGCTGACAAAGTGAAAGTCGTGGTTTCGTCGCACTCCCACTTGGATCACATCGGCAATATCGAGTTGTTCCCCAACGCGATTCATGCCATCCAGAAGAAAGAGCTGTATCAAGCTTGGTTCCCCGAGAAATTCCAGGGCCGTAGCACCCCCGGTACTTTCGTGATGGCCGATATCGACAACGCCCGTGAGTTCAACTATCTCGAACTCGAAGGCGACTACGACCTCTTCGGCGACGGCTCTGTGGTGATTCTTAGCACCCCAGGCCACACCTTGGGTCACCAGTCCGTCAAGGCGAAGTTGGCCAGCGGCAGGACCATCATCATTTCCCAGGATGCGATCTGGATGCAGGAAAACCTCGACGGCTATCCCGCTGGCTTGAACTACAGCGTCAAGGATTACACCGCTTCGTTGAATCGTCTGAAGTTCATGCGTGACCTGGAAGGTGCCGATCTGTTCATGGCACACGACCAAGATCAGTACGCCGCCAAGGGCGGACGCTGGCACAAATAAGCAGTCGCTTCTCTGAAGTTTTGAAGGGCCCCCATCCGGGGGCCTTTCTTTTATTAGGCGCTCGAAATTCATATGTCCACAGCGATCTCGCTTGAGTCGGTCTCCAAGCGTTACGGTTCCAAGGCCATCATCCACGATATCTCTTTCACGGTAGAGAAAGGGGAGATTGTCGGCTTCCTGGGTCCTAACGGTGCGGGTAAGACCACCACCATGCGCATGATCGCGGGTTTCACCACCGCTTCCTCTGGCACCGTGCGTGTGGCCGGTTACGATATGGCGACGCACAACGAAGAGGCGGCGCGCAAGCTCGGATACTTGCCCGAGCAACCTCCGCTCTACGATACGTTGCATGTTTCGCAATACCTAACGTTCGTGGCCAAGGTAAGAGGCGTGCCGAAAGCAGCGATTGCGCGAGAAATCGAGCGGGTTTCCAACGCCTGCCGATTGGAGAATGTGCTGCGGCGTGAGATCTACAAGCTTTCGAAGGGATACCGCCAGCGCGTGGGATTGGCACAGGCCCTACTGGGCGAGCCTGAGGTATTGCTTTTGGATGAGCCCACCGCCGGCCTCGACCCGGGCCAGATCCAGGAAACGCGAGAAGTCATTCGAGCCTTCGGGGAGAAGCATGCCGTGCTGTTGAGTACTCACATCCTGCCCGAGGTGACCATGATTTGCCAAAGAGTGGCCATCATCCATAATGGGCGATTGCTCGCCGTGGATTCGCCGGCGAACCTTCAACGGGCCTCCGAGCAAACCAACCGCGTATTGTTACAAACCACCGCGCCGAAAGAGGCGTTGTCAGCGGAGTTGTTGTCCGTAGAAGGCGTGAGTCAGGTGCATGTCTTTCCGATAGCGGGACTGGACGGCATGCTCAATGTGGAATGCCAAGTGGAGGCGCGGGACGGTATCGAGGCCAAGATCGCCCGCAGCGTGTCGGCCCGCTGGGACTTGCACCGTCTGGAGCGGCAGCAACCGACCCTGGAGAATATTTTCTTGCGCTACGTCAGCCAGCAACAAGGCAAGGCCGAGGAGACGCGCGCATGAGAGGTATGGCCGCGGTCTATCACAAAGAACTACTGACTTACTTTCGTTCGCCCATCGCCTATTTCGTGGTGGCGGTATTTCTCCTGGGTACGGGCTACTTCTTTCTCTACAACGTGTTCCAGACGGGTAGCGCCAATATGGATACGACGCTGCAGAGCATGGGCATTCTGCTCATTACGCTCTCCCCGGTAATATCCATGCGCTTGTTTGCCGCGGAGTACAGCGGCCGCACCATTGAACTGCTGGCCACGCTGCCGTTGAAGCCATGGCAAGTGGTGCTGGGCAAATTTCTCGGCGCGCTGACCATTCTGGCGTTGATGACGGTGGGCAGCATGATTAACCTCATTCCGCTATACCTTTATGGCAATCCCGAGATGAGCACCATTTGGGCGGGCTACATCGGCTTTTTCTTGCTCGGTATGGCCTGTTTGGCGGTGGGGCAGTTTTTCTCCGCTTTAACGCAGAATCAGATTGTGGCCGCGCTGATCACTGTCGCGGTGTTGTTGGGTTTCTGGTACATCGGCCACCTGCGCAATTTTCAAAATTCGATCGTACTGCGCGATCTGTTCACCTATATGTCGTTCGCGTTGCGCTACGGCGACTTCATTCAAGGCCTGTTGCGTAGCGAAGCAATTGCCTTCTATCTCATTGTATGTGCTATCGCGCTGACCTTGAACGCCAACTACCTACAGTGGCGGCGTTGAGATGAATTCATTTCGATCCGGATTGACCTTACTGCTGGGCATCACGCTGCTGGCGGTGGCCGCCGCGGTGCATGCTATTTTTCTGCAGCCTAAATTGTGGACGGGCCTATTCGCCGTCGCAGGAGTCCTGTTGACTGCAATAGGAGGCTTCGCGCTGCGCAAGGACCTGGGCGCCATGTTGCGGCAGCGTCGAGGTGAGATCGCGCTCTACACCTTCGGCGTGGTCGGTGTGCTGGTGGCGGTTGCCTATCTGACGACGCTCTTCCCGGTGCGCTACGACATGACCGCCAGCAAGCGCTTCTCGCTGTCGCCGCAGACTGTGGCGATGCTGCGCGCCATCGATAAGCCCGTGAAGATCACCTTCTTCCATGACCCGATGATGCGGGAGACCCTCGAGATCTATGAGCAGATCGTGCGGGCTAACAAGCTCATCTCGCTGACCCTATACGATCCGGTTCTCAACCCTGCACAGGCGCGATTGATGAACGTGCAGTTCGCGGGCACCGCGTTGTTTCAAAGCGAGGACCGCAGTCTACGCATCAACGGCCCCACGGAGACGGACATCGCAAACGGAATTCTGCGTGTTTCTCAGGGCGCGAAACAGTTGCTGTGTTTCCTCGACGGTCATGGCGAGGCCAATCCCTTCAGCATGGAGTCGCACGATCATACGGAAAGTAATGCCGGCCACTCGCACGGATTGGGTTCGAAGTTGGTGTTGCACGAGCAGCACGGCATGGCCAAGGCGCGTGAAGCCTTAGAAAACATGAACTACAGCGCGCAGAAGATCTCGCTGCTGCAGAAAAATCATACCTTGTCGAAATGTGCGCTGTTGATAGTCGTCGGGCCGAAGATGGCGCTATTGCCGGCCGAGGTGGAGTCGATTCGCGCTTACTTGTTCAATGGTGGCAATGCCTTTTTCCTGCTCGATCCCTTCGTGAAAACGGGCCTGGAGTCAGTCATGGCCGACTACAGTATGGTGCTCGATAACGTCATCGTGATCGACGATGCCAGTCACTTCTGGGCCGATCCTTCCGCGCCCGCCATCACGGATTACAATTTTCATCAAATCACGCGAGAGTTGCCATTGACGTTCTTCCCCGGCGCGCGTTCGATCTCGCCGACTGCGGATCGTGTGCCGGGAACGAGCGCAATTCCGCTGGTGAATTCATCAAAACAAAGCTATGGTGAAACTACGCCGGATCGAGCGGAGTTCAACGAAACCCAGGACATCAAAGGGCCAATGACCATCATGGCGGTGGCGAAGCGCAGTCCCGGTACCGCCAAAACTGCTGCCGAGTTGATGGCCATACTAAAGGGTGATGACGCGCCGACCGAGGCCAGCAAAGCGAAAAACGCGCGCAACGAGAGCGCCAAGCCGTCACGGCTTGCCGTCATCGGTGATTCGGACTTTGCGACCAACTCCTTTTTCAATATTTTGGGTAACGGGAAACTTTTTCTTAATGCCGTAAATTATCTCGCGGCGCAGGAGAATTTGATCGGGATCGAACCGCGCACCTACGATCAGCCGCGCGTCAATCTTACCAATCAGCAGATGAAGGGCACATTCTTTCTCTCATTGATCTTGATTCCCGCGTTGTTGGCCGTGATCGGCATCGCCGTGTGGTGGAAGCAGCGATGAATCCGCGCGGCGGGCGGTTGTGGATCGTTTGGTTCGTGCTGATCCTGTTGATCGCTGTCATCATCTACCTGCAGAAACGAGAAGACGCCGACTCCGCAGGCGGCGATGGTCATGGGCACGTCGCGGCTGAAAGCCGCATGCTGCTGCCCGTCGCCGTGGCGGAACTGGGTGCCATTGAAATCGCACACGAGGGTACGATGCATCGCTTCGAGCGCGACGCCATCGGCAACTGGTTCTATCACGGCACCCACGCCGGCAACCAGGCCGAGCACGGACACCCGATGGATCCCACGCTCTCCGAACGCATTGGCAAAGCCTTCGCCGGACTGGACAAGGCGCGCAAGGAACGCGACGCGCCCTACGACAAGAACAAAGATTTGTTTGGTGTCGTAGTGCCCAAGATCATTTTTCTGGTCTATCGCCCCAACGAAACTCAGCCGCTGGCGCAGTACGCCGTGGGCGACATCGCGCCGGACACGCACAGTCGTTATGTGCATCAGGTGGGCTCGCCCAAAGTGGTCACATTGCCCGAATACCACATCCAGAATCTGCTCTCCGTGATTCGCATGGTTGCGATGCCGCCGCTTGCCGTGCCTCTTTCCGTACCGCCTGCGCCTGCGAAGTAGCATCAACCCCAGCGCACATGATCTCGACGTAATAGCGTAAGGAGAAACCGAGCATGACTGATCGGACCGGCAAGTACATCCGCCCATTGGGACTCGCGCTCGCAATGCTGATCCTTTCCGGGTCGGTGTGGGCCGCGGACCCGTATCCCAATCGCCACATCCGCTGGGTGGTGCCGTGGCCGGCCGGTGGCGTAGCCGACACGCAGGCGCGCATCATCGCCGAGCATCTTGGTAAAGCCCTCGGGCAGCAAGTCATCGTGGACAACCGCGCCGGTGCGAGTGGCACCCTGGGCGCCGACATGGTGGCCAGAGCCAAGCCCGATGGCTATACCTTGCTCTACATATCGCCCAATGAGCAACACATCGCTCCGGCCATCGGGATGAAGATTACCTACAACCCGGAGAAAGACTTCACCCCGATTACGCAGTTCTTACGGCGTCCGGTAGTGCTGGTGGTAAATCCAGCGCTCAACGTTCGCACCGTGCCTGAGTTGATCTCGCTGGCAAAAGCACAGGGCGGCAAGATGACCTATGGCAATCCCGGCATCGCGCACATCTACCACTTTATCAGCGAGATCTTCAATCGCCGCGCTGGAATCGATGTGCCCACCGTCCCGTACAAGGGCGAGGCACCGATGTTGACGGACATTATCGGTGGACAGGTTGCCTATGGATTTGGCTCCGCTACCTCGGCGGACCCATTTGTCCGAGCGGGGCGTTTGCGCGCCTTGGCTACCACAGGCAAGGTACGGTCTCCACAGTTGCCCGGCGTGCCGACCTTCACCGAACTTGGCATGCCGGAAGTGGAAATGTATGTCTGGATCGGCATGGCTGGGCCGTCCGGTTTACCTGCCGAGATTGCTCAACGCCTTCAAAGCGAACTGAGCAAGATACTTCACGGCACGGCGATCAGATCGCGTCGGGAGTTCGCCGATTCGGAAATGGTGGCGAGCAAGCCGGAAGAGTTTCGTGCCCATCTCGCGGCGGAACGGATTCGATGGATGAAGCTGGTGAAAGAGACCGGTATCGTTCTGGAGTAAATAGACCGAGAGTTGACACGGACCCTGGATTCCGGGTAACTTCCGTCATGCGCCGATTTGAGCCACAGCTTGCGGGCGCCTAATAAATTCAGCTAAAGCGTCGGACGACCCGTTCGAGCTTCCCAGCTGGACGGGTTTTTGTTTTCTACGGGGTACCTCCATGAATGATCTCGATCTCTCCACATTGGCTGTGCGCGCGGGCGTGCACCGCAGCCAGTTCAATGAACATTGCGAACCGCTGTTCCTGACGTCGAGCTTTGTGTTCGAAAATGCCGCCCAGGCGGAAGCGCGTTTCTCCGGCGAAGACGATGGGCCTGTCTATGCGCGTTACACCAATCCCACGGTGACGGCTTTCGAAGAGCGCCTTGCAGCCTTGGAAGGTGCGCAATGCTGCGTAGCGTTTGCCTCTGGGATGGCGGCCATCATGGGTTGCGTGATGGGATTGCTGCGCGCCGGTGATCACATCGTGGCCTCGCGTAGTACGTTTGGCGCCACCGTGCAATTGTTGGAAAATCAGTTCTCCAAGTTCGGCATTCGCACCACTTTCGTGACGGGAGTGGATGAAGCGGCATGGAACGCGGCCATCGAACCGTCCACCAAGTTGCTGTTTCTTGAAACGCCGTCCAATCCCCTCACGCAGGTCTACGATATCGCCGCATTGTCCAGGGTTGCCCACGCCGGAGGGGCATGGTTGGCGGTGGACAATTGTTTCTGTTCTCCGATTTTGCAGCGTCCGCTGGAATTGGGCGCCGACCTCGTGATTCAATCCGCCACGAAGTATCTCGATGGACAAGGCCGCGTGTTGGGTGGAGCGGTATTGGGCAAGCGCGAACTGATTCAAAAGAGTCTCACGACATTTTTGCGCAATGCGGGACCCACGCTGAGCCCTTTCAATGCCTGGTTGATTCTCAAGGGTATGGAAACGCTGAAGATTCGCATGGAGGCGCAATCGGCCTCCGCGCTGCAGTTGGCATCGTGGCTCGAAACACGTCATGAAGTGGCGCGCGTCTACTATCCTGGCTTAGCCTCCCATCCACAGTACGAGTTGGCCGCACGTCAACAGAAGTTAGGCGGTGCGATTATTTCTTTCGTCGTGAAAGGCGGGCGAGAGCAAGCCTGGAACGTGATCGACAATACGCGGCTTATCTCCATAACGGCGAATCTTGGTGATGTGAAATCGACCATCACGCATCCGGCATCCACGACCCATCTGCGCATGACATCGGAGGCGCGCGCGCAAGCCGGCATTGGCGAGGGTTTGATTCGGCTTGCGGTCGGCTTGGAGTCGGTGGAGGATCTCAAACGCGATCTGGTTCGCGGACTCGAAGGCACGCGAGGCGTGGGGAGAGCGGCCTAGTCCGCGTTTCTCACCGGGTTGTCCTGAGAGCAGGCTAGAGTTTTACGACAGTCCAGCCGGCGGCATCGCAGCGCAGGTATTCGCCGTGGCTGTGCCAGTCAGCCAATACCCAACGCTGACAATCTCTGCCGTCAACCAGATGTGCATGCCGCGCTGGTCTATGGGTGTGGCCGTGAATGAGGTGATTGCATCGATGCTCCCGGAAGGTGGCTTCAACGGCTGATATCGAGACATCCAGGATTTCGCGGCGCTTTACTTGTTTTTCTTGCGTGCTTGCGCGACGCAGTTTAGCGGCGATTCCGCGTCGAATGAATCGAGGTAGTAAAAAGAACAGCCACTGATTAACCGGATTGCGCACGCGGGTGCGATAGGCCTGATAGCGCACGTCGTCGGTGCACAGCGTGTCGCCGTGCATGAGCAATGTGCGCGTGCCGTAGAGATCGACTTCGGTGGGATCCCCGATGAGCTTCGCACCCGAGGTTTTTTCGAATCCGGACCGGTACAAGAAATCGCGGTTGCCGTACATGACATACACAGGTACTCCTTGCGCCGTGAGCGCGCCTAAGGCTGTCACTACCGAGTGGTTGAACTCGTCCTGGATCGTGTCATCGCCTACCCAATGCTCGAATAGATCGCCAAGAATGTACACCGCGTCTGCCCGTGTGGCGTCCTGCCGCAGGAAATCGAGAAAGATTCGCGTGATGTCAGGGCGCTGGGGACTCAGGTGCAGATCTGAGATGAAGGCAGTGAACATCCTGGAGATCAAGCAGAGCGGGTCCGGCCGGGTACGATTAGCGTCCCGGCCCCGTTCACGCGGAGGGGACGGGCGT
Organism: Betaproteobacteria bacterium; assembly: GCA_031379405.1. Taxonomy (GTDB): domain Bacteria; phylum Pseudomonadota; class Gammaproteobacteria; order Burkholderiales; family SHXO01; genus SHXO01. The sequence goes on along the minus strand of JANNFC010000070.1, from coordinate 4,998 downwards.
CAGGGAGGGCTAGCTTTCTTCGACCTTGGTGATCACCACGTCATCAACCGGCACATCGCGGTGAAATCCCGTGGTGCGGGTCTTCACCTTCTTGATTTGGTCCACTACCTCGGTGCCGGCCACGACTTTTCCGAATACGCAGTAGCCGTACTCCTGGACATTGGCGGCGCGAAAGTCCAAGAAATCGTTGTCTCCCACGTTGATAAAGAACTGACTCGATGCGGAATGCGGATCTGGCGTGCGTGCCATGGCGATGCTGTACATATGGTTCTTCAGCCCATTGTCGGCTTCGTTTTTGATGATTTCGCGCGTGTCCTTTTGCTTCATGCCCGGTTCGAACCCTCCGCCTTGAACCATGAAGCCATCGATCACGCGGTGAAACACCGTGTTGGCGTAGAAATCACTACGCACATATTCCAGGAAATTGGCGACAGTGATGGGGGCCTTCTCCGTGTCCAGTTCGAGGGAGATGATGCCAAAGTTGGTGTGCAGCTTGACCATGCTGGTCTCCTAGTTGTCGGTAAGAATTTTAATGTCTTCGATGATGAGATCCCGGGCGGGTTGATCGCCTACAAAGTCGCCTCCGGAGATGATGCCGGCCTCCATCATTTTTTTGATGGTCTCGTACCCAATGGTGACCTCGCCGAATACGCAATAGTACGCAGTGTGGCCTTCTGGCGTGAAGTCGAAGTCCGAATTGTCGCCCAAGTTGATGAAGAATTCAGTAGCGGCCGAGTTCGGATTCGAATCGTGGGCCATGGCGACGGACCACTTGGTGTTGCTCAGGGTGTTGTTTCCCTCGTTGGCGATGGGCGCTCGCTGCACTTTCAATCGCCATTCAGCGCTGTACAGCCCACCTTGAAGCAGCACATTGGGCACGAGTCGATGAAACAATACGTTGCGGTAGAAGCCCGCGCGCACATAAGTCATGAAATTCTCTACCGTAAGCGGAGCCTTGTCCTCATAGAGTTCCATCTCGAAGGTGCCGAAGTTGGTTTTGACTTCGACGGTGGGATGGCCCATGGCATCCAAGCCAATGGCCCATAGCAACAAAGCGATGACCGGTCTCGAGATTTCCATTTTTCTAAGCGCTTGCATGGGTCACGACGGGCGTTGCGGCGACGCACGTGTGTCTTGTTACGCGCCACCTTCGTAAATGATGCGCCAGCCGTTTATATTGTGCTGCCAATACTGACGTTTCTTCATTTCGTTAGTCAAGTTATTGCTGCTGTAATGCTGGGTGAAGTTGACCACAGCCAAGTCGTTCTGGCCAGGATAGAGGAAAATCGAAACCTCGCTCAGGCGTACGCGCACCCATTCCTTACCGGCGTTCACGCGGCGCTTCTGGTTGGAGAATTCTTGCAGCGAGATGGAGCCTGCCTCGAATTTCTCCGAGTAATGCTTCAAGTAGGCGTCGATATCTCGGGTCTCCCAGTCGCGCCGCCAGCGCTCGACGTTCTCATACATCTTGGCGCGCAAATCGGCGAGTTCCGTGCCGCTGACCCACTCGATCTTATCGGCGATGACGACCGGCGTGTCGCCCAGATCCAGTTGCTTTGAAAGCGCCTCCAGATCCTGGTTGCTGAGCACGACGCAGCCATCGCTCGCCCGCGGTGGTCGACTATAGGTGTTGCGCGGGACGCCATGCACCCAGATACCATGGCCGCTGCGGCCCAGCCGCTTGTCCCACTCGTTGGGGTAGTTGATAGGATAGGCGGCGCGCCCGTAGAAGTCCGTGAGTCGGTTGCGCGGCAAACGCTTGCTGGAGTAGTACAGCCCAACCGGCGTGCGCTTGTCGCCTTCTTTCAGTTTGTTGATGCCGTTCTTGCCGACGGTGACGTAGTAGTCCGCCACGTACTGCGGCATCCCCTGTTGATTCTCGAACACGTAGAGCGTGGAAGCAGAGGAGTCGACCACGATGGCATGGCGAAATTGCGGTGGCATCTGCACCAAATAGCGCGGGATTCGAGTGCCGGGCGCTTGCATGTGATAGCGCGTCAGGCGCGCGCGCGCCTCCTGCCTTAGCCCCGCGACCTGTTCTGTGGGGTCGGCGCCGGCATTGCCCAAGTTCAGTATGGGGCGCGTGCGCGCGAGCAGCAAATCGCCTTTCACCAACTGGGCGAGGCGGAAATTCGGCGTCTTGTTGAGCAGCGAATCAAGTTGCTTCAGTGCGGAATTGATCTCGCCGGCGCCCACTTGCAAGAGCGCTTGCGCCATCGCCATCTCTTGGTAGGTGACGGTGCGCTCACGAGCGGACAGAACGGCGGGCTTGTACGCACCTACGCCGCAGGAGGCGCCAATCGATAGCGTCAACAATACGGCTATGGTGCCACGCAACGCTTTGCTCGTTAGTCTCTGACAAGTTAAGTGTTGACAGATTTGGCGAAGATTCGTACGCAGCGACACCCTGGTCGGGGGATATACAAGGGGGACGCCCCTTGTTCCTTCCTGGGGGATAAACAAGGGGCTTCTCCCCTTGTACGCAGCGCGAATTGTGGCGGCACAATTTCGACTGTCTTGATTCCGGCTCCGCCGGCTTAGGGAGTTAGGCACAGAAAGGATTTTACGCTCAGATCTGAAGGGTTCGGCGCTACTTGCCGATCACCTCGCGCTGGATCATCCAACGATCTCCCCTTTTTATCATCTCAACCGTCTTCTCTCCCGAGGCCTTCAAGGAATCGGATTGGTACTGTTGACGAAAGGCGACTGTCGCGTGCGTGTCGTCTTGCACTTTTACGCGGGGTCCATGAATGGCCACTTCGATTTTCTTAGGCTTTGCCAGCCGCTCGCGCCGGCTAGCTTCCCATTTTGCGCGCGGTTCCCCATTGGGCGTGCGAAATTCAGGGGCGTAGAAGGACAGGTAGCCGGCCGCGTCATTCGAAGACCATGCCTTCGCCCAGGTATGCAGCGACTTGAGGACTTCTTGTGAGACATTGGCATGGGGCGTGGGTTTTTCCGGTTTGACAGGTTCGGGTTTGGCCACCTCCTTGATGAGAGGAACGGGCTGGGGGAGGACCGGCGCGGGAGGAGTGGTCGAGTCCACCTCTGGTTTGATTGCCGCTACCGCAGGCGTTGGAACCAACTCCTTGATCAGCGCCAGCTTGGAGCGCGCCGCGGCGTTACCGTTGTCCAGCTGCAACGCCTTATCGTAGGCGTGGCTGGCAAGCGTGGCGTAGATGTCACCGAGATTCTCGTGAGCGATGGCATAGCTTGGATGGGTACGAATCGCCAGCTCGAGGGCCTTGCGTGCTTTCTCGTAGTCTCCTTGCGTCGCATGCAGGACGGCCAAGTTGTTGTACGGTTCGGGCAATTCCGGATGATCCTCGGTCAGATCGGTGAAGATCTTTACGGCCTCTGCATTGCGCTTCTGCTCGGTGTGAATGACGCCCAAGAGAAAGCGTGCTCGCACGTCTTTTGGATTCTGGCTGAGAAATACGTTCAGCCGACTCTGCGCGTCCGCCTTATTGCCTGACTTGTAGAGCCGGGACGCCTCCTGCAGATCGTCGGACTTGGTCCAGGCAATTTGCGTAAGGGAAATAGCGCCAAAGGCGACTAGGGTTACGGCAGTAAGGGACGGGAGGAGTGACGTCATATGCTATGCTCGGGCGCGAATTTTTGCATGTAGGTTATTGTAATTAAAGATATTTTAGAAATAAGCCAGCGGTATACTCAATCGAAAAGTGTTGCGGCTTCACGCACCTTGGGCGTCGATCCTGACACCTGCTCCCCTGCCGCGACCTGTTACTCAAGCGCTTTCCCCGGCTGCCTTTCAAAGGCCACTACCCGCTTTGCAACACACTGGCTAGGCGGGCGCCGCGCCCGAATTATTCTTTGCCGCCGTGACATCCAAGCCGGACCTGCACTTTTAATGCCGACTTCATAATTCGCCGGAGTTGCTAAACTTCGGCCATCATTCAAAGAGTCATTTTGCCCATGCTCAAGATCTACAACTCGTTGCAACGAGAAAAACAGCAGTTCATTCCCCTGCGTGCGGGTCACGTCTCCATGTATGTTTGTGGCATGACCGTGTACGACCACTGTCACATTGGGCATGCACGCGTCATGGTGGTGTTCGACATGGTGCGCCGCTGGTTGCGCGCCTCCGGCTTGCAAGTGCGTTACGTGCGCAACATCACCGATATCGACGACAGGATTATCCGCCGGGCGGCCGAGAATGGGGAGAGTATCGACGATCTCACCCATCGCTTCATCGCTTTTATGGGCGAGGATGCTGCCGCCTTGGGAGTGGAGAAGCCCGACTTCGAACCACGCGCCACGCACCATGTGGATGGAATGCTCGGTCTTATCGAGGCCCTGATGCGGTGCGGCATTGCCTATCAAGGCGCCAATGGTGACGTGTTCTACGCCGTGCGACGCTTTGCCGGTTACGGCAAGCTCTCCGGCAAGTCTCTGGAAGATCTGCGCGCCGGGGAGCGGGTGGAGGTGGATCAGGCCAAGGAAGACCCGCTGGACTTCGTGCTGTGGAAGTCGGCCAAACCTGGCGATCCCGTTTGGGATAGCCCTTGGGGCAAGGGGCGTCCCGGCTGGCACATCGAGTGTTCCGCCATGAGCGAGAAGCTGTTGGGAGCGCATTTCGACATTCACGGCGGGGGCCAGGATCTGATTTTCCCGCATCACGAGAACGAGATCGCCCAGTCCGAGGGTGCACACCAGCACACCTTCGTCAATTACTGGATGCACAACGGCTTCGTCCGGGTAAACGAGGAGAAGATGGCCAAGTCCCTAGGCAACTTCTTCACTGTGCGGGAAGTGCTCGCCCGTTACGATCCGGAGGTGGTTCGCTTCTTCATCCTGCGGGCACACTACCGCAGCCCGCTCAACTACTCCGACCAGCATTTGGACGATGCGCGTCAGGGATTAACGCGTTTTTACACTACCTTGCGTGATGTACCGCCCGCCGCGCCCACGCCCATTGACTGGACGGCGCCCTTTGCCCGGCGCTTCCAAGAGGCCATGGACGACGACTTCAACACGGCG
>JANNFC010000318.1:0-4811 GCA_031379405.1 Betaproteobacteria bacterium | reverse complement strand
ATTGAAAGTGGGACATCGGAAACGACCAAGGGGCCTGTGTGGGCCCCTTGGTTTAGGTTGGGACGGGAAGGCCCCCGGTTTCAGGTCGACATTCAGATGGGCGTGTTGTAAGTATGCCTTTGGCAATAGGCCGCCCGCATTGCATTGAATGCTTCGACAGTACGCTTGCGTCCTTGCTATGCTTCACGCGTGCTAGAGTTATTACAAAGTCATTCCTCTCAACGGCAGATCATCGCCAAGCAGTCAATGGAGACCGACATGCCCAACAAGGCGCCCTTTCATCCCATCATTTATGTGCGCGGGTACGCTATGACGCCCAGCGAGATCGACGAAACCACGGCTGATCCTTTCTGCGGTTTCAATTTGGGTTCCACCATCTATCGCGCCGTGCCGGATAAGACTAGACAGCCACGCAAGTTCATCTTTGAATCGCCCGTAGTACGACTGGCTTCCGATTTTGGCTATCAGGATGTCTACGAAGACGGCTACGACATTTTGGACCAGGAGTGGGAGGAGGATGCCGAGAACAAACTTGAAAGCAGTTGCATCATTATCTTTCGTTACTACGAGGAAGCCTCGCGTTTGCTGGGTTTGGGGAAAACACTCGGCATCGAAACCTTTGCCACCAAGTTAGGCGAACTCATCCTTCGCGTGCGTGATCTGGTGTGCAAGAACCCGAAGAGCGGGGTCACACCGGAACATTTTCGCTGTTACCTGGTGGCGCACTCCATGGGCGGACTGGTGTGTCGCGCTTTCTTGCAGAACCCCAAGCACGACCCCAATAATGCCCGCCGCCACGTCGACAAGTTCTTTACCTATGCCACGCCGCACAACGGCATCGCGGTTGCGGGGTTGAACGTGCCCAAATGGTTCAGCTTGAACGACATGAATAACTTCAACCTGGATTACATGGCCGAGTACCTGGATATCGGTGCGGCCTTCGCCAAGACCAAGCGCGTGGATTGGCTGCGCGAAGACCGTTTTCCGTCGCAGCGCGTGTTCTGCATGGTAGGTACCAATCGAGCGGACTACGACGTGGCCATGGGCTTGTCCCGCACCTTCGCCGGCCATGGGAGCGACGGTTTGGTGCGCATCGAGAACGCCACCTTGCACGGTTTGAAAGCCAACGGTCAACCTGGCGACCCCTGCGCCAAAGCCTTCGCCTATCGCAGCCACTCGGGCTACTCCGGCATCGTCAATGGCGAAGAGGCCTTCCAGAACCTTGCTCGCTTTCTGTTTGGCGACATCCGCGTCGACCTATGGCTCGATATCGAAGAAATCCGCCTCCCGGCTGGAGTGCAGAAAGAAGTCGACGCCGGACGCAAGGTCGACGCGCTCTATCAGATCGAAGTACTGGCCTCACCGCGCGGCAAACTCTGGTACCTGACCCGTCGCACGGCGGAAGAGGATTCGGTTGCCTGCCTATCGCATGCCGAGTGGGTTGCAGCGCCCAAGGACAATAAATCTCACTATCTGTCCACGGTGTTCTTGGCCAATAGCGCCAAGGTCAATCCGCGACGGCGCTCCCTGGCCTATAGCATGACGCTCGGCATCCGTGCGCCCGACTACGAAATCGAACGCAAACTCTGGCCCAACGAGCACTTCGAAGGCGGCTATTTGTTCCGCAACGCCATTATCCTAGAGATGGTGCCGCCGCGCGAGAACAGCGATGATATCTGGAAAGTGAAGTACGCTTGGCAAGACACTGGCGTCTCGTTGCCCGATACTGACGTGGACCCCAAAAGGTTGAAGAGCGGTAAGTTGGAAGTGACTGTTGGCTTTGAAAGTCAGGGGAGTCCTGGAGTGAAAGGGCAATTGCGCTTTGTGGTGTCGGCGTGGAATCGGGAGGGGGAGTAATTTAGACCTTTGGTCAAGGGCGGGGTCAATACCCCGCCCGCGAAGTCCCCTTTAATCCAGCACTCTGGCAATTCATGATCAATGTGCAGCCCTGGTGGTGGAGAAGTGCTAACCCTATAACTTTGGGTGTATATACTGGTCTGACCGGGGCGACGCATACTTCTCGGCGAAATGCTCTTGTCAGGCAAAAGCCGAGGGAGTAAGTTATCCCCATGGCATAGCGATGCTCTGCCCGCAGTAAACCAGCGCGTATGAGGAGGCGCATTGGTGCAGACCCACCTGTCCAATTTGATCGGGAGTTCACCCAGCTTTCTGGCAATGCTCCAGCAGATGGCGCGTGTCGCCGCGACAGACGCACCGGTATTGCTTGAGGGTGAAACAGGTACCGGCAAAGAAATCGTCGCGAGAGCCATTCACTATGGCGGTCAGCGGTGCGATCGACCTTTCGTCCCGGCCAACCTCAGAATCCATTCGTTGCCGGGCCTTGATTCACACGCTGCTGCCGGAGCGCTTGCTTCCCCGGCCGAAGGGATGACCAAGTTTCAGGTGGCCAAGGCGCGGGCGATAGAGCGCTTCGAGCGGACCTATGTCACCGAGTTACTCTCCATTACGAACGGCAATCTGAGCGAGGCCGCCCGCGTGTCCGGCAAAGAGCGCAGCCGCCTCGGCAAGCTGGTGCGCAAGTACGGACTTCAGCGCGAAGCCTTCAGTGCGGTATCGCGCACCTGCGTCCGACTGCACGATTGAACTCGTATTCCCCGCGCTCTTGGTTAGTTCTCACGCGCCGTATCGGAGGCCGGACCGTCGTTGTTGCAGCAGGGTGCGGCGAATCCGCCTCAGTCTGAGGCAGATTCGCCCCAAGAGATTCTCTCGTTGTTTCATCGCATTGTATTGTTCGACATCCCTATGCTTCTGGCCGGAAGGACTCACGTCCCATTCTGCGCACGAGCGTGATCGTCACAAAAACAAAGCACTATGCTATCTGCATAACATGGAATGCTGGTTGCGAAAGCAGTCTCCGTCCCAGGATCGCAGAGGCTGCACGCCCATGGTCAAAGACGCAGGCGATCGCGCGTCGAAAATCGCTTCAGAGATTGAGCGCTACTTCGAGTTGCACCCGGAGGCGGCCGACAGCGTTGAGGGAATTCGCCGATGGTGGCTGACGTTCCCTTTCACAGAGGAGTCATTGGAGACCGTGAAGGCCGCTTTGGCGTATCTGGAAGAAGCAGGCAATGTGGTCAAACGCCGCGTGGAAGGAGGAACAGTGGTCTACAGTCGCAAGAGGGGCCTGATGTGAATGCAGCACGTTCTTCACTGATAAGGGCATAGCCGTGATTGACTTGGCGCTGAAATTTCTCGCCGGGGAGCTCGACACCTACTTGTCCCTGCGCACGGCCATGGGCGCGGGCCAGGTCAAGACCTGCGCCGTGGTGGACGATATGGGTAAATGGGTCGTGCCGGAGAATACCATCGGCACCACTTTGGTGAACCTCGAGGAAGAACGCGGCCTCAAGGAGCAGATGCCCGATTCTCAATATGTGAATGGCAGATTGGTCATCCGGCCTCCGGAGCTTCGAATTAACTTGCACGTCATGTTTTGTGCGCGCTTCAAGACCTATGAAGACGCTCTGCAGCGCCTGTCGATGGTATTGACCTTTTTTCAGGCGCACGCCGTCTTCCAATCGCAGCAGTTCCCGGCGCTGGATCCGCGCGTCGAGCGATTGTCCGTGGAGTTGCTCTCCATGGGTTACGAACAGTTGAATCAGTTGTGGGCCTACCTGGGCGGAAAGTATCTGCCCTCGGTGCTCTATCGCGTGCGTATGGTGGTGTTGCAAGACGAGGAGCCGACGCTGATCGCGCCACCGGTGTTGAATGTGGTGACAACGGTGCAAGTGCGATGATGGCCCGATACAAGCCCCTGTTCACGATCGCCGTCAGCCACGCCTATACCCGAGGCGTCTGCGCCGATTGCACGTTTGTCATCATTCCGGAGACCGCACGCGTAATGCGCGGTGCGCGCTTGCTCGTCAAGGCGGACGAGGGGCGCCTGCGGATGCTCTATGAAGCAAACAGTGTGGGTGATCCGGTTCTGAGCGCGGCCGACAAAACCCTGTACTTTGGATTGAAGCTCGGCAACCCGTACTTTGCCAACGAGGCCGAGTTTGGCATCGCCTTCCAGGCTCGCCAGGATCGGCTGAGGTACTACCTCGTCGCGCGAAACTTCAGTGATGCGGAGATGGCCCAGCTTAGCGTCTCCGATACGGGCTTTGCCTCCGAGGGCAGGGCCGAAGTGGCCTTTCGCCGCATCGCCCCGGCAGCGTTCGCCGTCGAGGAAATTCAACCTGCCATGCTCGGTCCCGCCGAAAGCAAGGTAGTGTTGTTCGAATCGGAAGCGGCGGTGGCCAGGCAGGCGATCGGTATGCGAGGCATACAACTCAAACGCAATGGCACCACGCTGGTTTCGCATCTGCCACAGCCCGGTCCGGAAAGATCCAACGCCGAAGTGATTGTCCAACTTTCAAAACCATAGAGGTCCTGTCCATGCCCACCTATCGAACGCCTGATGTGTATATAGAGGAGATTTCTGTCTTTCCGCCCTCGGTCGCCGAGGTCGAGAGCGCCATTCCTGCATTTATCGGATACACCGAGAAGGCGGACATGGTCGTCGCCGGAGATCTGCAACTCAAGCCCACGCTCATTCGCTCCATGATGCAGTTCGAGCAGTACTTCGGAAAACCACAAGTCCTGGACATTCCGGTCACGGTGGTTGCCAATAATGGCATCACCGTGAACCCGCCAGCGTTGAAATACAACCTTGCCTATTGCATGCAGATGTTCTTCGCCAACGGTGGCGGCAAATGCTATATCGTCTCAGTGGGGAACTACGGTGACGAAGTGGACGAGGCAGACCTCGCCAAGGGATTGCGTGAGATCTCCCACGAAGACGAGCCCAC
>JANNFC010000720.1:0-2605 GCA_031379405.1 Betaproteobacteria bacterium | reverse complement strand
CAAACCCGGAGAGGGGCTTCAGCCGTTCCTGGCGGGTTCTACGCCCACTTGCTGCCACCATACGCAACACGCCAATACAGAGGACGATAAAACATGAATCCTGACACGATCGAGGGCAGCGGATATCCACTGGCGTTCAAGGTGCGCAACGGCAAGAGTCCGGGGGTGGTGCGTGGCGACACGCCCTCGCGTGATGTGTTTCGTGTCGAAGCACGCACGATGGGCGGGCACCAGAAGGAAGTATTGGTCACCGAAGGCGATGGCGGCATGGTTTGGCGCCTGACCAGCGATGAAGGCGCGATCCTGAAGGGTTCCGACCTCGCGCCCTTTCCGCTGGCGTTCTACAACGCCGGCTTGCACGCCGACTTCGTGAATCGGGTATTCGTGATTGCTCGATCAAGGGGAATCGCCCTTGCCATCGACCGCATCGACATCACGAATCAATATTGTTTTCAGGGCTCGTTCTTTCGCGGCACCGGCGAGGGCAGCGCTGAAGCCGTCACGGTTCACGTCAACGCGCGCTCGGATGCCCCTCGCGACCAGGTGCGGACGGTCCTGGAGTCGGCGCTCGTCGCCTCGCCCGCTCACGCGACACTCGCCTACGCGCAGCGCAACACCTTCGCGCTGTATGTCAACGGACGGCGCTGTCCGGTGACCCGGGTGGCGCCTTCATCGGCGGGAGACGCGACGGATCCGTTCAAGGCCCACAGCAGTGCTCCCGTGCCGCTCGGAGACACTTGCAGCAAGGCCGCGATCATCGAACGCATCGCGCGGGAAGTTGGCGCGGCGCCACCGCCGGTTCTGCCGGCGGAAGGACGGATACCCATCATGATTCCGGGGGCCAGCGTCACAAGCGATGCGCAGGGGATGGTCGCCACCACGGTGACGCCGCGCGCCGGACATGCGTTTCGCATCGCCTGCGACGAGCGGGCGGACGGCGGCGCCGCGCCGTCGGGGCTTGCCTGCATCGCTGCCGGCATCGCCTTCTGCTACATGACGCAGTTCACCCGCTACATCGAGCACCGCAAGCACAAGGTGCGGGCCATTCGGTTCGTGCAGACGCTGCCCTTCACGCTGGCCGGCGAGGCGCTGGATGGTTCCCTGGTCGGCGGATTGGAGCCGGTAGACACGCATGTCTTCCTGCACGCGGACGAACCGGACGAAGTGATGCAGAACCTGCTGGAAGTCGCGGATAACACCTGCTACCTGCATGCCGCGTTGCGCAGCACACTGCCAAGCCGCGTTTCGCTTGTCCTGAATGGCGAGTGAGCGGCGCAGGATCGTTCGAGACGGCGGAATGCCCATGGACCAGGCGTCAGGTCAGGCGCAACGGGACTGGAAAATAGACTTCCCCGCGCTTGGAGGTCGATACCCGGAAAGCGCTTGCACCAGGGACGGTCCTATGTCGCGGTTTACGCATTGCACTAGTTGGGGGCCGCTCCACTACTTTTGATGACCGGCTGCAATGCCTTGTATTCGGACAGCATGAAGGCGTCGAATTCCTGTGGCGCGAGCGGAAACGGTTCTGCGCCCAGGCGCCCCAGGCGATCCTTCACGTCCGGCAATTGGACGATGCGCCGCAATTCCGCATTGATCCTCGATACGATCTCCCTGGACGTTTTCGCAGGCGCGAGCAAGCCGATCCAGAAGTTGAACTCCGCTTCAGGAACGCCCGCCTCCGCAATCGTGGGGGTGTCCGCCAGCACGGGCGAACGCGACGGCGACGAAACGGCAATCGGGATCAATTTGCCGTCACGCACCGATGGCAAGGCAGCTGTGATCGGCAAGAAGCCGAACTGGGTCCTGCCGGCGATCGTCTCGACAACCATGTCCGGCGCGCCCTTGAGCGGAACATGGACGACATCAATGCCCGTGGCGGCACGAAATTTCTCCGCGTTGACGTGCGACGCGCTGCCAATGCCGCCCGATGCATAGTTGAGCGCCCCCGGCCTTGCCTTCGCAAGCGCGACCAGGGCGCCGACGGAACGTACACCCGACTGCGGCGCCACCACCAACACGCTCGGCAGGCTGGCCAGCGGCATCACCCCCGCGAAGTCGCGCAACGCGTCGTAAGGCAGGTTGGCGTAGAGCAATGAATTGACCACATGACCCGCCGAAACGACGACCAGCGTGTACCCGTCGGGTTCCGCCTTGGCGACCAGCGCCGTGCCGATCACGCCGCCCGCCCCCGCGCGGTTTTCGACCACGACCGGCTGACCTAAAGCCGCACCCAGCTTTTCTCCCGCGGTGCGCGCCAAGATGTCGCTGGCGCTGCCGGGCGTGAACGGGACGACAAATCGAATCGCCCGCGACGGCCAGTTCGCCTGCGCGGCGACCGCGAAGGTAAGCGAGACCAGCAAAACTCCCAAGATGGTCCGCAGCACGCTCATGCGGTGGCTTGGCGCGCGCTGCGCAAGTCGGCAAGGTGGGGATACTTCTCGGTCAGAAGGGAACCGAAGTAGTAGGTCGGCGTGAATGCCGGATGGGCGCGGAAAGCCTCCAGCCAGCGGGCTAGCGCCGGCTTGTCGGCCCAACTGGCATGCAATTTGATGTCATCCATGCGCACGATCACCGGCATGATGGCGATGTCAGCCAGCGTGATCGA
>JANNFC010000709.1:0-2585 GCA_031379405.1 Betaproteobacteria bacterium | reverse complement strand
GGCATTTCTCCCGCCCGGAGTTCGCCAGACATTATCTGAATGGGGCTTCTCCTCATCGACGAGGCACAGGTGCTGGGCGACAGCGCTTATCAACCCATTGAGAAGGCGCAGCGCGCATTACTCGACACCCGAAAAGATCGCATCAAGGTTGTATTCACTGGATCCTCCGAGGATCGTCTTCGCGGCATGTTTGCATCCGAAGGGCGCGCGTTCTACAACTGTGCGAGCGTGGAGCCGTTACCCCTCTTGGGCACTGAATTCGCACTTGACCTCCTGCGCCGAGCCAATCGACTTACCACCTTGCCCATGAAGGAGTCGGAGGGACTGCAGGCATTCGAAGCGCTAAGTCGTGTCCCGGAGTTGTATCGCCGTTTTCTGTCACATTATCTGGCGCATCCATTCGAGGGCGTTCAGTCCGCAGTGGCGCATTGCAGGCGTTCAATCTATTCGGAAGAAGGATTTTCCAAGCGATGGGCCGAGATGCTTCCGGCGGATCGACTCGTCCTAAGAATGGTCGCGGCTGGGCAACGGGATCTGCACGGTGAAGCCGGTTTGCGAATATTGGAAGAGGAGCTCGGTCTCGGAAGACCAGCGGAACGAGGCGTGCCGCAAAATGCGCTCAAGCGGCTACGGACCAAGCAGATTCTCATCGCCGTGGGACAGGGTCAGTATCGATTCGAAGATGATGCCTTTCGGGAATGGATCAATAACGAGGCAAGCCAATTATAGTTCCTGAGCCGTCGAGCGGAATTGAGGAATGAGCTTGACGCGAAGTCCTCTTTATTTCTCCGGCAAAGGCAAGATAAATAGCGCTACAACGACAGAATCCTATATATTCACACTCCACAGCGACAGCTTTGTCCCTTTGCATGCCAAACAAAGCGCCACAGCGACTAGACGAATTACTCATCACCCGCGGCGCACCCTCGGCGCAAGCCAGAGGCATTCAGCGCGCCGCCAAGGCCGATTCATTCACACGCTTGGCCGATGGCATTTACGTCCAGGGCACCGACCACGCATCTCAGTCCGCCATCGTGCGCCGTAACTGGCAGCGTATTGCCGCCGCCGTTGCGCCGCAGGGCGTGGTCTCTCATCGTAGCGCCTATTCTGGCGGAATCACCGACATCGGCACTCTGATCGTCAGTCACCCCAAGCGATTCAATCGCAATATCGAGCTTCCGGGATTGCGGATCGCATTGGTCCGCGGACCCGGTCCGCTTGCAGGCGATCTTCCCCTGGCAAAGCAGGCTCTCTATCTGGCCTCGCCGGCGCGCATGTTGTTGGAGAATCTCGTCCGCGTGCGTGGGCGGAGCGGAAAATCCGCCGGCGCGCGGGCCGTGGAGGATAGATTGCTCGCGATCATGAATGCAAGCGGCGAGAATGCGCTAGATCGTATCCGAGATGATGCGCACGCACTTGCGCCGCTACTGGGCATGACCGGACAGTTTGCCGTGCTCGATGGTCTTATTGGCGCGTTGCTCGCAACTCGGGCTGCGGCTCCACTCAAGTCAACGAGGAGCCGACTAGCTGCGACGGGAACGCCGGTGGACGCGGAGCGGATGGCACGATTCGAAGTTCTCGCTTCACGTCTGCGCGCTATACCCTTGACGCAGCGCCCTGCCGTCGCCACCGGGGAACCGGCGCGCGCTAATCTCGCTTTTCTTGAAGCCTACTTCTCCAATTTTGTCGAGGGAACGGAGTTTGCGATCGAAGAGGCGCGCGACATTGCACTCCAAGGACGCATCGTCGCCCGTCGGCTAAAGGACTCGCACGACATTCTGAGCGTGTTTGAACTGGCCCACCGAACACCCTGGAGGGATACGGTACCTGCCTTCGGGCCGGATTTTCCGGATCAGTTGGCGCAGCGCCATGCGTTGATGATGCGCGAACGACCGGAGGTGCTTCCCGGTCATTTCAAGCTCGAAAACAATCGCGCGGGCGGTACATGGTTTGTCGAACCACGCTTCGTGCGCGGCACCTTGATGGAAGGATCGCTTATGGCGACAAGTGTGATGGAAGGCCTGCCAAGAGCCATCTACTACGCCTTTCTGGTCTCCGAGGTGCATCCATTCTCGGACGGTAATGGAAGAATATCCAGGCTTATCATGAATGCCGAACTGTCCAGGATGGGGCAAGCGCGCATCATCATTCCGACCCTGCTGCATGAGGAATACGTTGATTGTCAGCGTCAATTGTCGGCACACAACGATCCCACGGGACACATCAATACACTTGCCCTTGCGCAAGAATGGACCTGTGCCCTCGATTTTTCTGATGTAGATCGCTTGATCGATACCGCGAAGCGGACGAACGCCATTGAACGAACACGGAGTCGCTTCAAGCTCACCATGCCGGACGGATCGCCTTTGCGCAAAAAAGGATAGGAATTTCAGCGCGCCCCCACTTTAACGAGAGCGGTGAAGGGCGATGGTGAGGGGCGCGACTACCAGAACACACGCTGATCGAATTGAACCTCGGGAGCAGCCTGGGCCGGCGCGATAGCGGGTGCAATGCGGCCTTGCCGGAGCCGGGAAACGTCGAACTGCTTGACGACCGGGCCGAACGGATGTTGTATACGCCTATGT